>JBKPDQ010000039.1:0-56392 GCA_046728015.1 Actinomycetota bacterium
GGTCGCGCCTGCGAGTCGGTTCGAGCCGCCGGGCCGCGAGAGCCAGCGCCTCGGCCGCTCCGCGCTCACGTACGAGAGTGTCGCCAGTCCCGCGGTCAGGGCGAGGCCGAAGGCAACCGCGATCCCGAGCACCACCAGCACGCCGAAGCCTCGGACCTGCGGGATAGGGGACAGCAGCAAGACGAGGAACCCGGCGGCGGTCGCAAGTGCGGCGACCCCGATCACGGGCCCGCCCTTCGCGGCGGCTTCCACGGCCGCGCGCGGAGGCGACGAACCGGCCCGGCCCGCTTCGGTGAAGCGAGCGTGGAGCTGGATCGCGTAGTCGACCGCGAGCCCGATCAGGACCGGCAGGACCGCGACGGCGGCCATCGTCAGCGACCCGCCCACCGCCGCGAGTCCACCGAAGACGATCGCCGCGGCGCCGAGAGCGATGGCCAGCGGCAGCAGTCGCAGCGGAGGCCCGAACACGAGCGTCAGCGTGATCGTCATCAGCGCGAGCGCGACGGCCAGCAGGATGAAGATCTCGTTCGAGATCTCGTCGGCGAGGCCGTCGGTGACCACCGGAACTCCGCTGACCACGTAGTCGGCCTCGCGAAGCTCGAAGGCGGGATCGGCGACCGCGTCACGAATCAGGTCGATCGCCTCGGAGCGCTCGGAGTCGGACAGGTCGGGCTGGAGGCGAACCGAGATCAGGGCCGCGTCGGAGCTCGGGAAGAGATAGGCGAAGCGCGACTTCGGCTGCCCGGGCTCGCGCGAGTCGAACACCACCGAGCTGACGAACTGCGGGTCTTCGAGCCGCGGCAGTCCGGTCTGCCCGTACTTCGTGGCGAGCTGGAGCAGCTGCTGCTGGAACTGGGTCAGCACCTCCTGCCCCGCCGCGAGCGCGGCCTCGCGCTGCTGGGCCCTCGACAGACCCTGTCGCTCGGCCCGGCGGGCGGCCTGCCCGGCTGCGGCCTGCGCCTGGGCGATCGCCGCCTCCGACTGGCCCTGGAGGACGCGGCTCGCCTGCACCGCGGCCTGGTTGAGGAACGTGGCGGGCCCGTAGACCACCTTCGCCGGCTTGCTGGTCGCAAGCTTCCCGCACGGCGGGGGAGACTGGACGCCGCCGATCGTCTCCCCGCTCGGGAAGTTGCCGGCGAGGCAGCCCTCGAGGAGCAGCAGCGTGTTGATCTGCTCGGTCAGGACCAGGCTCTCGAGGTCGCCGCGCACCAACACGACGACGGCGTCGTCGCCGAACTCCTCCTTGAAGTCCTCCGTGGCCGCGAACGTGTCTGAGCCCGAGTCGACCAGGCTGTCTGTTCCTACCTCGGGAGTGAGCCGGAGCGCCACGACGGCGCCCACCAGCGCCACCAGCACCGTCGCCGCGAGCACCGGCGCTGGCCGCTCGACCGCCCAACCCGCGATCCGTGCGAGCAGGTTCTTCAGAAGACCACCAACATCACATGCCTCGTTCGGGGCATGAATGCCCCTGACTGGAATACCTGGAGCTTAGGGACGGCTTGGGCGGCGAGCGCCGCCTCGACCGCCCGCTAGTCCATTGCGAGCGGGCCTTCTGTCTCCGCGTTGAGGAATTGAGAGACGAACGCGTTGTCGGAGTTGAAGAGCTCGTCCGACGGACCTGACTCGACGATCTTGCCCTTCCACAGCACGGCGATGAAGTCGGCGATCCGCCGCGCGGTCCCGAGGTCGTGGCTGATGACCAGGTAGCAGCCGCCGTTCTCCTCGTGAACCTCGCGGATCAGCTCGCAGAGCAGCGCGGTGCGCACGGGGTCGAGCCCCGAGTCGGGCTCGTCGAACATCACGATCGCCGGGTCGAGGACCAGCGCGCGGGCGAAGCCGGCCCGCTTGCGCATCCCGCCCGAGAGCTCGTTCGGCATCTTCTCCATCGCCTCGGCGAGGCCGACCTCGTTGAGGCGGCGGTTGACGATCTCGCCGATCTCCTCCTCGCTCTTGTCGGTGTGCTGGCGGAGGGGGAAGGCGGTGTTGTCGTAGACGTTCATGGAGCCGAACAGGGCGCCGTCCTGGAACAGCAGGCCAAACTTCTTGCGCATCTCGAACAGCTCGTCGTCGGTCATGTTGGGGACCGACTCGCCGTGCACGAGCAGGTCGCCCGAGTCCGGGTAGAGCAGGCCGACGATGTGCTTGATCAGCACGCTCTTGCCCGTGCCGGAGGGGCCGAGGACCATCGAGATCTGGTCGTCCGGAAGGCCGAGGTTGAGGCCATTGAGGATGCGCGTGCGGCCGAACTGCTTGACGACGTCGATGACCTCGATCGCGTCCTCCCCGCCGTGGTCGCGCTTCTCGCCGGTGTGCCAGCGGTACGGATTCGGCTCCGACGGGCTGACGCCGGGGATCGAGTAGTCCCTGTGCAGCGAGCCCAGCTCGGGGGCCGGCTCCTCGTATGCATCGTGGTCTCCGCCGCGGTCTACCTCGTCGCCGAAGCGGCTCTGCTCGTCGGCCAGCTCCTCGCGTTCTTCTCTCTGCTCGTCAGCCACTCTTCTCCCCTCGACTGTAGCTACCCACCTATCGGGGCTCTCGGGTTCGCCCCCCAGAAGACGAGCGTTCCCATCATTCCGATGATGTGCACCAAGACTATGTTCAGCACCATCGACTTCGCGGTCGCCGTGCCCACGCCGACCGGGCCGCCGGAGGCCGTGTAGCCGTAGTAACAGCCCACCAGCACGATGGCAGTCGCCATGAACATGGCCTTTATCAAGCTGAATATGAGGTCTGGCGGGTTCTGGAACATCCAGAAGATCAGGAAGTAGCCACCGGCGGAGACCTCTCCGATCTGCTCGACCACCGCGAGGTAGCTGGCGAAGTAGCCGACCCCGATCGCCGCCAGGTACATGAACGGCAGCGTCATCCAGGCGCCGAGCAGGCGGGTGCCGCAGAGGAAGACCATCGGGTTGACGCCCATCACCTCGAGGGCGTCGATCTCGTCGGAGATCCGCATCGCGCCCAGCTCGGCGACGATTCCCGTCCCGACCTTCGCCGCCATCATGTAGCCGAAGGCGTAGGGGATCACCTCGCGCAGGTCGCACCAAGCGGCGAACACGCCGGCGTACGCCGGGGCGCCGACCGAGCGGTTGAAGTAGGCGCCCTCGATCCCGCACTGCAGGCCGAGGATGAAGACGAGGCCCCAGATGACGATCGTCGAGCCCAGGATCAGGATCCCGGCCTGGCGCAGCGCTTCCCCGAAGAAGCGCATCACCCGGCCGGAGTAGACGATTGCCATCACCCGGCCGCAGAAGCGGGCGATCTCGCCGAGCGAGGCGAGCCAATCGCGCGGGACTGCGAGCCAGCCGGGCATCAATCAATCCCCCGCCTGCTCCGCTCCCGCCGACAACCAAGTGCCCTCGGCTGCGCCTCGAGCTTTTTATGCTGCTCCCGCGTCCGCGGGCGGGGGGTCTCTGCCAGGCCGATCATTTGATGACGCTGATTTCGGGATGGGTTGCGAGCAGCGTCTGGGTGAAGACGTAGTTGAAGGCGAACACTCCCAGGAAGGCGATCACCACCGCTTCGTTCACCGCTCTACCCACGCCTTCAGCGCCTCCGGACGCATTCATCCCTTTGTAGGAGCAGACGACGGCGATGATCGCCCCGAACAGGGTGCACTTCAGCACCGACCCCCATAAGTCGGTCACCGACGCGTTGTTGAACAGGGTCGCGAAGAAGCCGCCGAGCGGCTGGCCGTAGGCGATCTCGGCGAAGATCCCGCCCGCGATGCCGAAGAGCAGCGCGTAGATGTCGAGCAGGCCGGTGATCAGCATCAGGCTCAAAAACCGCGGGACGACGAGGTTCTTGATCGGGTCGACGCCCAGCACCTGGAGCGCGTCGAGCTCCTCACGGATCTTGCGCGCGCCGAGATCGGCGGTGATCGCCGTTCCCGCGACGCCCGCGACCACCACGGCGGTCACGAACGGCGCGAACTCGCGCACCGAGGCGAGGATGAAGAAGCCGCCGAGGCGATCGAGGGCGCCGAAGAGCGAGAGGAAGTTGGCGGCCTGAAGCCCGGGAGCGCCGAAGCCGAAGGCGACGGTCGAGATCAGCATCGGGAACCAGCAGAGCTGGAGCGCGAACAGGAACTGGCCGATGAACTCGCCCCCGTAGGGGTACGGGGGCCTGACCGTGGCGACGATGGTCTTGCCGGTCAGGATCATCATGTTCCCGACCTGCTCGAAGAGTGATTTTGCGGGTAGGAATGCCCTGTCCGCGACGGATCTGACCATCTAGCTCCTCCCGCGACCCGGTCTGGTCGCGTGCGGGACAAGAGTATTCGATGGGTTGGAGCTCCGCCACCCACAACCGTCACGGGGCGAGGGCGAGAAATTGGCTGCTCGGCCGCGTAAAACCGCGCCTCGGAGGCGTGCCCCGGTGGTATGTTCCCCGCGCTTTGGGGGAGGAGACCACAAGCGCGCGTCGATCTCGACCCCTCGCGAGGCGACGCGCGTTGGCAGCACTCGCGGTCGCGGCTGCGGCCGGCCTCGCCGCCTGTGGAGACGACGACCGCCAGGACGTGGACGAGCCCGAGGGCGAGTTCCCGGTCGAGGTCACGGCGGCCAGGTTCCCGACCAAGCAACGGCTGGCTCAGACGAGCGATCTGCGCCTCGCCGTAGAGAACGTCGGCGAGGAGACGATCCCCGATCTCGCGGTCACGATCTTCACCGGTGACGAGAAGGCCGGAGGCCCGTTCGACATCCGCTCCGAGCAGCCGGGGCTTGCCGACCCCAACCGGCCGGTGTGGATACTCGAAAGCGAGTACCCGAAACTGCTCGAGCCCGGGCTCGAGGCGGCTGAGCTCGACGACGCGCCGTCGGCGGGTGCGGAGGCCGCGCAGACCGACACCTTCTCGTTCGGCCCGCTGCCGCCTGGCGAAGCCAAGGACATCGTCTGGCGGGTCACGGCGGTCGAGTCGGGCACCTACACGGTCCACTACGAGCTTGCGGCAGGGCTCCACGGCAAGGCCAAGGCGGTGACGGCCGATGGCAGCCCCGTCGAGGGCGAGTTCGTGGTCACGATCACCGACCAGCCGCCCAAGACCTGCGTGAACGACGCGGGAAAGGTGGTCGAGGGCAGCCAATGCGGGCCGTGAGCTCCGAGTAGGCCGGATCCAGCCGAAACCCGGTCGGGCTGGGTGGCGTAACCGCGGCTAAGTCCCACCCGTCGCGGCTCCGGACGGCGGTTGGGGGGTTGACCGCGCATATCGGGGCCAAGTCCCCACGCGTCGGGTGCCGACGACGGTTGGTGAGTTAACCGCGCCCCGGACACCACCTCCCTACCCAGCCCCGTCCGCCGCGCCACGTCGGTCTGCAGTCGTTCAGGACGGCTTTAGCTCGCCCGGTACCGTCCGGCGTGTGGCGGGACGCCTCCTCACCTGCTCGCTCGTGACAGCCGCTCTGCTCGTCGCCGGGTGCGGGGACGACGACGATGCCGCGACCACCACATCGACGACCGAGCCCGCCACGACCACCGCAGAGGAACCGCCCGGCGACCGGCGCGAGCCGCCCGTCGGCGACGGCGATGGCGGCGTGTCGCTCGAGAAGCTCGGCGACTTCGGCCAGCCCGTCTACGTGACCCAACCCGTGTCCGGTGACGGCGCGCTGTTCGTGGTCGAGCAGTGCGGGCGGATCGTGCGCGTCGACGGCGGCCGAAGCGAGACGTTCCTCGACGTCTCCGACCTGATCACCTGCGGCGGCGAGCAGGGGCTGCTGTCGATGGCATTCGCGCCCGACTACGAGCGCTCGGGCCTGTTCTACGTCAACTACACGTCAACCGACGGCAGCTCGCGGACGGTCGAGTACGAGCGTGCGAACGACTCGGCGGCGGACCCCGACAGCGCGCGGGAGCTGCTGCGGATCGAGGACTTCGCCTCCAACCACAACGGTGGGCTGCTGTTGTTCGGCCCGGACGAGGAGCTCTATCTCGGGATGGGAGACGGCGGCGGCGCCGGCGACCCCGAGCGCACCGCGCAGAACCTCGACAGCCTGCTCGGCAAGCTCATTCGCATCGACATCGACGGCGAGAGCGGACAGGTGGCCGCGTTCGGGCTGCGCAACCCGTGGCGCTTCTCGTTCGACCGCAGGACGCGCGACCTCTGGATCGGCGACGTGGGGCAGAGCGCACTCGAGGAGATCGACGGCGTCACCTGGCGGCAGTTCGCCGAATCCGGCCCGCCTCTCAACTTCGGCTGGTCGGCGTTCGAGGGCACGCAGCGCTTCAATCCGGACCAGGAGGCGCCGGACGCCATCCCGCCAGTGCTGGTCTACGGCCGCGACGGGGGCTGCTCGGTGACCGGCGGCTACGTGGTCCGCGACCCAGAGCTGCGCAGCCTCTACGGGCGCTACCTCTACGGGGACTTCTGCGCCGGTGAGTTGCGTAGCTTCACCGCCCGGCCCGGCGAGGAGGCGACGGACGACACCGCGCTCGGCGTTCAGGTTCCCTCGCTGAGCACGTTCGGCGAGGACAGGGCCGGGCACATCTACGCAACTTCGCTCGACGGCCCGGTTTACCGACTGAGTGCTTCGAACTGACGGGTTAGGCTGCCGCCGGATGGGAGGGGTTATCTCGCGGAAGACGTTATTCGTTGCGGCTTCGGCCCTGGTTGCGGCCAGCCTGCTGGCGCTCGCCGGACGGGATTCCGGCAGCCGCGCGGGCGCCGGCGCGAACGTCCTTGCGCTCGATCAGATCGGCAGCTTCGAGGCGCCGGTGTACATCGACAACGCCCCGCGCAAGCGCAAGCTCCTGTTCGTCGTCGAGCAGCCCGGCACGATCCGCGTGCTGCGCCGCGGCCACAAGCTCTCGAAACCGCTCCTCGACATCAGCGACAGGGTCCTGTTCGGCGGCGAGCAGGGCCTGCTCTCGGTCGCGTTCCACCCCAAGTACCGGAAGAACCGGCGGTTCTTCGTCTACTACACGAACAATGACGGGAACAACCAGGTCGACGGCTTTCGAACGCGAAAGAAGAACCCGCTGCGGGCGAAGCCGCGGTCCCGTCGGGAGTTACTCGAGATCCCCCATCCGGGGGCCGGAAACCACAATGGCGGCCAGCTTCAGTTTGGCCCCGACAAGCTGCTCTACATCGGCACGGGCGACGGCGGCGGCCAGGGAGACCCCGGCGACAACGCCCAAGATCGCAACAGCCTGCTTGGCAAGCTGCTGCGGATCAAGCCGAAGCGCAAGCGGGGTTACCGCTCGCCCACTTCGAACCCGTTCGTGGGCGAGGCCGGCAGGGACGAGATCTACGCGCTCGGCCTCCGCAATCCCTGGCGGTTTTCGTTCGACAGCAAGACCGACGACATCTTGATCGGAGACGTGGGCGGCGGCGTCCAGGAGGAGATTGATCACGAAACGCTCGCGGCGGCGAAGGGTGCCAACTTCGGCTGGGATTGCCGTGAAGGTCTCGAGGCCGGCCCAAACCCCAGTCCGAGCTGCCCGCTGGGAGGCTTCACCGACCCGGTCCACGTGTATCAGCGGGTCGGCTACGGAGCTGTGATCGGCGGATACGTGGTCCGCGACGGAACCCTTCAGGGCATGGCCGGCCAGTACCTCTACAGCGACCTCGGGAACGGAGACATCCGCACCTTCGACCCCGACGACCCGAGCGGCACTGACGGCACCACTGGTCTGGACGTTGAGAGCCCAACCTCGTTCGGCGAGGGCATCCGTCGCAGGGTTTACGTCGCGTCGGGCGCTGGGCCGGTCTACCGCATCGTCGACTAACGGCACGCTCGTGCCACTCGGCGGTTAAGGTCTGCGAACCCGAGCGAGGAGGACGAGGCCAGCATGGAGTCCGCGACTCAGCCCGACGCACCCGCCGCCGCCGACGCGACGGGGAACGGCGCTCCGCCGGGGACCGAGACGATCGAGGTCGTAAGGCCCACCGACGGCTCCGTGCTGGAGACGATCGCGGTCGACTCGCCGGAACGGGTGCGCGAAGTGGTTGCGCGCGTCCGGGCCGCTCAGCCCGAATGGGAGGCGATGGGGATCGCGGGCCGCAAGCGCTGGCTCGAAAGCCTGCGGGACTGGATCCTCGATCACCAGGACGAACTCGACGACCGCATGCAGGAGGAGTCCGGCAAGGTCCGCGCCGACGCAACGCTCGAGGCCTTCTACCTGCTCGACGCGATCAACTTCTGGTCTGATCGAGGGCCGCGCTGGCTCGCCGACGAGATCGTGCCGGCCCATCTGCCGCTGCTCCGCGTCCGCCGCGCGAAGGTCGTCTACCGGCCCTTCCCCGTGGCGGGCGTCATCAGCCCCTGGAACTTCCCGCTGATCCTTTCGCTCGGCGACGGGATTCCGGCGCTGGTCGCCGGTTCAGCGCTGGTGATCAAGCCCTCCGAGTTCACGCCGCTGACGCTGATGGAGCTGGTGCGAGCTTGGAAGGACGAGCTCGGCGCCCCCGACGTCTTCGACGTCGTCAACGGCACCGGTGAGACCGGCGGCGCGCTGATCGACGAATGCGACGTGATCCAGTTCACCGGCTCCGAGCGAACCGGCAAGATCGTCATGAAGCGAGCGGCGGACACGTTGACCCCCGTCAGCCTCGAGCTCGGCGGCAAGGACCCGATGATCGTCACCAAGGACGCCGACGTCGATCGGGCGGCCAACGCAGCGGCCTTCGGGGGCCTCCTCAACACCGGTCAGATCTGCCTTTCGATCGAGCGCGTTTACGTCGAGGAGCCGATCTACGACCAGTTCGTCTCCAAGCTGAAGGCGAACGTCGAGAAGCTGCGGCAGGGCGCCGACGGCCGTTCCTACTCAGCCGAGGTCGGCGCGATGAGCTCCCCCAACCAGATCGAAATCGTCTCCGACCACGTCGAGGACGCGCGCCGCGCCGGCGCCCGGATTCTCACCGGAGGCAAGCGCAAGGATCAACCCGGCGACTGGTACGAGCCGACGGTGATCGCCGACGCCGACCACTCGATGAAGGTGATGCGCCAGGAGACGTTTGGCCCAGTGGTTCCGGTGATGAAGGTCGCCGACGTCGACGAGGCGGTGCGCCTGGCGAACGACACCACCTACGGGCTCGGGGGCGCCGTCTTCGCCGGCGACGCAGACGAGGGCGAACGGATCGCACGCCGGCTCGAGGCCGGGACGGTGTCTGTCAACGACCTGTTCATGACCAACTACTCGTTCCTCGGCCTGCCGATGGGCGGCTGGAAGAACTCGGGCATCGGCCACCGGCACGGGCCGGCCGGGATCCGCAAGTTCTGCCGGACGGAGGCGCTGACCGTGCCTCGGCTCCCCCAGCCGAAGCGCGAGTTCCTGTGGTTCCCGTACAGCCCGAGACAGCGCAGAGTCGTGCGACGCCTCTACCGGTTCTTCAGCGCGCGCGGACTGCGCAACAGATTGAGAGGCTGACCTGAAGCGGCGTGCAGGATCGGCGGGGGGCACGCTGATCGCTGCGGTCGCCGGAGCGGTCCTGCTCGCAGCGCCCACCGCGTCGGGAGGCGGCGGAGTCCAGCTTCGCAACCTCGGGGACTTCGACCGCCCGACCTACGTGCACGGGCCGAAGGGCGCTGGCGACGTCGTCTTCGTCGTCGAGCAGCCAGGGACGGTGCGCGTGCTCCGCGGCGATGACCGTGCGTCTGGAGCCTTCCTGAACATCAAGGGACGCGTCTCGTGCTGCGGCGAGCGCGGGCTGTTTTCGATCGCGTTTCCCAAGTACAAGCGATCGCGGCGCTTCTACGTCTATTTCACCGACAACCAGGGCGACATCAGGGTCGTCTCGTACAAACGAAAGCGCGGGAAGCTGAAGGCGAACGAGGGCTCCGCCCGTGACATCCTCGAGATCTCGCACAAGCGGTTCGCCAACCACAACGGCGGCCAGCTGCAGTTCGGCCCCGACGGCAACCTCTACATCGGCACCGGCGACGGAGGTGGTGCGGGCGACCCCTCCAACAACGCGCAGGACAAAAAGAGCCTGCTCGGCAAGCTGCTCCGCGTCGACCCCTCTCGCCGCGCCAAGAGCAAGCCGTACAAGATCCCGAAGGGCAATCCCTACCGGGGCGGAGAGAAGGGCCGCGACGAGGTCTTCGCCCGCGGCCTGCGCAACCCGTGGCGCTTTTCGTTCGATCGCAAGCGAATCGTGATCGGCGACGTCGGCCAGGACGCGATCGAGGAGCTAGACCTCGAGACCAAGCGCAAGGCGCGCGGGGCGAACTTCGGCTGGGACATCTTCGAAGGCAACGCGATGCGCCACGGCCCGGCGCCCGCGCGTCACGACCGTCCCATCCACACCTATTCGCACGCCGGGGGCAACTGCTCGATCACGGGCGGGTATGTCGTGCGTGACCCGGACCTGCCGTCGCTCGAGGGGCGCTACCTGTACGGCGACTTCTGCGGCGGGCAGATCCGCAGTCTCGTCGCGCGTACGGGTGGGGCCACTGGCGACGGGGCCGTCGGCGGCCTGCCGCAGATCCCGAGCCTGTCGAGCTTCGGCGTCGACGCCCGCAAGCGGGTCTACGTCACATCGCTCAACGGCGGCGTGTGGCGGTTCGTGCAGGGCTAACCGCCAGCCGCCGACGTCGCGACGACTAGGCCGTGATGGCAGCGGCGGCGGAGCGCGTCCAGAGATCGCGCGCCCGGCGCAGCTCGAGAGTCTCGCCCCGGTCGAGCCGCTCGAGCGCAAGCCCCTCGACGCCCGCCATCAAGTAGACCGCGACCGCGTCACGCTCTCGCGGCGTCGGGCCGTCGTCGATCTGGCCGAGGAGCTCGCGCAGGGTGGCGCGGAAGTTCGCCTTCATCTCGCTAAACATCTCCCGCACGGGGGGCTCGACGACGGAGTGGGAGGCGAGGTCGAAATAGACTCGACCCAGGCGTTCGTCGCGCTCGATCACGCCCCAGATGCCCGCAACCAAGCCCTCGACGAGCTCGGCCGCGGTGCGCGGCTCGCCCAGCCCCCCGACCACCTCGGCCGTGATCTGCTCCGTGACCTCGCGGGCGACCGCCGCCACGAGGCCCTGTTTGGAGCCGTAGTGGTAGCCGATCAGCGCCTTGTTCTGGCCCGCCCGCGCGGCCACCTTCGCGGTGGTCAGGCCGGCGTAGCCGTCGCTCTTCAGCACCTCGAGCCCGGCGGCGAGAATCCGTTCGCGCGCTCCCGAAGAGGGACGCCCCGGCCGCGGCCGCGCTTCCGTGCCCGGCTGCGTGGTCATCGTCCGCGGGAGGCCGCTCAGGCGGCGACCCCGGCCGCGCTCGGCTCCATGCCCATCGCCGCGAGCTTCTTCGACAGCGACTTCATCGCGTACTCGAAGATCTCCTTCGAGTGGTAGCCGAACGGCGTCTCGAAGTCGTAGCGGTTCTCCACCCACTCGGGCGCGAAGGCGAGCACCCCGACCGGGAGCGTCTCCTGCAGCGTGTCCTGGACGATCCCCTTGTAGCGCTCGTCGTCCCTGATCGCGTCCGCGAGGAACTTGACGCCGAAGCCGACGTGGCGCGACTCGTCGCGGTTGACGTGCGTGAACCCGTCGCGGAACCCGGGCAGCCGGTCCATCTCCTTCAGCGAGCGCAGGATGAAGCGCGCGCCGGTGAGGGCGAGCGTTCCCTCGATCACGATCATGTAGACGGTGATCCCGCGCACCAGCGCGTCCATGTCGGAGGGGTCCTTCCGCAGCGCCTCCGCACAGTCGTGGAGGATGCCGTCGAATAGCTCCGACCACTCGGCGTTGACGTGCCGGCGCTGCTCGGCGAGGTTTTCGGCGATCGTCTTCGCGTCGGCGCCGACCACCTCGCGGTAGAAGCGGTCGAAGAAGACGCAGTGGCGCGCCTCGTCGGCGACCTGTGAGGCCAGGAAGATCCGCTGGTCGTCGGTCGGCGCCGCGATCGCGAACGGCAGCAGCTCTGTGGTCACCCGCTCCTCCCCGAGGAAGAACTCCGAGAGGCTCCAGACCATGAAGCGCTTCTGCTCGGCGGTCCAGATGTTCTCGTCGTTCCACTCATCCGCGTCTCGCGTGAAGTCGAACGTCTCCGAGTTCCAGCCCTGGCGCTCCCAGCGGGAGATCAGCTTGCGGTAGGAGGGCGCCGCCTCGACGATCTTGTCGAGGCTTGCCATCACCTTGTCGATGTCGCCGTCGAGAAGGACGTCGAGCGCTTCGTCGCCGGTGTCTCTGGGGTTGCCGTTCTGCTGCGTAGGGACCGTCGCCATGCGGTTACCTCCGGATCGGGAACGCGGGCGCTAATTATTATCCGATCGGATAGTAATTGTCAACCCCGCCATCGACGCGTTAGTCACGGTATGCGTGACAAACGCGTCAGCCACCGACACGAAGTTCGATCGCCTGGATCTGCCGCTGCCCGTAGGAGCCCGGGAAGACCGGCCCAGCGGCACTGATCTCATCCCCCACGCCGGGCAGCGGATGCGGCCGAAGGTCCTTGCGCACGTCGATCACCGAGATCCCCGGAAGCGTGATCGATTGCCGGCTTGCGAGCACGAAGTGCGCGTCGCCGTCGCCGTCCGGATCGACACGCTCGACGTAGACGATGCGCCCCGACGCGGAGCGACAGTTGTCGAGATCCGCCGGACAGGCAACCGGCTCAACGCTGAGCTTGGACCCGTCGGATCGATCCCTCTCCCCTACTTGACCTTGTTGTCGAGGCTCGCTCGACGGCTCGGGGCCGTCCTCGTCATCCCCACACCCAGCCGCAAACAGGGCGAGGAACGCAAGCGCCAGTGCTACGTGCCTCAGGCCGTCACCCCAGCCGGCTCGTCCGACTCCGACTCGATCGTCCCGTCGCCCTCGGGATCGTCCTCGGGCGGCAGCTCGCCGCCGCGCTCAGTGCCGGCGATCAGCTCGTCGCCCATCTTCCGGTCGGGCACGAAGCCGGACTTCATGCCGAAGTAGACCGCCTGCGGGTGGTGGGCGATGATCGCGACGGTGGACTGCTCGGGCTCGATCGCGTAGCCGTCCGAGAGGGTCATCCCGATCTCCTCCAGCCCCAGCAGGCGCCAGACCTTCTCGTGCTCGGACTGGTCGGGACAGGCCGGATAACCCCACGAGTAGCGCCGACCCTGATCGAGATCGATGCCGAGGCCGCGGCGCACCTCGGAGTGAAGCCACTCGGCCATGCCCTCAGCCGCCTGGACCCCGAGCCCGTGCACGAACAGCTGCTCGGAGAACTCTCCCTCCGATTCAAGCCTGTTGATCAGCTCGGTGACCTCGGGACCCACGGTGACGCCCTGGATGGCGACGACGTCGCGTTCGCCGCTGTCCAGCGGCCGGTAGAGGTCGGCCAGGCAGATCCGGTCATGCTTGGGCTGGCGCGGGAAGACCAGCCGCTCGAGCTCGCGCTCCGGGTCATCCGGATCGAAGACCACCAGCTCGTTGCCGTCGGCGGCGCAGGGGAAGTAGCCGAGCCGCGCGCCCGGATGCAGGTAGTCCTGCTCGCGCCACATCCGCTCGAGCTTCGGAGCGAAGCCCTCGTCGCCGTCGTGGCCCTCGACGATCCGCCGCCAGGCCTCGCCCTTGACGCCGCGGCCACCCCAGTGGAGCTTGAACAGCACGTGGCGGTCGAGGTAGGGGAAGACATCGTCCAGGTCCACGTCGATGTCGCGCACGCCCCAGAAGGGGGGCTCGGGGATCGGCACCTCCGTACGAGCCGACGACCGCACCGAGTCGTCGGTGGTGGGCGGCGCGTCGTCCTCCTCGACGGGCTTTTCGCGCAACGCCCGCGCCTCGTCGCGGATCTTCGCGATCAGGGCGTCCCGCGCCTCGTCGTCGATCAGAGCGTCGACCGTGTCGAGTCCGACGAACGCGTCCTTGCAGTAGAAGACGCCCGGCTCGTAGACCTCGTCGGACTCCTTGCCGTGCGGGTACAGCGCCCGGCGGCCGAAGTCGCGATTGATCGCCGCGCCCCCGATGAGCACCGGGAACTCCAGCCCGCGCTGGTGGAGCTCCTGGATGCACGCGGGCATCTGCTTGGAGGTAGACACCAGCAGGGCAGAAAGGCCGATCGCGTCCGCGTCGTGCTCGACGGCGGCATCGATGATCGTGTCGATCGGGACCTGCTTGCCCAGGTCGACGACCGTGTAGCCGTTGTTGGTCAGGATCGTGTTCACCAGCGACTTGCCGATGTCGTGCACGTCGCCGAACACCGTCGCGATCACGACCTTGCCCTTCGTGTGGCCCTCGATCTTGTCGAGGTAGTTCTCGAGCTGAGCCACCGCGCGCTTCATCACCTCCGCGGACTGCAGCACGAAGGGCAGGATCAGCTCGCCGGCTCCGAACTTGTCGCCCACCTCCTTCATCGCCGGCAGAAGCGCGTCGTTGAGGGTGGGAACCGCGCCGATCTTCTCCACTGAGCGGTCGATCCAGTCCTCGACGCCCTCCTTCTTGCGGCGCAGGATGTGCCAGTGCAGCGCCTCCTCGGGCTCCATGCCCTCGGTGGGGTCCTCGGCGGAGTCTGCGTCCTCTTCGCCCTTCGACTCGAAGTGGGCGATGAAGCGCTCCAGCGCGTCGTCGCGTCGGTTGAAGACCAGGTCGTCGGCGAGCTCCCGCTCGTTCTCCGGGATCTCGGAATACGGCGTGATGTGGTTCGGGTTCACCATCGCCAGGTCCAGCCCGGCGTCCACGCAGTGGTGCAAGAAAACCGAGTTCAGGACCGCGCGGGCGGGCGGTGAGACCCCGAAGGAGACGTTCGAGACGCCGAGTGAGGTCTTCACGCCTGGGATCTCGGCCTTGATCCGCCGGATGCCCTCGATGGTCTCGACGGCTGCGGGCTTCCACTCCTCGTCGCCGGTCGTCAGCGTGAAGGTGAGCGCGTCGAAGATCAGCAGCTCCGGATCGAGCCCGTGCTCGTCGCAGGCGAGCGCCTTGATCCGCCTGGCGATCTCGACCTTGCGGTCGGCCGTCTTCGCCATCCCGGTTTCGTCGATCGTCAGGGCGATCACGGCTGCGCCGTGGGCGCGCGCGAGCGGCACGACCCCGTCGAGCTTGTCGCGGCCGGCCTCGAGGTTGATCGAGTTGACGATGGGGCGCCCCGGCGTTTGCTCGAGCGCGGCCTTGATCACCTCGGGCTCGGTGGAGTCGATCTGGATCGGGGCCGGCTGAGTCAGCGAGACGCGCTTGGCGACCTCTCGCATCTGCTCGTCCTCGTCGGTGCGCTCGGTGAGCGCCACGCAGAGATCGAGCAGGTGGGCGCCGCCGTTTACCTGATCCTCGGCGACCTGGACGAGGCCGTCGTAGTCCTCGGCGAGCAAGAGCTCCTTCGCTTTCCGCGAGCCCTGCGAGTTGACTCGCTCGCCGACCAGCGTCGGCCGGGGCTCCTGCACCAGCGGGGTGGCGGTCATCATGCTCGAGACCTGCGGCGGGCCAGCGGCCGGGCGCTCGCCGGGAACGCGGCCCGCCACCCGCTCGGCCAGCGCCCGGATGTGATCGGGGGTGGTGCCGCAGCAGCCCCCGACGATCGAGATGTCGTAGCGCTCGACGAACTCGCCCAGCACCGACGAGATCTGCTCCGGGGTCTCGGGGAAGATCGTCTCGCCCTCGGGGCCCTGCAGGGGCAACCCGGCGTTGGGAATGCAGTGGACCGGCACCGGGCAGTTCTCGCCGAGATACCGGATCGCGTCGCGCATGTCCTCCGGCCCGGTCGAGCAGTTGAGGCCGATCACGTCGACGTCGAGCGCGGACAGCGTCGTGAGCACCGCCTGGATGTCGGTGCCGAGCAGCATCTTGCCGCCCTGCGGAAGCAGCGAAACCGATGCCTGGATCGGAAGCTCGCGCCCGACCTGCTCGAACGCCTCGCGGGCGCCGAGCACAGCCGCCTTGACCTCGAGGATGTCCTGGGCGGTCTCGATGATGATCAGGTCGGCACCGCCCTCCACCAGGCCGCGCGCCTGCTCCGCGAAGACCTCGAACAGCTCGGCGAACGTGAGCTTGCCCAGCGTCGGATCATCCGAAGCCGGCAGGTGGCCGGTCGGCCCGATCGAGCCCGCCACGAACCTCGAGGAGCCCGCTGCCCTGCGGGCAATCTCCGCCGCCTTGCGGTTGATCTCCGGCGTGTGCTCGCCCAGGCCCCACTCGGAGAGCTTCAGCCGCGAGCCCTGGAACGTGTCGGTCTCGACAACCTCGGCGCCTGCGTCGAGCATCGACGCGTGCACGCCTTCGATCACGTCGGGGCGGTGCAGCACCAGCGCCTCGTGGCATTTGCCCTCGAGGCCGCCGTAGTCCTCCTGAGTGAGGTCGAACTGCTCCAGGGTCGCGCCCATGCCGCCGTCGTAGACGACGACGCGGTCACGGATCGCTGTCAGGAAATCACGTTCAGGCATGAGTAGTTTCGGGGCGGTGCTGTACGGCGCCGGAGAAGCTGGTGCCGTTGGTGATTTCGGTGATCGTAGCCTCGGGCGCCTTGCGCCCCGTCGGTTCGAGTCTCGTGTGCACTGCGTCGACCTCCATCGATCCCGGCTGTCGCACCGTGCCCGGCTCCTGAGAGCCTCGTCGGTTGCGGCGGCGTCTTCGGTCCGGATCCCTCAGCCGCTCTTGATGGTTTGGGGCAAGGATACAGCCACCCTGCCTGCCAGCCCCCGAGCATGCGCTCGCCGCCCTACGAGATCGTGTCGGCAGCGTTGCTTTGGCGCGGCGAGAGCCTGACCGGCGCCGCGGAGAGCGCTCGCATCCGCATGTCCGACCAGGTAACGCCTTCGCGGACCAGCGCCGGTAGCCCGAGCGCGACCGCGGTTGCGATCTCAACCGCCTGCAGGATCACGCCGTAGGCGAGCGCATCCGCGGCACCGACCCCGAAGCCCGTCGTCAGGACGCTGATCGTCGCCAGCTGGAAGATCCCGATGTTCGAGGGGGTGGCCGGCACCACGGCGGTCACATTGACCGCGAAGAGAACCGCCGCGGCCGCGCCGATCCCAACTCGCTGGTCGAGGCCGAGGGCGGCAAACAGGGCCCAGCACGCGAACAGCTGCAGGGCCCAGGCGCCGAGCTGCGCCCCGACCGCCACGGGTGCCCTGCGCGGACTCCGGAACACGCGCAGGCCGGTCCTGACCTTGACGAGCGCGGCGCGAACAGTGCCGATCACGCGGGCGACGCGGCCGCTGCCGTTTCGCCGCACGACGACCGGCGCGAACACCACCGCGAGCAGGATGGCCACCGGCGCCAGGCTCGCCACGAAGAGCTTCTCGGAGCTGGCGTGGAAGAGATCCGTACTGCCGATGATGATTGCGCCAAGGACCGCGAGCGCGAGCAGGTTGAGCGCGGTTTGCGAGACCAGGGTTCCGAGCAGGACGGGGAAGGTCTCCCGCATCCGGCCCGTGCGCCGCGCGAGCACCATCGCTCGCGCTGGCTCGCCTAAGCGGGCCGGCAACGTTGCCGACATCAGGACGCCGACCATCGTTGCCGAGGTAACGTCGCGCCGCCGCAGCGGGCTGCGCGGCAAGGCGGCCTTGGCGATCGAGAACCACGACGCGGCCCGCAGGAACAGCGAGGCGATCATCAGTCCGGTGGCCACCAGCACCCACGTGGCGTCTGAGCGCACGATGTTCGTGACCACGTTCTCGGCCCCGATCCTGCGGGCGGCGATGAAGGTCAACGCAAGTCCAGCGAAGCCGGCGACACCGAGCGCGATGCGACGCGCGACGCGGTGGCGCTTGGCGGCCCGCGCCGGCGGCGGATCGAGAGACGGAAGCCGCTTGGCCGGGCGCGGACGCGAGCCGTCGATCGGCAACAGCCCGGCGCGGCGCATGAAGCGCTCACTGGCGTCCTCGGCCTCGGGAATGTCCTTGACCTGCTCGTAGACGCGCTCGACCTCCTCGGCGATTTGCGGCCACGCGTAGCGCTGCGCGGTATCGCGCGCGGCGCTTCCCATCGCGATCCGGCGAACCGGCTCGTGATACATCGCCTGCAGCTCCTCGGCGAGCCGCTGGGGGTCGGCGGGCGGCACGAGCACTCCGTCGACGCCGTCGGTGACGACGTCGGCGTAGCCCGCGATGTGGGATGCGATCACCGGGGTGCCGGCGGCAAACGCCTCGGTGAGGATCATCCCGAAGCTCTCGCCGGCGAGGGACGGGGCGACGAGCACGTCGGCTTCGTGCAACCGCCGCCACAGCTCCTCGTGCGAGACGCGGCCAAGTGCATCGATCCTCTGGCGGGTGTCGGGGTTCATCAGGTAGCGCTCGATGTCGTCCCGGTCCACGCCGATCGCGATCAGTCGCGCCGGAACGTGACCGCAAAGGCCCTCGAACGCCTGCAGCAGAACCGGCAGGCCCTTGCGCTCCTCGGCGCGGCCGACAAACAGCACACGCAGCTCGTCGGATTCGGCCTTCCGGCCGCGTGGCGGAGCGTCGACGTCGACGCCGTTCGGGATCACGTGGTACGAACCGCCGAACCAGCGCCGGCCGGTCCAGGCCGCCGCCTCCGAGACGGCGATCCGCGCGTGCAGCTGGTTGAACTTGCGCCGTGCGCCGAGCAGGTTCGCGAAGTGGTTCGGCAGCGCCTTCGTCGAGTAGGAATGGAAGGTGCCGACGACGGGGGCGCCGCGATAGGACACCGCGTCGGCCGAGATCAGCGGCACCTCGGGGGAATGGACGTGGACGACGTCGGGGTCGAACGCACGCAGCTCGCGCCGCACCTTCGTGACCCCGCCGGGTGAGAACGAGAGGTTCGACACGGCCCCGTTGGACCCGATCCCGACGGTGCGCCCGAGCGACACGAGGTAGTCGGGCCGCTCGCGGTCCTCTGCCGGAGCACGGTGCAACACCCGACTGCGGGCGTCGGGCGGATCCCAGGGGGCGAGCACGCGAAGCTGGTGGCCGCGGCGGACGAGCTCTTCGGCGAGGGCCTCGACGTGCCTGTTCACGCCTCCTGGATACGTCCAGGAGTAGGGCGTGACTATGGCTATGCGCACCGTACCCATGGTAAAGGCTCCACCACCCCCGACGGGTGCGGCTAGCCCCCTGATTCAAGCCATCTGCGCGCGTTGTGCCCAGGAGAATCCGGCACAGACAGCGAGGTAGATCGTGCCGATCACGAGCAGCACCGACCCCGAGTCGTTCGCGACCGTGCCCACGAGCACGCCGACGACGGCGCCCACGAAGCCGCAGCGGGCCGGCCAGCGGGACCCGAACCACGCGAGCACCTGGCGCCAGCGCCACAGGCCCACCATCAGCAACAGGCCGCAGACGACCAGCAGCGCCGGATAGACCGGATGGATGAACGTGTTCCACATCAGGATCACCCTCCGCTCGAGCACGTCGAGCACGTCGCTGGCCTCGCCGGCGCCGAGCACCGAGCGGCTCAGATGGGCGCCGCCGACGACAAGGTCGACCACGACCACCGCGGCGACGCCGACCGCCCCCGCGGCCGCCACCGTCAGCGCCGTGCGCCGCCAGCCGAAGCCCAGGGCGAGAGCCGCCGCCGTCGCGCCGCCGACGGCCAGGACGATGGCGGCCCCGACATCCGCCCCGAAGCGTCCGGGAGCGAACGCGATGGTCGCCACGATTGCAGCGCCGATGAACCAGGCCGCCGCCGACTCTCGCGAGAGGGTTCGGCGGCTCGCGAGCCAGGCGCCGCAGCCGATCAGCGTCAGTGGCGTGAGAGTCGCCTCGAGCTCGTTGCCGATGCCGAAAAAACGCACGCCCCCGCCTGGGTTCGGCCCCAGGACGGATAGCGCGGTGTAAGGGGACCCCGCGATGACGTCCATCGCGTAAGCGGTCACCGTGAGTGCGCAGGCCACTGCCAGCCCGCGATAACCCGGAACCGCGGCGTGGGTGATCGCCGCCAGCGCCGGCGCGCCCAGGGCGACCATCAGGGCCGAGGCGAGCTCGCTCGTGTCCACCGCTGCGGCCACGAGCAGGATCAGCGGCGCCCAGACGCACGCGAGTGCCAGGAGCGACAGCCCCAGAGCGGCGCCGCGTCGCCGAAAGGCGAGCGCGGCGAGCCCCACCAGCGCCACCCAGCCCAACAGCGGCAAAAAGGCGACCTGCTCACGGTCCGGCCGCTCCTCCAGCTTCGACTGAAGCTCCGCGACCTCGGCCGGGTCCCGGTCATCGGCGGACTCGATCCCGCTGCCGTTCATCTCATCGGGCACATCGATGCCGAGGTGCTCGAGCACGGTCGGAGCGATGTCCGTTGTCAGCACCAGGCCATCCGTTCGCGTCGAGTCCGAGGTCAGGTTGCCCTCGAAGCCGTCGCCGGCGATGCCGGCGGGCAGAAGCTGCTGGTCGGATCGAACTCCCGCGGTGAGGGCGATCAGCAGGTCGTCGGCACCCAGGCCATCCGCCAGCCCGGCGAGCTCGGAGACGGTGCTCTTGACGACGCTGAAGCCGGCGTCGCATCCGAGCTGGCACTGCTGTCGCGACTGGATTGTCACCGCCCCGTCGCGATCGACGGCCGATAGCGTTGGCAGACCGCTGTCGCGCTCCGCGGCGACGCTGATCCCCGCATCGGCGAGCGTCGATGCCAACAGTCCCGGCACGACGTCGGCTGGGGCGTCCTCGGCGCGTTCAACGACATCGGCCCACACTGCTTCGGGCACGCGGCCGTCGCTGACGTAGAGCCGCGGCAGATCCGAGTCGTAGAGGTTCTTGTTGATGCGATTTCCCTGGCTGACGTCGAGATAGGTCTGCGCCACCGGCACGTCGCCAAGGCTCGCGCTCACAAGCCCGGGCGAGATGCTCTCGACGCGACCGATCTCGGCAACGGTGGTGCCGAACGGCACGACCGCGAGGAGCACCCGGCCCTCCGGCCCCGGCTCCTCCACGGAGGCCTGGCCACGCGCAGACGCAGTCAGCAGGAGTCCTGCGAGCGCTAGCATCGCCGCGGTGCCAGATCGAGACCGCACTTTCGCCAAGTTCACCTTCTTCAAGCTCGATCCCGCCTGGCAGCGCCGCGATCCGCAGGCGAGAGCGGAGGATAAACGCGAGTTCCTCGCCGCCTGCGACGACTTCGCCACCGATCGCTCGCTGCGTGCCTACTCGACCGTGGGCACGCGCGGCGACACCGACCTGCTGTTGCTGAGCCAGAGCCCCGTTCTGGAGGACATCCACACCTTCCACGTGGTCCTCGCACAGAGCGGGCTGGCGAAGTGGATGACGCTCCCGCACTCCTACCTGGCGATGACCAAGCGCTCCCCCTATTCCGAGTCGGAGGCGAGGCCCGAGATCTGCACCTCCGAGCGCAAGTATCTGATCGTCTACCCCTTCGACAAGCGGCGCGACTGGTACCGGCTGCCGCTCGACGAACGCAAGCGGATCATGGACGAGCACATCGCGATCGGGCGCCGCTATCCGGAGATCACGATCAATACCGCCTACTCGTTCGGCCTCGACGATCAGGAGTTCGTGATCTCGTTCGAGACCGACGAGCCAGGGGACTTCCTCGAGCTCGTGCAGGAACTCCGCGGCTCGGAGTCGAGCTCCTACACGCAGCGCGATACGCCGATCTTCACCTGTCTGGCGATGTCAGTGGGCCGGGCGCTGGACGCGCTCGACGGCACCGCGAGCGCCAGGGCCGAGCCCGCGATCGCCTAGTCGGGGCGATCGGGTCCATCCCCTACCCTTTCGCGCTCCCGTGTCGGTTGGAACTCCAGACAACCCCCTTCGGGTGGCCATCGTCGGCTCCGGGCCCGCGGGCTTCTACGCAGCCGAGCACCTGTTGAAGAACGAGGCACAGGTTGTCGAGGTCGACATGTTCGACCGCCTGCCGACTCCGTTCGGGCTCGTGCGGGCCGGCGTCGCCCCCGACCATCCGAAGATCAAGTCCGTGATCCGCGTCTACCAGAAGACCGCGCAGCGTGAGGGCTTTCGGTTCTTCGGCAACGTCGACGTCGGCCGCGAGATCACCGTCGCCGATCTCGCTGCGCGCTACAACGCGATCGTCTACGCCTACGGCACTGCCACCGACCGCCAGCTGGGAATCCCGGGTGAGGACCTGCCGGGATCCCACGCCGCCACCGAGTTCGTCAACTGGTACAACGCCCACCCCGATTTCGCCAAGGCCCAGTTCGACCTCAGCTGCGACCGGGTGGTCGTGATCGGGAACGGCAACGTCGCCGCGGACGTCGCTCGGATGCTGGCCCTGCCGAAGGTGGAGCTGGACATCACCGACACGGCGGATCACGCAATCGGGCCGCTCACCTCGAGCGGCGTGAAGGAGATCGTCGTGCTGGGCCGCCGCGGGCCCGCCCAGGCGGCGTTCACCAACCCCGAGGTGCGCGAGCTCGGCGAGCTCACGGACGCCGACATCGTCGTTGACCCGTCGGAGATGGAGCTCGACGCGATCAGCGCCGAGTTCGTCGAGTCGGGTGAGTGCGCGCCGACGAACAAGCGCAACGTCGAGATCTTCAGCGAGTTCGCCCAGCGCGAGCCGGAGGGCAAGCGCAAGCGGGTGATCATGAAGTTCCTTCGCTCCCCGGTCGAGATCCAGGGCGACGGAAGGGTCGAGAAGCTGATCGCGGGCGTCAACGAGCTGGTGCGCGACGAATCGGGCGCGATCAAGGCGCGCGACACGGGCGAGCGCGAGGAGATCGAGTGCGGCCTGGTGCTGCGCTCGATCGGCTACAAGGGCGTTGGCCTCGAGGGCTTGCCGTTCGACTCCAGTCGCGGCGTGATCCCGAACGAGGCGGGGCGCGTGGTCGATCCGGAATCGGACGAGCAGGTCGCGGGGCACTACGCGGTCGGCTGGATCAAGCGCGGCCCCTCCGGGGTGATCGGAACCAACAAGAAGGACGCGCAGGAGACCATCGACGCGCTGTTCGCCGATCTTGCGGCAGGCAAGGTCCCGGAGCGCGAGCCGGTCGAGCCGGAGATCGAGGAGCTTCTGGCCGAGCGCGCGCCGGATCACGTCACCTACGACGGGTGGGAGGCGATCGACGCGGCCGAGGTCGCCGCCGGCGAGCCGCACGGCCGCCCGAGGATCAAGTTCTGCAACGTCGAGGAGATGGTCGACGTCGCAAAGCAGTCGGATCCCGTCGCCCGCTAGTCAGTCGTGGCGGACTTGGTCGAGATCCGAGAGCTGATCGAGGCGGCGCTGCCCGGTGCCGACGTCGAGGTGATCGACGAGGGCGGCGGCGACCACCTGCGCGCCGTGGTCAGCGCCCCGCAGTTCGACGGCCTCTCCCGTATCGACCAGCATCGCCTCGTCAAGGCCGCGGTCAGTGAGCGGTTCGCGGACGGCTCGATCCACGCGCTGTCGGTGAAAACATCTGTGCCCGGCTGAGGCCTTCGCTAAGGTGATCTCAGATGGCCGCTGACCCACAGCTCAGGGAGCGGATCTCCGAGCTCATCAAGGAGCACCCGGTGCTGCTGTTCATGAAGGGGGTGCCCGAGGCGCCGCAGTGCGGCTTCTCGATGCGGGTGGTGGGTGTGCTCGACACGCTCGGCGTCGACTATGGCGCCATCGACGTCCTCCCCGCGCTCCAGCCCCTGCGTGAGGTGACGATGGAACTCTCCGACTGGCAGACCTTCCCGCAGCTCTACGTCAACGGCGAGCTGGTGGGCGGCTGCGACATCGTCGAGGAGATGTTCGAGTCGGGCGAGCTGGCCGACCTCCTGGGCGTCGAGCAGCCGGAGGGCGCCGAGGCCCCGGAGGACTCACGGATCATTCCCGGCGGGCCACAGCAGAGCCCGCCGATGGAACTGGGCTGAGGCGGCGCTAGCGCGACGGCGGGCGCTCCGTTCTGGTGTCGGTGCGACGCCGGCCGACGTGGAGACTGGGTAAGGGGGTGCTGTCCGCGCCGAGTTTCGGACTCACTGGCGCGTTTGTCACGGTATGCGTGACAAAGGCGCCATCGCCCCGGATCGCAGCGTGGTTACCCCCTACCCAGCTATCGCGGCTGGCGTCGCCGGAGGCGACCGTGGGCGCTAGACGGTGGCCGTCTGCTCGGCCGCGTCTTCCTTGACCTGGAAGGAGGAGCCGCAGCCGCAGGCGGCGACGACGTTTGGGTTGTTGACGGTGAAGCCGGCGCCCTGGAGGCCGTCGACGTAGTCGACCTCGGAGCCGAAGACGAACTGCATGCTCACCTTGTCTACGACCACGGCGACGCCGTTGTGCTCGAAGACGTGGTCGTCGTCCTTCGCCTTGTCGAGGGCGAGGGCGTATTGGAAGCCCGAGCAGCCGCCGCCGCGCACGGCGACCCGGAGAGCCTGCTCTTCGGCACCTGCCGCGACGAGGTCCCGAATCTTCTCGGCGGCTACGTCTGTGAGGCTGATCGCTTGGGGTGTGTCCATCTGGCTTCAGATTCTAAAGGAGGCTCAGGCTTCCTTTACCGCGGAGTACGCATTCTTGCCGTATTTCCACTCCAGGTATTGAACGATGCGCCGAGAATCGTGGATCACCTCGTCGCCGTCCACCAGCACCGGCACGCGCCGCTGCTTGGTCAGCTCTTCGATTTCCGGCCGTGCCGAGCGCCGGTACGGCACCGTCTCGGTCCGGTACTCCAGGCCGAGCTTCCGCAGCCGTCGCGCAGCGGCGCCGCAGGGGCAGAGGACATTGGTGGGGTTGGGACAGCGGTAGAGCACGATCGTCGGCTCCCCGGCTGCGTCGCGTTCGCTCATCGGCCCAGCACCCGTCCTGCAGCGTGCCACACTCGGCCCGCAGCGCCGAGAACCTGCTGCTGGGCTCCGGCCTCGCCCACTCGATCGCCCAGCTGATCCGCCTCCCACCGCACCGCCGCCTCCAGCGTTTCCTCGTGGGGCCTTGGCTCGAACCCGAGCTCCTTGCGCGCCTTCGTGTTGCGGTAGGTCCACCAGAGGCCCGCCGATCGCACCTCGTCGACGGCGGCCGGGACCGGCAGCCCGGCCCTGGCCGCGACTCTCACCCCGGCGACCGCGACGGACGCGGGAAGCTTGATCGCGGGAGGGTCGACCCCCGAGATCCGTGAGAGGTCCGCGAACAGCCGATCAAAGGTGAAGTTCCGGCCGCCCAGGATGTAGCGCTCGCCCACCGTCCCCTTCTCGTCGGCGAGCAGGTGACCGGCGGCGACGTCGCGCACGTCGACGATGTTGAGGGCCCCGTCGACGTAGACCGGAATCCGGCGCAGCAGGAAGCGGCGGATCAGGCTCATAGAGGTACCGGTCGGGTCGTCCGGGCCGAACACGAACGACGGGTTGACGACCACGACGGGCAGCCCGCGTGCCGCTGCCCGCATCGCTTCGAGCTCCGCCTCGTGCTTGGAGTTCACGTACGCGATCCCGAGATGCCCGATCTCGAACGGACTCTTCTCGTCCGCCGTTCCCTGCGGCTTCGCGACCCCGACCGCACCGACAGATGATGTGTGGACCAGTCGCGTGACCTCGGCAGCGAGCGCCTCCTCGAACACGATTCGCGCCCCGCGGACGTTGACGTCGAACACCGCCTTGCGATCCTGATCCCGCAGCGAGGTGCGTCCGGCAACGTGGAAGACGCGCTCGACCCCGTCCATCGCGCGCCGGACGGCGCGCCGATCCGTGACGTCGCCGGTGACCCGTTCGAAGCTCATTCCGTCGAGATGGTCGAGGTTGGAGGTACGGCGCGCGAGCAGTCTGAGCTCGTCGCCGCGCTCGGCCAACGCCCGGACGACGTGCGAGCCGAGGAAGCCTGAGCCGCCTGTGACCAGCGTCTTTCCCACGCGGTCCATCCTAGGCCCGCCCGCCCGCCCGCTCCGAAGTGATAGAACCGGGCGGCTTTGGGGCCAGGCACCAAGATCGCGGTGGTGACGGATTCGACCTCCTATCTCCCCGAGGAGATGATCGCCGAGCAGGGGATTCACGTGGTCAGCCTCTACGTGACCCTCGACGGCGAGGAGCGCCGCGAGAGCGATATTCCGCCGAGCGAGTACTCGGAGTTCTACGAGCGCCTTCGCAACAGCGAGGCGGGTGCGACGACCTCGCAGCCCTCTGTTGGTGACTTCGTCACCGTCTACGAGCCGCTCCTCGGCCAGGGGAAGGAGGTCGTGTCGATCCACATCTCGGCCGGCATCTCCGGAACCTGCGAGGCCGCCCGGCAGGCTCGCGACCAGCTCGAGGCCGACGGCAGGGGCGGGGAGCGGATCCACGTGTTCGACAGCCGCTCGGGCGCAGGGGCCCAGGGATTGTTGGCGCTGGCGGCTGCGAAGGCCGCGGCGGGCGGCGCAAGCGGCCCCGAGGCGGTGGAAGCCACACAGCGTGCGAGGGACACGCTGAAGATCTGGTTCGCGGTCGACACGCTCGAGTACCTGCGCAAAGGGGGGCGAATCGGAGCGGCGCAGGCGTGGCTGGGGTCGGCGCTTCAGATCAAGCCGATCCTGACGCTCGAGGAGGAGATCACCCCGGTGGAGCGGCTGCGCACACGACGCCGAGCGTTCGAGCGCATGATCGAATACGCACGAGAGCGCGCCCGCGACGACGCCGGCACCTGGGTCGTCCAGCACATTCAAGACCCTGAGACCGCGAGACAGCTGATAGACGAGTGCCGCCAGATCTTCGGGCGCGATCCGGTCTTCGTCTCTGAGATCGGACCGGTCCTCGGAGCGCACACCGGCCCGGGTCTACTGGGCGTGGGCGGGATCCGAACCGGCATGCTCGACTGAGCGCACGGGTCCTCCGTTTTGGCGTGGCCGACCGCGGGAACGGCATGCCGCGTGGGGCGCTGGCCGGCATACGCAGCCGCCGCCTGGTCGTTCGTCTTCGCCGCGATGAGCTTCTACTGGGCGGCCGGCGGGACGGCGGGGGTTGAGACGCTCGGCAACGAGATCGAACGGCTCTCCGAGGAGCGCGACTCCGGCTTCGTCGCCGAGGTCTGGGCTACCGGCGCCCTCAAGGTCGCGGGCGGTCTGCTGGCTCTGGCGACCCTTCGCCCTGCCTGGGGATACATCAGCGGCCGCGCGCTGCGGATCGCCGTCTGGGTGGCGGGTGGTCTGCTGACGCTCTACGGCGCTGCGAACCTGATCCAGCATGGGCTGATGAAGGCCGGTGCGGTCGACACACCGTCAGGGCTCGGCTCGGAGGCGGCAACGTGGCACCTCGTGCTCTGGGACCCCTGGTGGCTGCTGGGCGGGATCCTGTTCCTGCTCGCGGCCCGCGAAGCTAGCGCCGGCTTCGCAGAGCGATGAGGCCGCCGACGGCGAACCCCACGATCGCAGCCCCGACGATCAGCTCGCGACGGTGCTCACGCACTTGGCGGCGCCAGTCGGTGAGCTCGCCCACCCGCGTGCGGAGGGCCTCGACCGAGCGGGACAGCTCCTGGCGCTGGCGCTCGATGTCGGCGCGGATCTCGGCCGAGCTGCGTCCCGGCGCACCCGCGGTCGGGCGGCCCACTGCCTCGCCGGCGCCGCTGACGTAGACGTCTGTCGAGTCGCTCAAGGCGTCGGCTCCTTGGCCGCCGGCGTGGTTCCGGCCTCAAGCGTCTGCTTGATTCGCTTGCCCTCCTCGATCGCCATTTCGGGCGTGGGCGGCGAGCCCTCGCCGATCGAGCGGTAGGCGAAGTACCCGACGGCGGCCGCAACCCCGAACCAGAACAACGCCTCGAGCAGGAAGCCAAGCCAGACGTCGTCGGTGAAGAAGAGATCGTTCAGCAGCCAGGCGATGGCGTGCATGAGCATCGCGAGGCCGGCGAGTGCGAACACGCCGGCGACGATCCCCGCGACGCCGCCGCGCAGCAGCTTCGTCAGCTTCTCGGTGACCTCGGCCTTGGCGAGCTCGATCTCCTCGCGCACGAGCGTTGAGACGCGCTCCGAGACGTCGAAGACGAGCTCGCCGACCGAACGATCCTCGTCCGTCGGTGGTTGGTAGCTCACTCGGGTGGCTCCTCGTTGAACACGCGCACCCAGATCGTCGTCGAAACCCGGTGCGCGACGACGCTCGCCAGCGCGCCGGTGGCCGCGAGCAGGCCCGTCCAGATCAGCCTTTTGACGATCTCGTTGTCCATCACGTCGTGCGGCGGCTACCCACCGCGGCGGGGGGAGTAAACCACGTCGGACTCCCCGGGGCTGGGCCTGCCGTTGCCACCACCCGCTTGCTCCGCGTACGTTCCCCACCGTTCGAAGAAGGCCCGATAAACCCCGAAGGTCCAGTCGTGGTCGATGGCGTCGAGGATGCCGTGCTTGCCGGCGGGCAGGGTCCAGACGCGAACCAGGCCGTTGTCCGCCGCGGCCTCGCCAAGCCGCCGCGCTTCATCGACCTTGATGATCCGGTCGTCCTCGGGATGCAGGATGAGCACCGGCACGCGCGCGTTCCCGATGTGATTGATGGGCGCGGCGCGCTCCCAGATCTCGTCGGCGGCCAACTCGTAGTAGGGCGCTGAGAGCAGCTCGATCGGGTCCAGCAGCGTGGCGATCTCGACGGGCCAGCCGCTGCCTCGCACGCGCGAGGTCAGCATGGCATGGAAGGCGTAGTTGAGCGCGTAGGCCGGGTGGGAGCGCGGGACGCGGCGCGAGAGGCGTTCCGCGACGGCGCGCGGGTCGCCCGGCGGCGAGACGGCGAGGATGCCTCCGTCCAGCGAATCCTCGGCACCTTCGACGTCGGAGGCGTCCAGCGCCGCGCAGCCTCCGAGCGAGATCCCGAGCGCCCCGGCGCTGGTGGCGCCGAGCTGCTTGAGATAGGCGCCCAGGGCCACCAGGTCCTCCCCCTCCTTCCAGCCCGCGCTCGAAGGCGCAGCGCTAGTGAAGTTGGTCAGGCCGAAGCTGCGCAGGTCGACCGCGGCGACGTTGAAGCCCCACTCGTAGAAGGCCTCGACGGCGATCTGGCGCACGTAGTCGAAGCGGCGCGACGTGAACAGGCCGTGGACGACGATGAGCGCCGGCCGCGGGGAGTCGTGAACGGCGATGGTCGCGGCAATCCGCTCGCCGTCTGCACCCTCGAAGACGTGGTCGGTGAATTGCGCCGGATAGGAGTACCCGAGCCCGGATGTCTCGCGCAGCTGTGAGAGCACGAAGGTCGAGACGTCCGCGAATCCTTTTCGCAGCTCCGCGAAGGCCCGTGGCGCGAGATGCCGAGGGATCCGCTCGAGGTCCGCCATCAAGGCGTCCATGGAGCGGGGGCGTTCCGGCGGGACGGGCAGCGCGGTTTCGTCCTCCGAGCCGAGGACGGCGATGAGCCGCCGCACGGGCCCCATCAGCCGCTGCCCGACCAGCCAGAGCGGCAGCGCGACCAGCCCGATGACGACGTTGAGCGCCTTCGCCGCGCCGTGGAGCACGCGATCCTGGCGCCGCGACGTTGCGAGGTGCTCCCACATCGCGCGACCGGCCGCTAGCCGCGACCCGCGGCTTCGCGCTCGAGCCCTCCGCAGATGGTCTCAACGACCATCGCGCGGGCGCGGGCGAAGTCTCCGTCGGTGGACGGAATCAGCTCGAAGACCCAACCCGAGAGCAGCTGCTCGATCGCGCCGTAGAACCACATCGAGGCAAAGGTCGGGTCGACGTCGTCACGGAACGCGCCCTGCTGCTGGGCGTCGGCAACGATCTTGGCGATCCCCTCGTACGCCTTGCGGATCTCGGGCAGGTGAGTGCGCCCAAACGAGTTCGCTGCCCTGGTGACCTCAACCACGATCACCTTCATCAGCTCGGGGTCGTGCCGATAGGAGTCGATGATGAACCCGGCGACCGCGTCGAGCTTCTCGCGCGGTGGAATGGGACGCGCGTCGATCTCCTCGACGGCGTTGAGCAGGAGCGACCAGCGCTCGGTGAAGAGCTCGTTGAGAACCTGGTCCTTGGAGTTGAAGTAGTGGTAGACGAGGCCGTAGGCGACACCGGCCTCGCGGGCGATGTCCGACACCCGGCAGGAGTGAAAGCCCTGGCGGGCGAACACCCGGACGGCGGCGTCCAGGATCTGCCTGCGCCGGTCGACCGGCGGTGCCTTGGCGGCGGTCATCAGCCCGCGGCCTCCATCAGCTCCGGCCAGCGGTAGGCCTGTGGCCGACGATTCGCAAGCGACGGCAGCGACTTGCGCACGCGCTCCTGCTCGGCGAGGTCTAGGTGAGCGGCAATGAAGCACTCGGTGTCGGGAGCGCGAGCGATCACGACTCCCCAGGGATCGACGATTGCGGACCGCCCGTAGGAGCTGTAGTGGGGTGGGGCGTCTCCGACCTGGTTCGGAGCGAGAATGAACGCTTGGTTCTCAATCGCGCGGGCGCGCAGGAGAACGTCCCAGTGGTCGCGGCCGGTGGCCATGGTGAAGGCGGACGGGACGGCGATCACGCGCGCCCCCCTCACCGCGAGGATCCGGTAGAGCTCCGGGAAGCGAAGGTCGTAGCAGACGGTGAGGCCGAGCTCGACGTCGCTGACCGCGCCCAAGACGATCTCCTCCCCGGGCTCCTCGTGCTCGGACTCGCGATAGGTGACGCCTCCGACCTCGACGTCGAACATGTGGATCTTCCGATAGACGCCGACGATCTCGCCGGTGGCGTCGATCAGCGCGGACGTGTTGTGCAGGCGATCCGAACTCTCGATGCGCTCGGCGATGCTGCCCGCGATCAGGTGCACACCGAGGTCGCGCGCCCACTCGCGCGCAGCGGAGAGCGACGGTCCCTCGAGCTCTTCCGCGCCCTCCAGCAACGTCTCGGAATCCCCCAGCAGGTGCCACCTCTCAGGCAGGGCGATCAGGGTTGCACCGTCCGCCGCGGCCTCGCGCACTAGGTGCTCGGCGACCTCGAGGTTGCGGGCCTTGTCGGCCGTGGAGTTCAGCTGGACGGCTGCGGCTCGCATCGTGCGATCGGGGACTCTCCTCGCGGACCGGTTGATTGACCAGTCAATCTAAGAGGATACCGACGGATCTGGCGGCCCCCCCTCTCAGCGCCGAGCGGCCGCGAACGCTCGCTATCCGGCACGAATCTGCCGCTCGGGCTCTCGCGTGACGAGCGCTCAGGGCCGTTTGGGCACCGCTAGTCTCGCCGCATGGCCCAGACTCCCAGCTCGGCGTTCGTCACGGGCGGCTCCGGGTTCATCGGGGGCCGCCTCGTCAAGCGATTGGTGGCCGAGGGCACGCGCGTGCGCGCGCTCGCGCGCTCCGACGCCTCAGCTGCCAAGGTCGAGGCCCTGGGCGCCGAGCCGGTCCGCGGCGACCTCGAGGACCCTGCCTCGATCGCGACCGGCGCAGACGGCTGCGAGGTCGCCTTCCACCTCGCCGCCCAGCTCGGCGACTGGGGGGCATGGGATGAGTTCGAGCGTGCCAATGTCATCGGCACCGAGAACGCACTCGAGGGCTGTGCGCGGGCCGGTGTTCGGCGGTTCGTCCACTGCGGGACCGAGGCGGCGCTGATAGCCGGGGAGCCACTCGTCAACGTCGATGAAACCGCTCCGCTGCGACCCGACTCCAAGGCGCCCTACCCGGCCACGAAGGCGAAGGCCGAGCGGGCGGTGCGCGATGCAAACCGCATCGGCTTCGAGACGGTCGTGCTGCGTCCCCGGTTCGTATGGGGCGCGGGCGACACGACGCTGCTGCCCGAGATGATCCGGATGGTCGAAGCCGGGCGCTTCGCGTGGATCGGGGGCGGCCGCAGCCTGACCGCAACCACGCACGTCGAAAACGTCGTCGAAGGGCTGCTGCTGGCGGCCCAGAAGGGCCGACCGGGCGAGGCGTATTTCGTCACCGACGGCGGCGCGGTGGTGATGCGCGAGTTCGTCACCGAGCTGCTGGCGACGCAGGGCGTTGAGCCGCCCGACCGCAGCCTGCCGGCCTGGCTTGCCGGTGCGCTGGCGGTCGGATCCGAGACGGCCTGGCGCCTGTTGCCGCTTCCGGGAAGCCCTCCGCTCAACCGCTTCAGCTACTGGCTCCTGACCCAGGAGTGCACCATCGACATCTCCAAGGCGCGCCGGGAACTGGACTACGAGCCCATCGTCTCCAAGCAGGACGGGATGGCCGAGCTGCGGGCGGCGGCAACCGGCGCGGCGGCCTGATCAGCCCGACAGGAGCCAGACGGCGAGCGTCGCGAGCACCAGCACCGCTTCCACCGCCGCCACGAGGCCGATCGATCCCGCCAGCGAGTCGGACGCGAAGCCCGACGGAATGCCGCACAACAGCCCGACGCCCAGGACGCCTAGGGAGACGGCTCCCCACCACAGCAGGGCGCGTTCCCAGCGCGCATCCGCCTCTAGAAGACCCCCGAGCCCACGGTGGATCACGAACGGGGTGGAAAAGAGGGCGGCGAAGAGCCCGATCGCAAAGACTGCCAGCCAGGGATTGAGCTCGTCCAGGCCCAGATAAGGGCCGCCCGCGACCGCGGCAAGCGCGACGGAGAACGCGGCGACTGTCAGGCCTGCGAACAGGCAGAGAGTGGGCACGCGTGCGCTCGACGACGGGTGCGTGGGCTCGCGCACGCGTCGATCCTACGCGGTGCGCGGGCGCTCAAGGCCGAGGGATCAAAGCGGGGTCGACGCGGCGGAGATGTCCGCCCGCAGCTCCGTTCCGCCCCCGGGGCGGTGCCGCAGCCTGGTGGTCGTGGCCATGGCGGCGATCAGGAGCAGGCCCAAGCGCTCGCTCGGGCGACCCGACGCGGGGCGGGGGCGCAAGCCCTCCCCACGATCCCGGACGACGACTGTGATTCCCGCCGGATCGGGGTAGGCGGCGACCTCCACTTCACCATCCTCTCCATGCGGATAGGCGTGCGCGGCCGCATTGGTGAACGCCTCGCTGACGACGACGCGCGCCTTCGCCACCGTCTCGGCGTCAAGGCCGGCCCCTTGGGCAGCGTCCGCCACCGCGCGGCGCGCGACGGCCGCGTTCTCGGGCACCGCATCGAGGGTCAAGTTGACCGAGTCAGCGTCTGGGGAGAGCGGCGCACGCGAGTCTGTCGCTCCTGCCATGTCACTCCGATACCCGCAAGGCCGTCGGCCATTCACGATTCTCTTCTCCTGCGGGCGCCATGCCGGACCGCTGCACCGCCACGACCGCGGCGTCGTCGTCGGCCTCACCGGCAAACGCCGCCAGCGCGCCCTCGACGTAGGAGATCACCGCGGCAGGCCGCTCGCACCCGGCCAGGCCATGGCGCAGTCGCTCGCCGCCGAACCGCTCGCCGTCTTCGGCCTTCGCCTCGATGACTCCGTCCGTGTAGATCACGAGCTGGTCGCTCCGCCGCAAGGTGACGCTTTCGGGCGCCCAGGCGGCAGCCTCCGAGACGCCGAGAATCGGGCCCGGCCTGCCGACCTCATGCGCGTCGCCGTCGCGCAGGAGGAGTGGCGGCGGATGTCCCGCCAGGTACAGCGTCGCCAGGGCCTCGCCGGCTTCCTCGCCAGGCAGGATCAGGACCGCCGCCGAGCACAGCGCGGCGTCACCGCGCTCTCGCAGGCGCTCGTCGAGCAGCCTCAGACCGGCGGTGGGATCGGAGGAGAGCATGACCGCCGTGCGAATCGTGTGCCGGGCTTCGGCGGTCAGCGATGCCGCCTGGGCCCCGCGCCCGGAGACGTCGCCAAGCACGAGGGCCCAGCCGCCCTCGACGGCGAACGCCTCGTAGAAATCCCCTCCCACCTCCTCAACCTCCCCGGCCGGGCGATACATGGTCGACACCTCCCAGCCAGGCATCTTGGGCACGTTGGGAGGCAGCAACTCCCGCTGAAGCGTGACCGCCACCCGGGTTCGCTCCCGCGCAAGCCGCGCGTTCTCGACGGCGACCCCCACGCGCCGCGCGATCTCGACCGCGAGCCCGAGGTCCTCGGAGTCGAAGATCCGGGCCTCGGGCTCGTTGACCAAGCCGAGGGCACCGACCACAACGCCGCCCGCGGCCATTGGCACGATCATCACCGAGCCAACGCCGGACTCCCGCATCAGGCGCAGGTGCTCGGGGTCCTGAGCGACGCGCTGCAACAGCTCGTCCGGCATGTCGACCAGCTGCGCCTCACCGGTCCGCAAGACCTCGGCAAAGCCCGCCTCGTCATCGACGTGGGCCGCATATCGCCGTCCAAGCTCGCGCGCGGCCTCCGCCTTCTCGGGGTCGGCATGAGCGACCGCAACCTGCTCGATGACCCCGTCCTCGCGGGGGACGCTGACGCCGCAGTAGTCGGTGAATTCGGGGACCAGGAGCTCCGCGACCCTGGCCAGCGCCTGCTCGTAATCGAGGGACGAAGCCAGCAACTCGCCGGTGCGCGCGAGCAACCGCTGAGAGAACTCGGCCCGCTTGACGTCGGTGACGTCCTCGATCACCGTGACCGAGTACAGCGGGAGCCCATCGGGCCCCTCGATGGGGCGTGCCATCGTGCGCCGCCACGTCTCCCGGCCCGTCTCGCGATCGACCACCCGCAGCGTCAGCGGCTCCGACGCTTCGCCCCCGAGCGCCCGTCTTCCGGCGAGCGCCTCGGTCGGAAGCCTGGCGCCCTGCTCGCTTCGGATCACGTAGCGCTCGCGGATCTGCTCCGGCCGCGTCTCGATCAGCTCTTCGGGCGAGTTACAGCCCAGCGTCCGCGCGGCCGCCGGATTGGCGAACACCAGCTCCCCCTCCCGGTCGTGGATCACGACCGCCTCGTCGATGATCGACATCACCGTGTCCATCCGGCGCTCGACGCTCTCGAGGTCGGAGAACAAGCCCGCGTTGTCCAAGGCCAAGCCGATGCGGCTGGCGAGGATCTGAGCGAAGCGCACGTCGTCTTCGGTGTACCTGCGTCCCGACCACGCTTGGAGGAGCGTCAGCGTGCCGAGGTTGCGGTTGCGGGCCGCGATCGGGACGACGACGGAGGACTTCAACCCCAGCGACGACAGGAACCGGAAGTCTTCCTCTGAGCGCGCCATCCGGCGCACCTCCTCCTCGCGCAGCTTGGGACGCCAGCGGGGGATGTGACTCCAGCTTCGGTCGCCGCGGACCAGCCATTTGGGTAGCGACGGCGGGCGCTCTCGCAGCCGCTTCTCGATCTCCTCCGCCCGGGGATGCCCGGCGACCCGGACCGCGGTTCGCATCACGCGCCCCGAGTGGATCGCGTCGATCATGCAGCAATCCGCAACCCGCGGGACGGTCAGCTCGGTCACGCGGCGCAGGGTCTCGTCGAGTGGGCGCGAGCCGTCGGCGATCTCGCCGACGGAATCGAGCATCTGCATCCGCTCTCCCCGCAGCGCGGCTCGCTCGCGGTTCCAGGCAGCCGCGGCCGCAAACGCAGTGCCCGCGATGTCGACGGCCAGGGGGATCTGGTACGAGGCGGTCCAGAAGTTGTCGTTCCAGATGCCGCTCGCCGCGGCCGCGCCGGTCGCGAGAAGGCCGACCAGCACCGTCGGCCCGAGGCCGGCGATCAGGGCGGCAACGAACGGCGCCGCCAGGTAGCTGCCGATGACGGTGCTGTCGTCCTCGGCCAGATCAATCCCAACTGCAACACCCAGCGTCAGGATCCCGAGCCCCACTGCGAGCCAGGCATTCCGACCCCACCCGGCGGTCAGGGCCGACCGAACCGACCGTCTGGCAATGACGCTCTCCATCTCTGAGCACTGGGCTGCGTCTCCGGCAGACGCGGGCGCCCGCCTGCGAAATCTAGCGCGTCGTCGCCCGTCGCTAGCGATAGGATCGTTGCGGTGAACCTCCAATTCAGCGTTGATACCGAGCCACTCGACGGGGGGCACGCTGTGAACGTCGCCGGCGAGCTGGACCAGGCCACCGTCCCGGAGCTCAAGCGCGTGCTCGGTGAAGCGCTGGAGTGGAAGAACGGCGCTGTCTTCGTCGACCTCAGCGACTGCGGGTTCATCGACTCGACGGGACTCAGCCTGCTCGTCCAGGCGCAGCGCCGGTTGACAGAGGATCAGCGGGGGTTCGCGATCTGCTGCCCCAGGGCCGAGGTCAAGCGCCTGCTCCAGCTCACCGGCATCGACGAGGCCGTCGGGATGTTCGATTCCCGCGATGAGGCCATCGCGGCCCTGCGAGCAACGGCGGACGGGCGCTGAGGCCCGCCCGACGGTCCCGATTCGATCAGCTCGAGCCGACCGTCGCTTCCCGCTGCTCGGAGTGCACGCCCTCGGCGAACTCCTCCACGAGCTTGGAGCAGAACGCGTCGAGGTCGTCCGGCTTGCGGCTGGTGACCAAACCGCGGTCGGTGTGGACCTCCTCATCGACCCAGTTGGCGCCGGCGTTGCGCAGGTCCGTCTTCAGGCTCGGCCATGAGGTGACGGTTCGGCCGTCGACCACGTCGGCCTCGATCAGGGTCCACGGGGCGTGGCAGATCGCGGCCACCGGCTTGCCCGCCTCGAAGAAGGAGCGCACGAACTGCACCCCTTCGGGGACTGTTCGCAGCTGGTCCGGGTTGGCGACCCCTCCCGGCAGCACAAGCCCGTCGTAGTCGTCAGCCCGAACGTCCTTCGCTGCGCGGGTCGCCTCGAACGTGTCCCTGCGATCCAGGTGATTGAACGCCTGCACCTCACCGGTCTCGGGAGCGATGAGCTCGGGTTCTCCGCCCACCTCTTCCACGGCCTTCCAGGGCCGCGTCAGCTCGACCTGCTCAACGCCTTCGTTGGCGACCAGGAAGGCGACACGCTTGCCCGCAAGTTGCTTCACCATCGTCGCTCCTTTCGTCTCGTCCTCTCGAGCAGTCCCTACCCGGTGACCTCGCGGGCATGCGTCGCAGCAGCCGGTGGCGCCTCAGACGTCTGCGGCCTGGGCGTCGCCGCGGACCGCACCCAGGAGCTTGCGCAGCGCGCGGCGGATGATCCGCGACACCTGCATCTGCGAGACGCCGATCCGCTCGCCGATCTCGTACTGGTTGAGGTTCTCTGAGAAGCGCAAGTGCAGCACGTGCCACTCACGCTCGTCGAGGCCGGCGGCCTGGGCCGAGAGGCTCGCCTCGACGGTGTCATACCCGCGTTCCTCCGACTCGACCGACTCGACGGCCGGCGCGGCATCGTCTTCGTCGCGCCGGCGCGGGGCGTCGAGGGAGAGCGTGCGCCTCGCCTCATCGGCGCGCATCGCGTCGAGCACGTCCTCCTGCTCGACGTCGAGTCGCTCGGCGATCTGGGCGACCGTCGGGAAGCGGCCGAGCTGCTCCGTGAGTCGCGTGATCGCCTCCTCCACGTCTAGGGTCCGCTCCTGGAGGCTGCGTGGGAGGTGAACCGGCCAGACGTGGTCTCGGAAGTGGCGCCTCAACTCGCCGAGGATCGTGGGCACCGCGTAAGCGGTGAACGGCTTGCCCCGTGCGGGATCGAAGCCGTCGATCGCCTTCACCAAGCCGAGGCAGGCGACCTGCAGCAGATCGTCGAGCGGCTCGCTCCCACCCCGGTAGCGAAGCGCAAGCGATCGCGCCAGCGGCATGAATCGCTCGACCAGCTCCTCGCGCACGTCGGGATCGCCTGACGTGGCGTAGCGGCGCAGCAGCAGATCCTCTCTGGCGCGCTGTTGCGGGTCGACTCCACGTCGACCGCTCTCGGGCTCGCGCCCGCGGGCGTTTGCATTCCTCGTTTTGATCTCACTCCGGGCGACCCATACGCCGCCCGTGAGCGAAGCTCCCTTGGGGGTCGGCAGTTCAGTCGTCCGCGTTGTGGGTGCCCTTTCGGGCTTTCCCGTGGAGTAAGCGTACCCCGACACAGGGACGCTTCAAACATCCTCGGTGAGGGTTCCCGGCCCCTCCCGCGGGGTAAGGGAGAGAGGCCCGGATGTCTTGGGTCACTGACGAAGGTGCTTGGGAACCACACCTAGCCGGCGGTTTGTTGCAACCCGCACTTCCTGGGAAATCCATCGCGTCGTGTTTAGCCCTGGCGGGGAGGGGTATTCCCGGAACTTGGGAAGGGCGTCTCCCGGGAGATCCCCGACCGGGTCGTTTCCTCAGGTTGGACAGCGACACGCCCGCTCCCTCTCTGAGTGGTGTGCGACGGGCCCCTCCCCCCGGGGGCTCGTCGCTATTTCTGGGCATGTTTCGGCGCGCCGCGCGAGGGGACGAGGAGACCGCTCCGTCCAGCCCTCAGGACGCGACATGACCCCGATTGTCGATGCGGGGGCGGAGGCGCTGGTGCCGCCGCGCCGCGGTGGGGTCAAGGCACTGCGCGCCGCGGCCGCCGGATGCCAGGCCTGCCCGCTGTGGCACAACGCCACGCAGACGGTGTTCGGTGCCGGGCTGGCCCGCGCGCCGGTGATGCTGGTCGGCGAACAGCCGGGCGACCGCGAGGATCGCGACGGTCGGCCTTTCGTTGGCCCGGCCGGGCATCTGCTCGATGCGGCGATGGAGAAGGCAGGCCTCAACGCTCGCCGCACCTACCGCACCAACGCCGTCAAGCACTTCAAGTGGAAGCCCCGGGGCAAGCGGCGCATCCATCAGCGTCCCTCGAAGCTCGAGATCGAGGCCTGCAAGCCGTGGCTCGAGGCCGAGCTCGACCGGGTCCGCCCTGAGGTGGTGGGCATCCTCGGCGCTGTCGCTGCCGAGTCGCTCATGGACAAGGACTTCCGCGTGACGAAGCGACGAGGCGAGTTGATCGAGGTCGGCTTCGCTCCGGCCGCCGTGGCGACGGTGCATCCCTCGGCGGTGCTTCGGGCCAGGGACTCCGATGAGCGCGCCGTGGAGTTCGACAAGCTCGTCGACGACCTGCGCGTCATCGCGCGTGCGGTGTGAGCGCTCCAGTCGCGTCGATTCCGCGGCCGCAATCCGCCTGGCTCGATCCGGACGCCGAGTCTGAGTGGCCCCGACTCGCGCGCGACCTGCAGGTTGACGTGGCGGTCGTCGGCGGGGGCATCGTCGGAGTCACGGCCGCCCTGATGCTCGCCCAGCAAAACGTCCGGGTCGCCCTGATCGAAGCCGATCGACTCGGGCACGGTGTCACCGGTCACACCACTGCGAAGCTGAGCTCCCTGCACGGACTCACGTACGCGAGCATGCGTCGCCGGCACGGAGATCGCACGGCGCGGGCTTACGGTGCGCTGAACGAGGCCGGGATCGCGACCGTCGTCCAACGGGTCGCCGAGCACGGAATCGATTGCGACCTCGAGCGCAAGGCGAACTTCACGTACGCTGAGAGCCCGGATCTCATGGAGAAGATCGAGGCGGAAGTCGGGGCCGCACGGGCGCTCGGCCTGCCGGCATCGCAGACCGACGAGACGGATCTCCCGTTTGCCATCGCCGGCGCGGTGCGCTTCTCCGATCAGGCGGACTTTCACCCGTACAAGTACGTGACCGGCCTGGCGAGGGCGGCCGAGGCCGCCGGCGTGCAGATCTTCGAGCGCTCGCGCGCGGTCGGGCTGGAGGGAAGCTCCCCCCGGCTCGAGGCCGGCCCGGTGATTCGCTCCGACCGCACGATCCTCACCACCCACATCCCGTTCGCCGATCGAGGGCTGATGTTCGCGCGCTGTCATCCGGAGCGGTCCTACGCCATCGCCCTCCGGGTGCGGGACCGGCTTCCGCAGGGGATGTACCTCAGCGCCGACGAGCCGGTTCGCTCCGTCCGCTCCCACTCGTTCGCCGATGGCGAGCGGCTGATAGTCGCCGGAGAGTCGCACCGACCCGGCGCGGGAGACGAGACCGAGCGTTACCGGGCGCTGGAGGAGTGGGCGCGCGAGCGATGGGAGGTTGAGGACGTCGAGCGTCGGTGGTCCGCTCAGGACAACATGCCGGTCGACGGGCTGCCGTTCATCGGCCGGCTGTGGCCGTTCTCCGACCGGGTTCTGTTCGCGACCGGCTTCCGCAAGTGGGGCCTCGCGATGGGTACCTCTGCCGCGGAGCTCCTCGTCGCCACCGCGAGCGGCGAGGCGCCGGATGAGGCGCGACCGTTTGCACCCGAGCGGCTGAACCCGGCCGCCGCCGCCCGCGAGTTCATCTCCCACAACTCGGTCTCGGCGGCCGACTTCGTGCTCGATCGCGTGCGGCCGCACGCGGGTGACCTGGAGTTGGCGCCCGACGCGGGGCGCATCGTGCGGGCCGGGCTCGGGCTGGCGGCCGTCTACCGCGACCCGGACGGAGGCTTGCACGCACATTCGGCGCGCTGCACCCATCTCGGCTGCATCGTCCGCTGGAACTCCGCCGAGCGAAGCTGGGACTGCCCGTGCCATGGATCGCGCTTTGACGGCGAGTCCGGCGAGGTCGTCCAGGGCCCGGCGGTGCGTCCGCTGGCTCCGGCGCCAGACGCCGACCTCTAGCGCTGGCGTCCGCGGTGGCCTGAGAGCTCTGCGACGAGCAGCTTCGTGTGCAGGGCCGCGATCAGATCGTTCAGCGGTCCCACCCCGGCCTCGACAATCTCCATCGCGCGCTCGGGATCGACGTCGCCGGCGAGCCGCTCGCCGAGGACCTTCACCTCCTCCGCGACGAGGGGCTCCAGGGCTTGGGTGTAACGGAGGGTGTCGTAGACGGTGAACCCGAGGCTCTCGTCGTAGCCGCCTGCGCGGAACCGGCTGATCGCCTCCACGACGCGAACGTCCGAGGGCGAGTAGCCGCGCTCGTCGGGCGTGAGGACGTCGAGCTCCGCCAGCCGGTCGAGGACCTCCTGCGGCACGTCGTAGCGTGCCTGGACCTCGTCGACAGGGACGCGCTCGCGCTCCCCCGCCAGTGCCCGTTCGAGGATTCGATCCTCGAGCTCGATCATCGCCCGGAGGCGCTCCGGCTCCGCGTCCGCGCGCTCGAGCAGGTCGCGGATCACGCGTAGAGGCATGAAGCGCTCCTCCTGGAGCTGCTTGATCACCCGGATTCGGTCGACGAACTCCGGCGGGTAGTAGGCCATGTTGCGCGAGGTCTTCACCGGCTCCGGCAGCAGCCCCTCGCGCAGGTAGTGCCGCACCGTCGCCACTGGGACGTCGGCCCTCTCCGCGAGCTCACTGATCTTCAACAGCTCTTTCGCCGGCGCTGCCATCAGCTCATGAACTTCGCTTCCATCGGCTCGCGGTTCGGGCCGGCGGCCGCGCCGCTCTCCAGCAGGGAGCCGACGTCGTCCTCCGAGAAACCGGCCTCGGAAAGGACCTCGGCGGTGTGCTCGCCGAGCGCCGGAGCGGGCCGGGTCGGATCCCCCTCGGTGCGCAAAAGCTTGATCGGCACGCCCAGCAGCCGGACGGGCCCGACTTCCGGCTGGTCGAGCTCCACCACCATCTCGCGCTCGCGGACCAGCTCCGACACGAGCGCCTCGTCGAGCTCGAGGACAGGCTCGATCATCGCGTCGTGTGAGTCGTTGAAGGCGCGCCACTGATCGCGGGTGCGCGAGCGGAACACTTCCGCGACCTTCTCGCGCCCCTCTGAGCCGGGCGGAGCGAACTGATGCTCGATGAGGTCGGGCCGGCCGACGCCCTCGCAGAAGGCCTGCCAGAACTTCGGCTCGAGGGCGCCGCAGGTCACCCAGCCACCGTCGGCGCACTCGTACGGCAGGTAGCAGGCGGCGCCGCCGTTGAGCATCCCGCGTCCCCGCCGCGGAACCTCGCCGTCACACAGGTATTGCGCGGCGACCATGGCCAGCCAGGACAGAGCCCCGTCGGTCATCGAGACGTCGACCACCTGGCCACGCCCTGAACGCTCGCGCTCGCGAAGCGCGGCCATGACGCCGAAGGCGGCCATCAACGCCCCGCCCCCGAGGTCTGCGATCTGACCGGCCGCCTGGATCGGTCGGCCGTTCGGCTCCCCCGTCAGGCCCAGGAGGCCGGTCAGGCCGAGGTAGTTAATGTCGTGGCCGGCGCGGCCCGTGTGCGGGCCGGTCTGCCCGTAGCCGGTGATCGCGCAGTACACGATCCCGGGGTTCGCCTCGCTGAGGGCCTCGTATCCGCAGCCGAGCTTGTCGAGCACGCCGGGGCGAAAGCTCTCCAGCACGACGTCGTATCCGCGCGCCAGCCGGAGGAACGCGTCCCGCCCGGACTCGGACTTGAGGTCGAGCCGGATCGAGCGCTTGCCCCGGTTGAGCGCCAGGTAAAGCGCCGACCGCGTCCCCAGCGGCTGGTGCGCCTCGTCGCCGTAGTAGGGCGGCGCCCATCGGACGTAGTCGCCCATGTCCGTGTCCTCCACCTTGACCACGTCGGCGCCGAAGTCGGCGAGCAGGAGGCTGCAGAAGCCGCCCGGGAGGAGCCGGGTGAGGTCCAGGACGCGGACGTCGCTAAGCGGCAGCTCGGTCACGCCTCGGGACCCCCAGGATCTCGCGCGCCTCGGCGACCGTCGCCGCTCGGCGGCCGACGTCCTCGGCCATCTGGCGCGCCTTGGCGATCAGGTCGCCGTTGGAGCGCGCCATCTCGCCTGTGGGGAGATAGAAGTTGTCCTCGAGGCCTGCGCGGACGTTGCCGCCCATGGTCAGGGCCGCCCCGATCAGCATCCACTGGTCGCGCGAGATCCCGATCACCTGCCAGTTGGCGGCCTCGGGACCGCCCGGAATCTGGTCGGCCATCACCCCGAGGTTCCTGGCCGTCGGACGGATGCCGCCGTTGACGCCCATCACCAGCGAGATCTGCCCCGGCCGGTCGAGCAGGCCCATGTCGAGGAGCGGGTCGAGATTGGCGACGTGGCCGGCGTCGAAGCACTCGTGCTCGGGGTTGATCCCGAGCTCCTTCATCGCCGTGAGGAACTCCATGATCGTGTCGAAGGAGTTCTCGAACACCGCCTTGAACACGAACTCCTTGCGGCGCTTGGAGTACTTGGCGTAGTTCATCGAGCTCATGTTCAGCGCCGCGACGTCGGGCCGAAGCTCGCGCAGGTAGGCCACCCGCTTCTCCACCGGGATGCCGATCGCGCCGGTCGAGTAGTTGATGATCACGTCGTCGACCGCGTCCAGGATCGCCTCCGTGATCGCGCGGAAGTCCTCGACCTCATATGAGGGCACGCCCTCCGGCGTGCGCGCGTGGATGTGGATCTGCGCGGCGCCCTCGTTCACGGCGCGGCTCGCCTCCGCGGCGTACTCCTCGGGCGTGTATGGGATCGCGGGACACTGGTCGCGGTTGGCGACCGCGCCCGAGATCGAGCAGCTGATGACGACTGGGTCGTCGAACCTGCTCATGCGCCCACTCCCGACGGGTCGAACAACGGGCTGGGTAGGGGAGGCGCCCAGGGCCCCGTCCCGGCCGGCGCTGACGCGTTTGTCACGGTATGCGTGACAAAGGCGTCGATGGCGCTCATACCGGCATCACCCCGTGCTTCTTCCAAGGGCGCTCGACGCGCTTACCGGCGGCCATCCGCAGTCCGCGGATGATCGTCGGGCGGGTCTCGCGCGGGTCGATGATGTCGTCGATGAGCGCGTTTTTGGCCGCGATGTAGGGGTCGATGTTCTTGCGCACGGCCTCGAGCATCTCTTCGCGCGTCTTGTCCGGATCGTGGGAGGCTTCGATCGCCGAGCGGCCGATGATGTTGACCGCGCCCTCGGCGCCCATCACCGAGATCTCGGCGCTCGGCCAGGCGACAATCAGGTCGGGCTCGTACGCCTTGCCGTTCATCACGTAGTAGCCCGCGCCGTAGGCCTTGCGGATCACGACGGTGATCTTCGGGACCGTCGCCCGCGAGACCGCGTAGAGCATCTTCGCCCCGTGGCGAATGATCCCGGCGTGCTCGACCTTCGAGCCGACCATGAACCCCGGCACGTCCTGGAGGAAGACGAGCGGGATGTTGAAGGCGTCGCAGAGGTTGACGAAGCGTGCCGCCTTGTCCGCTGAGTCATTCTCCAGGATGCCCCCGAGCTGCTTGGGCTGGTTGGCCACGATCCCGACCGGCTGGCCACCGAAGCGGGCGAGGCAGGTGATCAGCGTCTTGGCGAACTTCGGCTTGATGTCGAACCACTCGCCGTCGTCGACGATCTCCCGGATCACGTCGTACATGTCATAGGGCTGCCGGTTCGATTCGGGGACGATGTCGAGCAGCCGCTCCGACATGCGGTCGTCCGGGTCGTTGGTCTCACGCGGCGGCGGCTTCTGCTCGCAATTGGAGGGGAAGTACGAGAGATAGGCCTTGACCGCCTCGATGCACTCGTGGTCGTCTGAGACCTCGAGGTCGCCGACGCCCGACTTGCGGCAGTGCACCTTGGCCCCGCCCAGGTCCTCCATCGAGATGTCCTCCCCGGTCACCGCCTTGGTGAGGTGCGGGCCGGCAAGCGCCATCGCGCCCTGGCCGACGACCATCGGCACGAAGTCCGAGAGGCCCGGGATGTACGCGGTGCCCGCCGCGCAGGGACCGAGCATCGCCGCCACCAGCGGGACCACGCCGGACATCTCGACCTCCTCGCGGAACAGGTGGCCCGAGCCGGCGAACAGGCTGCCGGTCGCCTCCTGAATACGCGCGCCGGCGGAGTCGAGCAGCCAGATGAGCGGCATCCGCTTCTGGAGAGCCATCTCGCGCAGCCGCGCCACCTTCATCTCCCCGGTCATCCCCATCGAGCCGGCCATGACCGTGAAGTCGTAGGCGGCGATCGCGCAGGGTCGCCCGTCGACCTCGCCCCAGCCGGTGATCACTCCGTCGGCGGGCGCCTCCTTACCCTCCATCGCGCGCTGGGAGAAGTGCGGGCCGGCGTGGATGCCGAGCTCGACGAAGGTGCCCGGGTCGACCAGCAGGTCGATCCGCTCGCGCGCTGTGAGTTTGCCGCGCTCGTGCTGGAGCGCGATCTTCGCCTCGCCTCCGCCAAGCTTCGCCTTCTCGCGGCGCTCGTGGAGGTCCTCCACAAGAGGCCTCAAACCACTGCCCGCCGCCTCCTCCGCTCCCGCCCCAGGCACCTTGCCCTCGGCTTGCGCCTCGGGCGTTTCCATACTCCTCCCGCGTCCGGGGGCGGCGCGGTTCGCGCCAAGCTGATCTTTGCGGTCCTCGCTCATCTTCCCTTCCATTCGGGCTCCCGCTTTTCGAAGAACGCGGTCACGCCCTCGATCGCGTCCTCGGTGGAGAGCTCGATCGTCAGCTGCGAGCGCAGGTAGTCCAGGGCGTCGGCCAGCGGCATGTCCATCTGCCGCCACATCGCGTCCTTGCCCAATCGCATGATCAGCGGCGACTTCGAAGCGAGCCTCTCTGCCCACTCGGCGACGGCGGCGTCGAACTCCTCGGCCGGCACGACCGTGTTGACGATCCCGGCCTCCCGCGCCTCCTCTGCGGTCAGTCGCTCGCCAAGTAGCAGCATTTCGTTGGTCTTCTTGCGCGGGACGTTGCGGTAGATGAGCGCCATGATCATGAACGGGAACAGACCGACGTTGATCTCCGGGGTCCCGAAGCCCGCGCCCTCCTTGGCGACGATCAGGTCGCAGGCGAGCGCGATCCCCAGGGAGCCCGCGAGCACGTGACCGTTCGCAGCGACGATGCTGGGCTTGCCGAGCTCGCCGATCAGCTTGAACAACGTCAGGAAGCGGTCCGACGCGAAGTGCTTGTGGACGGTCGGCGCGTCGGCGCCGAAGCCGCCGAGGTTGGCGCCGGACGAGAACACCTTCTCGTGAGACGACGTGAGCGCCACGACCCGCACCGCGTCGTCGCCCTTGGCCGCTCGAAACGCATCGATCAGCTCGTCGAGCAGCTCCTCGGAGAGCGCGTTGCGCGTCTCCGGGTCGTCGAGCGTGATCGTGGCGACGCCGTTGTCGCCGACCTCGTAGCGGATCTTCTCGTAGTTGGCCATAAGTAGGAAGTGTTACTCTCTACTCCGCGCGAGATTAGCACGCGCACGTGCCGCCGTCCCGCGCGGCCCGCTCGCAGCCGAACCCGAAGGAGTCATACAAGTGGAAGCAGCCGCCGTCCTGAAGCCCGACCACGAGGCGACGCGCAAGCACATGCTCTTCACCGATGAGCACGAGGACCTGCGCGAGTCGCTGAAGGCCTGGGTGCTGAAGGAGCTACATCCGCACCGCAACGAGTGGGAGGAGACGACCTGGCCGAGCGAGATCATGCGGCGCGCCGGCGAGCTCGGGTTCCTCGGCCTCTGCTTCCCGGAGGAGTACGGCGGCCAGGGTGGCGACTACTACTACTCGCTCGTCCGCGCGGAGTGCATGAGCTACTCCGGCTCGGGAGGCACCAACATGGGTTTCGCGGTCCAGACCGACATGGTCCTGCCCCCCATCCACCTGCTCGGCACCGAGGAGCAGAAGCAGCGCTACCTGGTGCCGGGGATCAAGGGCTCAAAGATCGGCTGCCTCGGGATCACCGAGCCCGAGGCGGGCTCCGACGTCGCCGGGATCCGAACCAAGGCGATCCGAGACGGCGACGACTACCTGATTTCGGGCTCGAAGATCTTCATCACCAACGGCGCCCGGGCCGACTTCGGCGTCTTCGTCGCCAAGACCGACCCCGACTCGCGCCACGAGGGAATCACGCTGTTCCTGATCGACCTCCGCGACGAGGACGGCAACCCGGTGCCGGGATTCGAGGTATCGCGCACGCTGGAGAAGATGGGGATGCACGCCTCCGACACCGCCGAGCTCTCCTTCGACGAGGTCCGAGTGCCCGCGGACGCGGTCCTGGGCGAGATCGGCAAGGGCTTCTACCACATCAGCTGGGAGCTCCAGGGCGAGCGGCTGGTGGCCTCGTTCGGCTGCCACGCCGGCGCTGAGCGGATGATGGAGCGCACGCTCTCCTACGCCAAGGAGCGCCACGCCTTCGGCCGGCCGATCGGGAAGTTCCAGGCGATCCGCCACAAGTTTGCCGAGATGGCAACCAAGATCGAGGCCGCCAAGCAGCTCAACTACTCGGTCGCATGGCGCTTCGCAAACGGGGAGTACCCGGTGCGGGAGATCACGATGGCCAAGCTGTTCGCCTCGCGGATCTCCTGCGAGGTCGCCGACGAGTGCCTGCAGATCCTCGGTGGCTACGGGTACATGAAGGAGTACGAGATCGAGCGCGCCTACCGCGACGTGCGCCTCAACCGGATCGGCGCCGGAACGGACGAGATCATGCTCGACGTGATCGGGCGCTCGTACGGGCTCTAGTCTCAGACCGCCTAGCGCTTCTTCGCGCGCTTCTTCAGTAGCACGGACACCGTGCCGGGGTCGGTGTCGGCTTCGCCCGAGTTGGCCGTCGCGACATCCGGGAGGCGGTCGCGGTTCAGCCTCGCCGTCAGGACCACCTCCGGCCGTCCGGTCACGTCGGCGTAGCGCGGAGGCCCGAAACGGCCTTTGCGCTTCCCGCGCAACAGGGCCACCTCCGCCTCCCGTGAGATAGAGACCACGAGGTCCTGACGTCGATCGCGGTTGAAGTCCGCGATCGCGACGCCGTTCGGCTGATCGCCGGGCGTACCGACGCGGAAGTCGCGCGGCGGCCCGAAGCTGCCATTGGCTCGCCCGCGCAGGATCGTGACGACGTTCTCTTCCTCCTCGTTGAACGCGAGGTTGGCGACCGCGAGGTCCCTGTTCCGATCCCGATTGAGCTTCCCGATCGCGAGCTCCACTGGCGCGTCACCGGCCGGGAACGTCTTGGTGGCCTTGAAGCTGCCGTCGCCGCGGCCGATGAGCACCTCTACCTCGTCGTCGAGCGCATCAACGACAGCGAGGTCGAGCTTGCGGTCACGGTTCAGGCGGCCCGCGGCAAGGGCCGAGCCGCTCCCGCCCAGGCGCGTGAGGGGCGCGGCGAACCCCCCACCAGGTTCGGCGAGATACACGGCGATCATCGGCTCCTCCGGGACACCGCCCTGCCGGGAGGCGGCGATGTCGACCCTGCCGTCTCGATTGAAGTCGCCGGTGGTCAGCTCACGCGGCGACTGATCGTCCGGGATGAGCACCGGAGGGCCGAAGTCGAGTCCCTTTTCGCCCTCCACGATCGCGATGCCATCGGTGAACCCGCCGATCACCAGATCGAGATCCTTCCCCTTGCCGATCCGGGCGGCGGCGATCCCGTCGGCCTGAAGGTCGAGGTCGTACGTCTGGACAACCTTGAACCTCCCCGCCTTGCGGCCCTTCAGCACGCTGAAACCTGTTTCGCCGCTTTCGAAATTGGTCACAGCGAGGTCGAGGCGGCCGTCGCGGTTGAAGTCCCCGCTCGTAAGCCCGAGCGGGAAGTTGCCGACCTCGTAGCTGCGCGCAGGCTTGAAGTCGGCGAAGCCTGCCACCGCGACTCCCGCAACCACAACCACGCCGATCCAGGTGATCAGCGCCGCGCCACGGCGTCGCACCCTCACGCTACCGATGGTACCCGCTCCCCTGGGAGGAGAATGGCGCAAATCACGATCCGAACGGAGGAAACCCATGGAATTGGAAGGAAAGGTCGCCCTCGTCACCGGGGCCAGCGGTGGCATCGGCGCCGCGGTGGCGCGCAGGCTCCACGGATCCGGCGCGTCGGTCGGCCTGCTTTCGCGCCAGGGCGACGATCTCGGACTCGAGCGCGCGGTCGGCCTGACCTGCGACGTCCGCGATCGCGCCGCGGTCCGCAGCGCCGTGGGCGCGGTGGCCGAGCGCTTCGGCCACCTCGACATCGCCGTCGCCAACGCGGGCGTGGGCGCGTACGGGTCCTTCCTCGAGCTCGACCCGGAGCAGCTCGAGGCGATTATCGACGTGAACCTCAAGGGCACGCTGTACACCGCGGCCGCGACCCTGCCACACCTGATCGAGGCGGGAGAGGCAGACTTCATCTCCCTCGCGAGCGTCGCTGGCCTTCGCGGCTTTCCGGGCGAGGCCGTTTACAACGCGTCGAAGTTCGGCCAGGTGGGCTTCACCCGCGCCCTGGACCACGAGCTGCGCGAGCATGGCGTGCGTGCCACGTGCATTTGTCCGGGCGGAGTGCATACGGGCTTTGCGATCGGGTCCGGCCGTGAGGAGGGCGACCCGGAGCTCGAGGGCATGATGAGCGCGGACGAGGTCGCCGACGTCGTTCTCTTCGCCGTCACCCGCCCCAGGGGGATGCGGATCCTGACGACCAGCTTCCGCCCGATGACCGAGGCGTCCTGGGGCTAGGCGAACTAGGGAGTGCTCGCAGCCCCCAGCTCCCTCAGCCGCCGCTCGAGGAACGAGCGCTCGACGGGATTGGTCGCCAGTGACAGGGCGCGCTCGTAGGCCGCGTGGGCCTCGGGACCGCGGCCTAGCTTGGCGAGCAGATCGGCCCGGGCCGAGTGCAGGTGCTGGTAGTCGGAGAGCCCCTCGATCTCGTCGATCGCCTCGAGCCCGCGTTCCGGGCCCGCGACCATGGCCAGCGCCACGGCCCGGTTGAGGTCGACCACCGGAGAGCGTTGTACGACCACCAGCCAGTCGTAGAAGGCAAGGATTCGGCGCCAATTGGTCTGCGCCGCAGAAGGCGCGGCCGCGTGCTGTGCGGCGATCGCGGCCTGGAGTGCGTACGGCCCCGGCGGCGATGCCCCTCGGACCCCGGGACGCCCCAGTGCGCGCCTGGCCAGCTCGATCCCCTCTTGGATCTCGTCCCGGTTCCACAGCGAGCGGTCTTGGCCGGCGAGCAGCACCATCTCGCCGGCTGCGTCGACGCGCGCCTCGCGCCGCGAATCGGTGAGCAGCATCAAGGCGAGGAGGCCCTGTGCCTCCCGCTCGCGCGGCATGATCGAAACCAGCAGCCGAGCGAGATGGATCGCCTCCGCGCAGAGCTCCCGCCGGGTGAGCACGTCGGACGCGGTCGCCAGGTAGCCCTCGTTGAAGATCAGGTACAGCGTGGAGAGCACCGACGGGAGCCGGTCCGGAAGCTGCTCCGGCGGCGGCACCTCGTACGGGATCAGCGCGTCGCGAATCTTCCGCTTCGCGCGCACGAGCCGCTGAGCCATCGTCCCCTCGCTGACGAGGAATGCCCTCGCGATCTCGCCGGTGGTCAGCCCGCCGAGCGTGCGGAGCGTGAGAGCGACTCGCGCTTCTGGCGCCAACGCCGGGTGACAGGTGGTGAATATGAGGCGCAGCAAGTCATCGCTGCCACCTGCGTCCTCAGCTTCGCTTCCGGGCGCAGGCGGGTCGGCGGCAGCCTCGCCCGCCTCGATCCGGGCCAGCCCCTCGAGGACGGACTTCTTTTCAGCAAGTGTGCGCTCCCGCCGCAGGCGGTCGATCGCGCTGTTGCGGGCGACCCGGGTGATCCAGGCACCCGGGTTGTCCGGCGTGCCATCCCGCGGCCAGCGCTCGAGCGCGACCACGAACGCCTCCTGGACCGCCTCCTCCGCCAGGTCGAAGTCGCCGAGAACGCGGATCAGCGTCGCGACCGCCCGCCCCGACTCGCGTCGGAACAGGCGGTCGACGACAGCGGTCTGATCCTCGGTGCGAGTGACTACGAGGCGGCCTCCACTTTGCCCTCAGGCTGCTCGAAGCCGAACTGCGTGTAGTCCATCACCGGCCGCACCTCGATCGTGCCTCCGGGCTGAAGCGGCACCTTCTTCGCCCACCCGAGGGCCTCGTCGAGGTCCTTGCACTCGAGCAGGTAGAAGCCGCCGAGCTGCTCCTTGGTCTCGGCAAAGGGGCCGTCGGTGACGATCCGCTCGTCTCCCTCGCCAACCTTCACACAAGTGGCGGTGCTGCTGGGCTGCAGGCCCTCGCCGGCGAGGTTGACGCCGGCGTCGTGGAGCTCCTGCTCCAAGCGGTTCCAGGGCTCCATCCTGGCCCTCATCTCCTCGGGGGTGACGTCCTCCCAGCCGCTCTCGTCTCCGAAGAGCGCAAGTACGTACTTCATCCGAACCTCCTTGCTTTCGCGACGCCTGTCGCCACGTTCAGCCTAACGACGAACAATCGGTGGCAAGATCGACACGCCGGTGAATATTTCTTCTGATGACTTACGGGGCGATGGCACCCACAACTCATCAATCGCCACTGCCTAGCCCCGGTAGGTGATTCGGACGTCCCGCGCCTCAGCGTCGGGGTCAAGGAACGTCACCAGGCGCTGGCCCTCGGCGGTGACGGCCGCGGCGTGGCGCTTGCTGAGGCGCTTGGTCACCTCCACCTCAAGCGTCGTGCGGCCCTGATCGCGATCGGTCTTCCAGAGTCCGCGGAAGAATCCGTCGACGAGCAGGCCGCCGAGATTGCCGTTGTAGCCGGGGAACATCGGGGCGCGCGGCTCGTCAGGGACGATCCGCGTCCGGTCCGCGTGCCCGAGCAAGACGTTGTCGTAGCACGGCAGGAAGCGGACGGGCGCAGGAACGTCTGGGTCGAGCAGCGGCGCGTCGGGCGCGTCGAAGAGCTCGACGCCGTTCTCATCGCGGAAGGTCCGCAGCCCCGCACGCATCGGCTCGACCACCTCGCGGACGCGCGTCAGGCCCGACCAGCTCTGAAAGTCCATGACGCTCGCCGGGCCGAACGCGGCGAGGTAGCGCCGTACGATCCCGCCGACGTCCGGGTCGGAAGCCAGCGGTTGGCGGAGCCAGCTCTCGGCGGTGGTCCATGTGGCCTGCCCGCGTTTGCCCCAGACCCCGCGCGGGGGCACTTGGACGACCGGCACGACGTGCGTGACCACGTAGGCCAGCGAAATGGGGTCGCGGTCGGGCCAGCGCTCGGCAAGCAGCCGGCTCAGCTCGGCTCGAGTACGCGGTTGCGCTTCGATCAGCTCACGCCCCGCCGCAGCCACGGTCTCGAGCTCAATCCCATCGAGCGCGCGGGCGAACGGGGAGCTGCGGAACCTGCTCTCCATCAGGGTCTGCAGCACAGGGCGCACTCGGAGAAAGTCGCGGGCGGTGACCATGTGAAGCGTCAAGCGCATCAGCGGGCCGCGAACCATCGCCCGATTTGTAACCAGCGCGGCCAGTTCCGCTGGGTCGAAGCCGTCGATCCGGGTCCAGAGGCCGACATAGGGATCCAGGGGCTCCTGGGCCTGCATGCCGACGAGGCGCTCGATCGTCTGCGCCGCCGTCGTCTCGCGGCGCTCAAGGAGCAACTGGCGCTCGAGCAATGTCCGATTCAGGGTGCGGGTGCTGAGAAGCTCAGCCACGCTCGGTAACAGCCCGCTCGAGCACCTCGGCCATTCGGGCGGCCTGGAGGCGGACGTCGTGCTCTGCGGCGGCGGCGCGCGCCGCCGGGTTGGGTGATGGCAGGGCGGCGGCACGCTCGAGCGCCGCAGCGATGGCCGCCATATCGGTTGGGTCCACGAGCACGCCGGCCTCGGGCGAGACGAACTCGGGCGGGCCGCCGACGTTGGTGGCGACAACGCTTCGCTCCATCGCCATCCCCTCCAGGGTCGCCTGCCCGAACGGCTCCACAAGCGACGGCTGGCACAGGACGTCCGAGGCCGCGATCCATCGCGGCACCTCGGACTGCGGGATCCGCCCCGTGACACGTACGTTCGCTCGGCCGTCGAGGGCCTCGCGAAGCGGCCCGTCGCCGACGAAGGCCAGGCGGCCACGGCCTAGCGACTCAAACGCGTCGGCAAGCCGGACCACGTTCTTGCGCTCGATCAGCGAACCGACGCACAAGTACGCCGCGCCGTCGCGGTCCCAGCCAAGCTCCGCGCGCGCCGGCGCTGCCGGCTGGGGCGCAAACGCCTCGACGTCCACCCCGCAGCTGGCGATCTCGAGCTTCGGGCTTGCTGCTGGGATGCGCTCGACGAGGCGATCTGCCAGCCAGTGTGAGTTGCAGAACACCCGTGCGGCGCGCCGCACGACCCAGCCCGTCGCGGCGGTCACCCCCGGGATCCGGCCGAGGTTGGCCACGTCCTGGCCGTGTGCCATGACAACGAGCGGCACCCGCGCGGAGCGAGCGGCCAGCGCCCCGCTGGCTCCGGCGGGAAACAGCATGTGCGCGAAGACGACCTCCGGTCGCCGGCGCCGCGCCTGCCCGAGCGCTTCACCCGTCAGGCGCGCGTACTTCGCGCGCGATCCGCCTCTGCGGTCGATGGCGACGAGGTCCACCTCATGGCCCACCGCCTCGAGCTGCCGGGTCAGCGGCACCAGGAAGGCGCCGAAGTCCGGGTCGTCGGGCCCGGGCCACATCGGTGTCACGAGGAGGATGCGGATGGCGGGGGATTATCTTGGTCGGCAGAGATGCCCGATCAACGGCCCACCCAGGCGGAGAAGGGCGAAACGTTCCGAGCGCTCCACGAGGGTGAGCCGTTCGTCATCCCCAACCCGTGGGACGGCGGGTCGGCGCGGGCGTTCGAGGCCATGGGATTCAAGGCGCTCGCGACCACCAGCGGGGGCCACGCGTTCACCCTCGGCCGCATGGACGGCAACGTGACGCTCGACGAGGTCGCGGACCATGTGCGGTTGCTCAGTACTGCGAGCGCGCTGCCGGTTTCAGTAGATCTCGAGAACGGCTACGGAGCCGAACCCGAGGCCGCCGCGCGCGCGATCACCCGCGCCGCGGAGGCGGGGGCCGCCGGCGGCTCGATTGAGGACTGGGACCGCGACGAAGGCAAGCTCTACGAGCTTGAGCAGGCCGCCGAGCGGGTCGCGGCTGCCGCGGAGGCGGCTCGCGGGCTCGACTTCCCGTTCACGCTCACCGGTCGCGCCGAGAACCACATCCGCGACAACCCGGACCTCGACGACACGATCGCCCGGCTGCAGGCCTATGAGCGCGCCGGCGCCGACGTCCTCTACGCACCGGGCCTGCCAAGCACCGAGGAGATCCGCGCGGTCGCCGACGCGGTCTCGAAGCCGCTGAACGTACTGGCGCTTCGCCGTCTTACGATGGACGACATCGTCGAGGCCGGCGGCCAGCGCGTCAGCATCGGCGGGGCCTTGACGTTCGTCGGCATGGCTGCGGTCGCGTCGGCAGCCGAGACGATCCGGGACACCGGCGACTTTTCGGTGCTCGAGGCGCGGGTTCCGCTGCACGACTGGCTCGGCTAGCGCCTACTCCATCGAGCCGTCTTCAGTCACCTCGTAGACGATCTAGGGTTCGCGCCGCGGGCGCGGCATGTCGAGCCTCGATCACATCCGCAGCTACTACGAGGCGCTGAACACCGGCGACGTCGACGCGATCGCTGCGCACTTCAGCGACGACGCAGTCCACTACTACACGCGGCTCGGCCCCCATCGCGGGCGCGAGATCGCCGAGAACGCCCGCTGGGCGATCGACCACATCGAGGGGCAGTGGTGGTACGAGCACGGCATCGAGCAAGGAGACGAGGCGGTGATCGAGTGGACGATGACTTGGCGCGATCCGAAATCCGGAGAGCGGCGGCTGAATCGGGGCACCGAATGGTTTCGCCTGCGCGACGGACTGATCGCCGAGGTGCGCGCGTACCACCACGGCGATCGACGCAATCCGACGGGCGACCTGCTGGGCTTCGATTTCTCCGCACGCGGCTACACGACGATGGACGGCTGGCGGGCGCCGGAGCGTTGACGGTTATCCGGGACACCGGCGAGCGGGCGCTCCTGCCGCCCTTCACCGACGAGCACGAGCAGCTTCGGGAGACCATCGGCCGGTGGGTGCGAGAGGAGATCGCGCCCAACCTCGACGCCTGGGAGGAGGCGCGCGAGTTCCCCCGCGAGCTGTTCCAGCGCGCGGCCGAGCTCGGCTTCCTCGGCCTCAAGTACCCGGTGGAGCTCGGCGGCCAGGGAGGCGATTACGTCCACGACGCGGTCTGGGCGGAGGAGCTCGCCGCCGCCGGGGCGGGCGGCGGCGTTGCCGCGGGGCTCGGCGCTCACACGGGCATCGCCACCCCGCCGATCTACCGCTTCGGGACGCCCGAACAGCACGAGCGCTTCCTCCGCCCAGCGATCGCTGGCGAAAAGATCGCCGCGCTCGGGATCACCGAGCCGGGCGCGGGCTCTGACGTGGCGGGAGTCAGCACATTCGCACGCAAGGTCGACGGCGGCTACGTCGTCAACGGCTCGAAGACGTTCATCACCAACGGGGTTCGCGCGGACATCCTCGTCTGCGCCTGCAAGACGACCCAGGCCGGCGGCCACGACGGGATCTCGTTCCTGGTGCTCGAGCGCGAGATGCCCGGCTACGAGGTCTCGCGAAAGCTCGAGAAGCTCGGCTGGCACTCGTCCGACACCGGAGAGCTCTCGTTCACCGACGTCGGGGTGCCGACAGAGAATCTGCTCGGCGAGGAGAACCAGGGCTTCAAGCTGATCATGGCCAACTTCCAGTGGGAGCGGCTGCTGATGTCGCTCGGCGCGGTCGGGGCGATGCGCAAGCTCCTGGACGTGGCGATCGCCTATTCCAAGGAGCGCGAAGCGTTCGGTCGCCCGATCGGCCGTTTCCAGGCGATCCGGCACAAGCTGGCCGAGATCGGCGTCAAGCTCGAGGCCTCACGGGCCCTCACGTACGACTGCCTCCGGCGCTTTGCCGCCGGCGAGGACGCGACGACCGAGGTCTCAATGGCCAAGCTGCTCACGCAGCGGGCGGCCGTGGAGGTCGCGGACGAGTGCGTTCAGATCTTCGGCGGCTACGGCTACATGCGCGAGTACGGCGTCGAGCGGGCCTTGCGCGACGCCCGCCTGGGCCCGATCGGGGGCGGCACCGACGAGATCATGAAGGAGATCATCGGCCGCCGCTTGGGGCTCTGAGCCCATAGAGTGCCGGACCCTTACACCAACCGACGACGGCGATTTGGAGTGAATTCTGAGCATGGGGTTGCTTGACGGGAAGGCCGCGATCGTCACCGGGTCCGCGCGGGGGATCGGGCGCGCGACCGCGGAGCTGTTCGTCGCCGAGGGCGCGAAGGTCTTGATCAACGACATCGACGGCGACGTCGCCGAGCAGGCGGCGAGCGAGATCGGGGGCGAGACGGCGGTGTTCGCCGGCGACCTGACCAAGGAGGGGGTGCCGGACGAGCTGGTCGCCAAGGGGATCGAGGCGTTCGGCCAGGTCGACATCCTCGTCAACAACGCCGGCTACACCTGGGACGGCGTCATCCACCGCATGACGGACGAGCAGTTCCAGGCGATGCTCGACATTCACACGATCGTTCCCTTCCGCGTCATCCGCGCCCTCGCCCCCCACTGGCGCGAGGCGGCGAAGCAGGAGATGGGCGAGGGCAAGGAGGTGTTCCGCAAGATCGTCAACGTGACCTCGATCTCGGGGACGATGGGCAACGCCGGCCAGGTGAACTACTCGGCCGCCAAGGCAGGGGTCGTCGGCCTGACCAAGACGCTCGCGAAGGAGTGGGGTTCGTTCAAGATCAACGTCAACGCGGTCGCGTTCGGGTTCATCGAGACTCGCCTGACCCAGGCCAAGGAGGCGGGCGAGAAGATCGAGGTTGGCGGCGAGGAGGTCGAGCTCGGCATCCCCGAGCAGACGCGCGCGATGGCCGCGATGATCATCCCTCTCGGGCGTGCTGCACAGCCCGAAGAGGCCGCTAGGCCCGTGCTCTTCCTGTGCTCCGAGCTCAGCAACTATGTCCACGGCCAGGTCTTGAACGTCACCGGGGGGCAGTTCGGAGGGATGTACTTCTAGTAGGCGGCGACCGGCGCTGAAGCCGTCCGATCAGTCGCGCCCGCGACGCTGCTCGGCGAGCGGCTCGCCGGCGTCATCGGCCGCGCCCGCCGGGGGCCAGGCCCCGAACCAGTTGTCTCGCGCGCCGTCTAGCGTGAGGACGGCGCCTGAGACGAAGTCGCCGGCGGGCGAGGCCAGGTAGGCCACCATCCACGCCATCTCCGCCTCGGTCCCGAGGCGCTGAAGCGGCACTGTGCGGTGGACGTTCTCCGCCACTGGCGGCGGATACTTCGTGCGCAATGTCTCGGTGTCGAACTGGCCCGCGGCGATGGCGCAGAGCTTCACGTTGAAGCGCGCCCACTCGATCGAGAGTGTGCGCATCATGTTCTCGACCGCCGCTCTCGCTGCGCCCGAATGGACCATCCCGGGCATCCCGTTGTGGGGCGAGATCGTGATGCTGACGACCTTGCCGGAGCGCTGAGGGA
>JBKPDQ010000040.1:0-15037 GCA_046728015.1 Actinomycetota bacterium
ACCTCGAAGCGGGTATTCGACCTGGTCGTGGGAGCGGCGACCGGGCTCGTGATGCTGCCGGCGGTCGCCGTAGCCGCTGTGGCAATCAAGCTTGGAGACCGCGGGCCGGTGTTCTACCGACAACGCCGGCTCGGGGAGCACGGCAAGTCGTTCGAGATCGTGAAGCTGCGGACGATGCGGGTCGACGCGCAGGCCGGCCGCGCCCAGTGGGCCGCCGCCGACGATGACCGGATCACGCGGATCGGACGCATCCTGCGCCGGACCCACCTGGACGAGGTTCCCCAGCTGTGGAACGTGCTCCGCGGAGAGATGACGCTGGTGGGGCCTCGTCCCGAGCAGCCCGACATCGTCGTCGAGCTCGAGCGTCGCTTCCCGCACTACACGCGCCGCCATCTGGTCAAGCCGGGGCTCACCGGCTGGGCGCAGCTGCGCTGCGGCTACGCCGGCTCGGAGCTGGGGACGGCGTGGAAGCTCTGCCACGACCTCTACTACGTCAAGCGCCGGTCGATCTGGATCGACATGCTGATTCTCGTCGAGACGGCAGTGGTCGTCTTCCGGGACGCCCACCGGGCGCTGCGCGCCCCGCGGGAGCGCTTCCTGGTCGGCGAGGAGTCCCCGCACCATGGCTGAGCCGAGTCTGCTCTCAGTTGCCGCCTCCCGCGCCGGCGAGGGCGGCGATGGCTCGCTCGCGCTCCTGGTCGTGGACGACGACTGCCGTTGCATCGACGTCGGGCTCGGCGCCTGCCGGCTGCTCGGCCTGAGTCGCGACGAGGTGATCGGGCGTTCACTCGAGGAGCTGATGGTCCCCGACGCTCGCGAGCGCTTCCGTCACGTCTGGGAGGCGTTCCGCGAGGGCGGCGGGCAGGCCGGACCGTTCCTGCTCGATGCCGCGACTCCGTTCGAGACCAACGTGACCGTCACCGCACGGGTGCTTCCGTCTCGTCACCTCGTCGTGCTGACGCCGACCAGCACGGAGCGGCCCGAGGTGCCGGACATCAACGGCGCGATCGGCAAGCCCAGGCCGGCCGACCGGGCCCGTCGCCGCGAGCGTGACCCAACCTCTCGCGAACGTCAAGTGCTCCGGCTGTTGGCGAGCGGGGCCACCGACGTTCAGATCGCGGCCTGGCTGTCGCTCTCCCCGGCAACCGTGCAGACGCACGTTCGCAACGCCAAGGCCAAGCTCGGCGCGCGGACTCGAGCCCAGGCCGTCGCGTTGGCGCTCCAGCGCGGGATGATTCAGCCGCGGGGCTGACCCCCGCCGCCCCCGGCCGCCGACTCATCCGGCCCGGGCGCCTCTGAGTCGCGCAGCTCCTGTTCGAGCTCCTCGACCTCGACGCTGAGCGGATTCAGCTCGCGGGCCTCCTCGAGCTCCCGGCGCGCCAGCTCCGGCTGCTGGTCTGCGAGCAGCTCGGCGAGGAGGTAATGGGTTGCCCACTCCTCCGGCCGCTTGTCCTCGGCCTCCCGGAACGCCGCGAGCGCCCGCCTGCGATCGCCGGCGGCATCGGCGATCGCGCCCTCGGCCAGTAGCGGCGAGTCGCTGAGCGGGTTCAGGGCCTTCGCGCGGTCGAGATCGTCGTAGGACCGATTGAGATCGGAGCGCCACTCGGCATACGCGTCGTTGACGTAGCGCTCGCTGAGGAACGGAGGGATGGCGCTGAGCGCCAGGACAACGGCGGCTGCGGCGAGCCAGGGACGAAACCGTCGCGGCCCCGGTGGACTCGGCGTTCGCATCGCCGCCCCGCACGCTGCGCCGAGCAGCGCGAGCACGGGGGCCGTGATCGCCGGGTAAGGCCAGAACCAGTCGATGGACGTGTGAGCGAGCCAATAGGCGCCGCAAGTCAAGGCGGTCGCGGCCAGGGCGGCCGCGCCAGCGTCGAGTCTCCGGGGCTCCTCGCCGTTTGCCGGCGTCCGAAGCCGCCGGGCCTTGAGTGCCCCTAGCGCGGCGCCCCCGAGCGCCGCGAGCAGCAACACGAGGCCGGTCACGCCCAGCTCGGAGAGCACCTCGAGCTCGATGCTGTGGGCGTCGCGGGCGGTCTGCAACCTCACGTCGCGCTTCTGCAGGTAGGTGTATTGGAAGCCGCCGCCTCCATCGCCCAGCAGGGGATCCTCCCCGGCGTCGTCGAGCGCGACTCTCCAGAGGTCGTAGCGATCGGACTCGACGCTGAAGCCGAAGCGGCTGGATTGCGCGCTGAGATCGGGCGTTCCCCCGGCCTTGAACTCCTCGACCCGGTCGCCCACCCAATCCACGGGATCGCCGACCCTGATGACGAAGGCGACGGCGAGCGCGACGACGATGGCGGCGGTCCCGCCAAGGACGATGCGGTTGCTGACCGTGGGAGACGCCTCGGCGCGCGGCAGCCGCCGCTCGAGCAACGCGGCGATGGCTCCCAGAACGGCTGCGACCCCCGCCGTGATTGCCACTGCGGTGCCGGCGTCGCTCATCTGGTTGCCGACCGTTGCCACGCCCTCGTCGTTGGCCGCTCGATAGAGGTCGGTGAGCGCCGGGATCACCCCGAGCGCCGGCAGGATCGCAAGTCCCAGCCAGCAGACCGCGCGCAGGCGAAACGGCGCGACGAGCACGTAGACGACCAACGCCACCACGGCTGCGGGCGCCGACCCACGGCTCTGGCTGAGGAGCCCCAGGTCCAGGCACATGGTTGCCGCGGCGAGGGCCACAGCCCGGAGGCGCCAATCGAGGCCCCGACCCGAAGCGAGGCCAAGCGCACCCAAAAAGGCGATGGCAAAGAAGGCCGCGTTCGCGTTGCGGTAGCCCAGCGGGAACTGAAGCGACCCGTCGGTCCCCACGTAGCTCGCGGGTTCGTCGCCGGCCAACAGCACGACGACCGCGGCGCCCCCAGCGACGGCCCCCGCGGCGGCGAGCGGGATCAGCGAGAGCTCCGCGCGCGACCCAAGCAACAGCGCCATCCAGATGCCGAGGCCAAAGCCCAGGCCGTAAAGGAAGATTCGCTGCGCGTCGGCTACCGCGACGTCGGGGGCCGGGCTCCAGAAAGCGGAGAGGGCAGCCCAGGCTCCAAGAGCCACGAGCGAGACCAGCGCGACCAGGGCCGGCCGGTTGAGGCGAAAGCTGCCGGGCCAAGGCGCCACCCAGGTGACGATCACGAGCGCGGCGCAGAGGATGATCGTGCCCGGCAGGCGGACGACGCCGAACCAGGCACCGTCCTGCCATGCCCACCACGACCAGACGACGGTGAGCAAGCCGAGCACGAACAGCCCCACGAGCAGCGCGGAGCGCTCGTTGGCCGGCGCGGCCCGACTCGGCTCCGCCGCTTCAGGCTCGTCGCGGGTAGACACGGGCACGGTCATGCGGTTCCGGCGATTCGCTCGATCTCCTCTGGCCGCAGGACGCTGACGAGCGTGCTGTCGTCGATGCCGACCAAGCCGCCCTTGGAGATCGCCACGCGGGCGCCGGTGGTGGCTTGGACTGCCCGAGAGAGGTCGGGTTCGTGGCCGACGAGCAGGGCCTCGCGATAGCCATCCGCGAGCTCCGCCGGATCGAAGTCACCTCCGCGCAAGGCCTCACGTTCGTCCACCTCGAGTCCGAGGGGCTCACAGGCTATCTGGGCCGTCTGGACCGCTCGCAGCTTCGGGCTGCTGAAGCACACGTCGGGCCGAATCCCGAGAGCGGCCAGCGCCAATCCCGCCGCCTTGGCCTGCCGAACCCCGTCGGCGGTAAGCGCGCGAGAGGCGTCGTCTCGCGCCTCGTCTTCAGCCGCCCCGTGCCGCATGAGCCAGATCAACGGCGGGATCCTCCCACGTTGCGCGGTCGCTCGCCCATGCCGTCGGGAGGGGTTGCGATGATGGCGCGGTGAGCGGGGCGGCGGTCCATCTTCACGTCCACAGCGAGTACTCGCTGCTCGACGGCGCGTGCAAGATCGGCGCGATGGCGGCGCGGGCCGCCGAGCTCGAGATGCCGGCCCTCGGGCTCACCGACCACGGCGTCATGAACGGAGCGATCGAGCATTACGAAGCCTGCCGCGCCCAGGGGATCAAGCCGATCCTCGGGCTCGAGGCATACCTCGTCGACGACGCGCGCGCGGCTGCGGAGCAGGGGGGCAGGGGATCCGGCGAGCGGGCCAACCATCTGACGCTGCTGGCTGCCAGCGACGCCGGCTTTCGCAATCTGGTCAAGCTGAGCTCGGCAGGCTTCCTCGACGGCTTCGCGCGCGGCAAGGCCAACGTGGACGTGGGGATGCTCGACCGGCACTCGAAGGGGGTGATCGCGCTCACCGGATGCCTGCAGTCGCGGTTCTGCCGGCGCCTGCTGGAAGAGCGCCCGGCCGATGCGCGAGCCCACGTCGACGATCTGGTCGGCGTCTTCGGGGCCGAGAACGTCTACTTCGAGATCCAGGCAAACGGACTCGCCGAGCAGGACCGTGCAAACGAGGGCATCGTGCGGGCGGCGCGCGAGGTCGGCAGGCCGCTGGTGGCAACGGCCGACGTGCACTACCTGCGCCGGGAGGACTACGCGAACCACGCGGCGCTGCTGTGCGTGCAGACCAAGTCCACGCTCGAGCAGCCGAAGCTGCGCTTTGAGAACAACGAGTTCTTCCTCAAGAGTCCGGCGGAGATGCACGAGTCGTTCGCCGCCTGGCCGGAGGCCGTGCCGACCACGCTCGAGATCGCCGAACGCTGCGAGCTCGAGCTCGAGCTGGGCAAGCTGCTGCTGCCCCGGTTCCCGACCCCGGAGGGGGAGGAGCCGGGCGAGATGCTCGGCCGCCTCGTCGGCGAGGGGCTGCGGCGTCGCTACGGCGACCCGCCCCCCGCGGAGGCGGCCGAGAGGCTGTCTTTCGAGCTCGGCGTGATCCGCGAGATGGACTTCGCGTCCTACTTCCTGATCGTCTGGGACTTCGTTCGCTACGCCAAGGAGAACGGGATCGCAGTCGGTCCGGGCCGAGGCTCGGCGGCCGGGTCGATCGTCGCCTATTGCCTTGGGATCACCGACCTCGACCCGCTCGCCAACGGGCTGCTCTTCGAGCGCTTCCTCAATCCTGCGCGCAAATCGATGCCCGACATCGACATCGACTTCTCCGTTCGCGGGCGCGACCGGGTGATCCGCTATGTCGCTGACAAGTACGGGCGCGAGTCGGTCGCTCAGATCATCACCTTCGGCAAGATGGCCCCGCGCGCCGCAACCCGCGACGCCGCGCGCGTGCTGGGCTGCGACTACGGAACCGGCGACCGGATCGCCAAGCTGATCCCGGAGCCGATCATGGGCCGCAACCCGAGCTTCGAGGAGTGCATGAAGCCGGGAGCCGACCTGCGCAAGGCCTACGACACGGACGCCGACGCGCGCCGGATCGTCGACGTCGCTCGGGGGCTGGAGGGCATCGTTCGCAACAACTCCATCCACGCCGCAGCCGTGGTGATCGCCGATCGTCCGCTGGACGAGATCGTCCCGCTCCAGCTCGCCGAGGACCGGGCCGCGACGCCCGCGCGCAACGGCAACGGACGCCCTGAGCGCTCCTACAAGATCGTCACCCAGTACTCGATGGGACCGATCGAGGAGATCGGCCTCCTGAAGATGGACTTCCTGGGGCTGCGCAACCTGGACGTGATCGAGGACGCCGTCGAGATCATCCGGCGCTCTCGCGGCATCGAGCTCGACATCGAGGCGATCCCGCTCGACGACGCCAAGACCTACGAGATGCTGGCTCGAGGCGAGTCGGTCGGTGTGTTCCAGCTCGAGTCCGACGGCATGCGCGACGCGCTGCGCAAGGTCAAGCCGACGGAGTTCAACGACATCGTCGCCCTGAACGCGCTGTACCGGCCCGGGGCGATGCGGTTCATCGACGACTACGCTGCCGGCAAGCGCGACCCGCAGTCCGTGCGCTATGCAGACGAGCGGCTGCGTCCGATCACCGAGTCCACCTACGGCTGCTGCATCTACCAGGAGCAGCTGATGGAGATCGCCAAGCAGATGGCGGGATTCACGCCTGCCGAGGCCGACGATCTGCGCAAGGCGGTTGGCAAGAAGAAGCGCGACCTGATGGCGACGATGGAAGACAAGTTCCTCGCGGGGCTCGCCGAATCGGGAACCGATCGGCGGGTCGCCAAGGACCTGTGGTCGCTCATGACCGCGGCCGCCGACTACTCGTTCAACCGCAGCCACGCCGCCTGCTACGCGCTCATCTCCTACCGCACCGCGTATCTGCGTGCCAACTATCCGGCCTCCTACATGGCGGCGCTGATCTCATCGGTGATGTCGACCAAGGACAAGGTGCCGTTCTTCGTCAACCGCTGCGAGGCGATGGGCATCGAGGTGCTGCCTCCCGACGTCAACTCCTCCGACCACGGCTTCATCGTCAGCGGCAACTCGATTCGCTTCGGGCTCGACGCGGTCAAGAACGTCGGCCACCAGGCCGTCGAGGCGATGATCTCCGCGCGCGAGCAAGGCGGTCCCTTCACCTCGATCTGGGATTTCTGCGAGCGCGTCGACTCGAGGGCTGTCAACAAGCGCGCGGTCGAGTGCCTGATCAAGTGCGGCGCCCTCGACTCCACCGGCGACCCGCGTCGCGGCATGCTCGAGTTGCTGGCTCAAGCTCAGGGCAGCGGCCAGAAGGTCCAGGAGGACGCGCTGCGCGGGCAGGGCTCCATCTTCGACCTCTCCGGATCGGTGGGCCAGGAGGCGGACCCGCTGGGCGGCCCTGCCGCGCGACAGCACCCGGTGATGCCCGCCGACGAGTTCGACCAGCGCGAGCTGCTGCGACTCGAGAAGGAGACGCTGGGGACCTTTTTGTCCGCTCACCCGCTGAGCGAGGTAAAAGAAGCGCTTCGGGCCCGCGTGGACTGTCCACTTTCGGAGGTGGCGGCCAAGCAGGACGGGGCCTGGGTGACCGTCGGCGGGATCGTGAGCGAGGCGAAGAAGGTGCGCACGCGAAGCGGCGCCTACGTGATGTTCTCGACCCTCGACGATCTCGAGGGACGCGTTGAGCTGTTCGTTCGCGATGCGGCCGGCGAGGCCGCGGAGCAGATCGAAGTCGATCGCGTCGTGGTGATTCGCGGCAGGGTCGATCACAAGGGCCGCGGGGACATGAGCCTCGTTGTCGCCGAGGCCGAGCTCTTTGCGCCCGGCGCCGACGAGCTGGCGGAGGCGCGCGCCCGGGCTGAGTCCCGGAAGCCTCCGGAGCAGATCGTGCTGCGAATCGACGCGGCCGAGTTCGGCGCCGGTCTGATCGAGGAGCTCAAGTGCGTGTTCGAGAGCTTCCCGGGGCAGACCGAGGTCCTGCTCGAGATGCAGACCCGCGACGGGGTCCGGACGCTGCGCTTCGGTCGCGAGTATCGGATCGTTCCCTCGCCGGCGCTGCGGGCCGAGATCGACCAGCTCCTCGGCCCCAAGGCGCTGGCCGCGTGAATACCTCCGCCGACATCCTCCGCTTCGGGTCCGGCGTCGGCGGATTTGGGCTCTTGCGCCCTGGCCTCAGCGCACTCGAGTGGCTCTAGACTCCCGCCCGTGGCGTTGCAGCAGAGTGGATCCGAAACGCGGCTCGGCGAATGTCGAAGCTGCCGGACGTTCTGCGACAAGGTGATCGAGCCGCGCGGCTGTCTCGAGCTTCGCTGCCGCTACCTCTACAGCTACACGGATCCGCTGTCGGGAGCTCGATTCATGGGTTGCATGCGCAAGGTCTTCCGGGCTGAGATCGACGTCGACCTCTTCGAGGCCGCGGAGCGCGCAGGCGGCTACGGCGGGATCAAGATGACCGGCGAGCCGCTGCCCCAGTGCCAGTTCCGGGTGGAGCCGAGCTACGAGGGCGCCGGCTCGGCCTACGAGTGCGTCAACCCGCGCTTCTTCGACTGCACCGACGCGGGCCCTGAGGGCATCCGCGCCTTCGATTTGCGCTCGGCTCTGACGTGAATAACTCCGGCGGCTGCTGCGCTTCGCGTCCGCTGCCGCGGGGCAAGGGTCCGTTACCGGACCCGGCAGGCAGTAAGCGAGTGCACCGCGACTTCGTCGCTAGCCCGAACCAAACCTAGACGCGGTAGCGGTAGCCGACGCCGCGCACGGTCTCGAAGCGGTCCGAGCCGAGCTTGCGGCGCAGGTAGCCGACGTAGACGTCGACCACGTTTGACCCAGGGTCATAGTCGTAGCCCCAGACATGGGCGAGCAGCTGCTCCCGACTCAGAACCTGGTTCGGGTGCTCGAGGAACGTCCGCAGCAGCTCGAACTCCCGGGCACTCAGCTCAACCTTCTCGCCGTGGACGCTCGCCCAGCGGGTGCGCAGGTCGAGCGCCAGCTCGCCGACCATCAGTTGATGCTCCCGGACGGGGGCGCGCTCGTCGCGCAGCCGCACCCTGACGCGCGCGAGCAGCTCTTCGAAGTGAAACGGCTTGCCGATGTAGTCGTCCGCCCCTGCCTCGAGGCCGGCGACTCGCTCGTCCGGGTCGCCCCGCGCCGTGAGGATGATTACCGGCAATCGCTGCCCCGCCCGGCGCAGCTCGCGCAGGACTTCCAGCCCGTCCTTGAGTGGCAGCCCGAGGTCCAGCACCATGAGGTCGAAGTCCTCGTCGCGCGCGAGCACGCTCGCCGTCTCTCCATCCGGTGCCACGGTCGTCGTGTAGCCGCCGGCCCGCAGGCCCTTGTCGAGGAAGGCCGCCAGCCGGGCCTCGTCCTCGGCGATCAGGATCCGCGTCATCTCACTCGGAGTCGGGCTCGGTGCCCGCCGGAACCACGATCGTGAACGTGGCGCCGACGCCGGGCCGGCTGTCGAGCTCGACCTTGCCGCCGTGGGCCTCGGCTATCGCCTTCACGATCGCCAGGCCGAGGCCGGCGCCGTCGGCCGCTTGGTCCGGGGGGCGAGTGGCGCGGGCAAAGCGCTCGAAGATCCTCCCCTGCTCGGCCGGCTCGATGCCCGGCCCGTCATCGCGGACCCAAAGGCGTGCGCGTCCTGCGACCAGGGAGCTGCCGATCCAGATCGTCTCGCCCTCCCGAGTGTGGCGCACAGCGTTCGTCGCCAAGTTCATGACCGCTTGCGTCAGACGCTGCTGGTCGGCGACGAGGATCCCGACGCCGGTGCCATCCAGGCGCCAGTCGCGCTCCCCAAGGCTGCGCGCCTTCGCAAACAGGTCGTTGGTGAACAGATCGAGATCGATTGGCCGCACGCGCAAGAAGTCCGGTCGAGGCGCTCTCGCCAGCAGCAGCAGGTCATCGACGAAGCGGTTCATCCGATCGAGCTCGTCCTGGATCACCGTGATCGCCTCCCGCCGTTCGGCCGGCGACTCCCCGAGGGTTTCGAGATGCCCACGAATGACAGTGATCGGCGTCCGGAGCTCGTGGCTGACGTCGGTGAGGAAGTCCTTCTGGTTGGCGAAAGCCGTCTCCAGCCTGTCGAGCATCCCGTTGAAGGTCCTGGCGAGCTCCGCGAGCTCGTCGCGCCCTCGAACGGGGATCCGCTGCGAGAGGTCGCTCTCTGAGATCGCTCGGGCCGTCCGGGACAGCCCCCAGAGCGGAGACAGCGCTCGTCCGGCCGCCAGCCAGATGAACAACGAGGCCATCAGCAGGACGACGATCGAGACCCCGATCGCGATCCGAACGGCGCTCTCGACCTGGTCGCGCTCGGCCCCGAGCAGCGTGGCCGCGACCAAAACGCCGTTCTCCTCGCCGGCGCTCACCGGGACCGCGACGTAGCGCGCCTCGTCGGTGCCCGTGTCCATGTCTCCCTTCTGTGGCTCGGTGACCGAGCCGAGGCGGAGTACGGTCTCGTAGAGCCCCGAGTCCGGGGGTGCCGTGACGCTCTGGTGAACAGGCTCGCTGTCGACGAACGCGACCAGGGCCGAGTCCGGCAGCGCCCCGTTCTCCTGGAAGAAGCGCCGGAAGAGACCATCGACGGTTTGCAGCGACCGCCCGTCTGCCGCGGGGTCTCCGGCTCCCGCGAGGTCCTGCAGCGCTTCGACCTGGTCGGTGAGCTCGGTCTCGACCTGATCGCCGATTCGCGATATCAGCACCTGCCGCAGGACGAGCACGGAGGCGGCGGTGGAGATCACGAGGAGGATCAGGAACGAGACCAGCACTCGCGTCCGGACCCCCGGCATCAGGGGCTTGCGCCCGTCTGCGCTATCGGCATGTCCCCCTCGGGCACGCGGCCGAGACTCGATCAACACGCGAGAACTGTAGCCCGCCAGGAGCCGTTCAACGGCTGGTTGCTGTCAGTTCCTCGGCCGGTTAGCCAGCCCCGAGTCGCGCTTGCAGTTGCCCGAGGCTGTCGGTGTACTGGTCGTCGGCGGGCTCGTCGATGCCAGTGACCGGGACGCCTGTGGGGAGCGGCTCGGTTCCCAAGATGCCCGGTGTCGCGGCGTCGACGCGACCGCGCGGACCGGAACGATCGCCGGCGTCGCCGTCGGCGCGCTGCTGACCGGCCTGGCCATGCGTCGGCAGGCTGCCGTCGGGGGTCTCGACCCCGGACAGCGGACCGCCCCCCTCCGGTCGCAGGAGGGTGACGTAGACAACGATGAGGATCAGCGCCGAGAGAACCGCTTGACCGGCGAGCAGTCGTCCCTGTCGACTCATCGCCGGCCGACCCCCGAGCGCTTGGGGTCAACAGCCACCGCGGAAGGTTCCAACAGCTTGATGAGACTTCCATGAGATGGGAATGAGATGCCCGCAAGTTGCGGCTTTAGCATGAGAGCGTTTCTCATCCCTCGCTCACGCTCGTCTCACCCGGCGCTCCTAGCTTGGGCGCCATGGTGTCTAAGAAGAAATTCGCAGGGATGTTGGTGGCGCTGGCGATTACTGCCTTCGCGCTGCCCGGAGTGGCCGCTGCGCAGCGGATTGAGCCGACTCAGAGCCAGTACGACAACAGCCTGACGCAGGTCAGCAGTGGTGTGGAGGATCCGAACGATCCGTCCACCGCCCTGGATGGCCGCGTCGGACCGCTGCCGTTCACCGGTTTTGACGTGCTCGCGATGGCCGCGGTCGCGCTTGCCGTCACCGGCGTCGGTTTGGCGCTCCAGCGCGCGGTCTCGCGCGACCCCTCTGACCAACTGAAATAGCCGCGAGCGGCGGGGGTCGCTCGTGCGGGAGGGCTAGCGGCGGCGGCGGCGCCGTGCCGCCAGACCGCGCCTCCTGAGGCGCTTGGCGATCTCGACCTGCTCCCGGTCCGGTCCGTGTCCGTCGGGTCCCGGGACCTCGAGCAGGGCCGGCAGCCCGTCGAAGCGGGGCTCTGAGAGGAACGTTCGCAGCCCGGCGTCGCCCAGCTCTCCGTCGCCGAGGTTTGCATGGTGGTCTCGGTTTGCACCGAGCGGCACCTTCGAGTCGTTGACGTGCAGGCAGAGCAGCCGGTCGAGGCCGACCTTTTCCTCGAACTCGTTGACGACTGCCGACAGCGCCTCTGGCGTCCGGATCTCGAACCCCGACGCCAGCAGATGACAGCAGTCGAGGCAGATCCCCACCCGCTTGTCTCCGTCCAGGAGCTCGATCAGGTCGGCGAGCTCGTCGAAGTTGCGCCCCAGCGGCCCCTGGGTGCCGGCGGTGTTCTCCAGCAAGACGGGGCACCGGTCGGAGTCGGAGAGCGCCTTTGCGATTGCCTTCGCCGCGCGCTTGATCGACGCGTCGTGCGGCTCGCCCTTGCGGGCGCCGGCGTGCAGCACCACGCCGGTCGCCCCGATGCCGTCGCCGACGCGAAGCGCGTGGGTCAGGGACTTGATCGATCTCGAACGCGTCTGGCGCTCCTTGCTGGCGCAGTTGATGAGGTAGACGGCATGGACCACGACCGCATCCAGCGGCGAGTCGTCGAACGCAGCCCGGAACTCGGCGAAGTCCTGATCGGAGTAGGCCGTCGGACGCCACATGCGGGGACTCTGGTGAAAGATCTGGATGGCGTCGCTCGCCGTCTCGAGCCCACGCTCAACGGCCAGGCTGAGCCCACCGGCTATGGAAACATGCGCGCCGATCAGCACACTTGTTCAGGTGAGCGGCCTTAGCCGCGAAAGAAGCATGTGTAGTTAGTGGTGTGTCAGATGAGCGGCTTTAGCCGCGAAAGAGGCATGTGCCGTTAGTGCTGGAAGATGAATAGCGTGAGAGTCCGCTTCGCCCCGTCGCCGACGGGCGCGCTTCACATCGGCGGAGCTCGGACTGCACTCTATAACTGGCTTCTCGCCAGGGGAGCGGGCGGCCAGCTCGTGCTGCGGATCGAGGACACCGACCGCGAGCGGTCGACGCCGGAGAACGTCGAGCAGATCCTCGACGCCCTGCGCTGGCTCGAGCTCGACTGGGACGAGGGGCCGGTGAGTCAGTTCGAGCGGCGGGACCGTCACGCAGACGCGGTCCGGCGACTGTTGGAGGCCGGCGACGCCTATCCGGACCCGGCGACGGCCGAGGCGGTCAAGGTCTACAAGCGCGAGCACGGAAACGCGGGATACCGGGGCGAGCCGCGAGAGGCGCCGGATGCCGCGATCCGGTTGCGGGTGCCCGACTCCGGAGCGACCGTCGTCGAGGACGTGATTCGCGGACCGGTGACGTTCGAAAACCGGGTCATGGACGACTTCGTGATCGCGCGGTCCGACGGGACCCCGCTCTACAACCTCGCGGTGGCCGTTGACGACGCCGAGATGGAAATCACCGACGTCGTCCGCGGGGACGATCACCTCTCAAACGCGCCCAAACAGCTCCTGGTGCTCCAGGCCCTCGGCGCGAAACCGCCCCGGTACGCCCACCTGCCCCTGCTGCACGGCCCGGACGGGCGGAAGCTCTCCAAGCGCCACGGCGCCGCCTCGGTGCAAGAGCTTCGTGAGGCCGGCTACCTGCCGGCCGCCGTTCGCAACTACCTGGCGCTCCTCGGCTGGGGGACCACCGACGACGAGACCATCCTGTCCACGGAAGAGCTCGTCGAGCGATTCGAGATCGAGCGTGTCGGCAGGGCTTCGGCGATCTTCGACGAGCAGAAGCTGCGCTGGATGAACGGTCGCTACATGCGGGACCTTCCGCTGGAGCAGTATGTCGACGCGGTCGCCGCGCACCTCGCGCGCGAGGGTCATTTCGAGGCAGCGGCCGACCGCGATCGGCTGCCGGCCGCCTGTGAGATCGCGCAGGAGAAGGCGCAGACGCTGGCGGAGGTGTGGCCGCTCGTGCGCTTCATCTTCGAGCCGCCGGTCGATGACCGTAAGGCGTGGGAGAGGGTGATGAAGCCGGATGCCGTACCGCGGTTGGAAGCGGCCCTCGAGGCACTGGGCGAGACCGAGGCCTGGGACGCCAAGGCGATCGAGGCGACCCTGGCGTCGCTCGTCGAGCGCCTGGGGGCGAAACCCGGGCAGGTCTACCAGCCGATCCGCGTCGCCATCACGGGCAGCACCGTGTCGCCAGGGATCTACGAGTCGCTGGCCGCGCTTGGGCGCGACGAGAGCCTGCGCAGGATTGAAGCCGCGCTCGAACGTCTCCGCTCGTAGCCGAGACCGACGGCACGTAGCTCACTGGGGGCTTGACCGCAGGCCCGATCAGGGTCAGACCCCCTGCCGGGGGGCTAAATCCGCCCGCCGTCGATGCCGATCAAGGGGTGGGAGGAAACCGCGAGCCGGTCGCGGAGCATGGAAGTGACCCCCACGACGATCAGAAACTCGAGCGCGCCCTCGCCGCAAGCCGCCGGTCGGCGCAACGGAGCTGGCGGCCATCGTCTCGCCAGGGCGTTCGAAGCGGTCTCCGAGCTGCCGGCGCTGGCCGAGGCCCGGCGGCGGCTCGTCCGGGTTTGCGAGCACGGAATGCCCTCGAGTGCGGAGATGATCGCCGCAGTCGAGTCGGATGCCGCGCTCGCGATCGCGGTGATGCGGGCCGCCAACAACGGCGACGGGCCGCCCGGTCGGGCGGCCGCGGTGGCCGAGGCGGTCCAGCAGCTGTCGCCGGAGGGCGTGTACGCGATCGCATCGTCCCTCGACACCTACGACGTTCTCGAGGGTCCTGGGCGCTGGGCGCACCGGCACGAGCGGTTTCGCCGTCACGCGGTCGCCGTGCGCCACGCGGTGGAGCGGATCGCCGACGTGGCTCGGCTACCCGATCCGGACCAGCTCGTTCTGGCGGCGCTGCTCCACGACGTCGGCCGCCTCGTCCTCGCCGAGCTCCACGGGGAAGAGCACGGACTCGACCCCCGCGGCGAGGGGCCCGACGAGCGCCTGCGACGCGAGCGGCGAGAGCTGGGGATCGACCACGCGCTCGTCGGCGCCGTGTTGATCCGGCGCTGGGGCCTGCCCGCGCCGATCGCGGCGGCCGTGGAAGGCCATCACACGCCGGATGCAAAAGGCGCCTCGGCGGCCGTCCGCCTGGGCGACCTGCTCGTGCACCACTGTCAGGGCGACCGGGTTGCGCCCGAGACGATCCGCACCGCCGCGGGAAGGCTGGGGATCGAGAACGAGCGGCTGCAGCGGCTGACCTTCGAGTTCCCGCATGCCGTGCAGCAACGCCGGCGGGCCGTCGAGCCGTGTCCGCTGTCCGTGCGCGAGGTGGACGCCCTGCGCGGGCTCGCCGAGGGGAAGGTCTACAAGCAGATTGCCCAGGAGCTCCAGCTCTCGGTCAGCACCGTTCGCACCCACCTGCACAACGTGTATCGCAAGATCGGCGCCGTCGACCGAGCGCAGGCCGTCCTCATCGCCCGCGACCGCGGCTGGCTCTAGCTAGTCGATCAGGGAATTGCGCAGGCCGATGGCGACCGCGTGGGCGCGGTCCCGGGCCTCCAGGCGCGCCAGCACTGCCTTGGTGTGGGTGCGGACGGTCTCGGCGCTCAGTCCGAGCCGGCGCGCGACGTCGGCAGTGGAGTGGCCGTCGGCGAACAGCTGCAGGATCTCGCGCTGACGGCGCGTGAGCGCGGCGCCGGAGTCGACGCCGGAGCGGGCAGCGGGGTCGACAAAGGGCTCCGCCGATGCCGCGGCGTCGACCGCCTCGGCGAGCGCCTGCGGCGGCGAGCTCTTGGCGACGTACGCGGTTGCACCGGCGTTCATCGCCTGGGCGGCGGCGTGGCGTTCCGGCCGAGGAGCGTGGGCGACGATGCCTAGTCCGGGCCGAGCGTCGAGCAGGGCCTTGATCGCCGCGACGCCGCTGAGG
>JBKPDQ010000041.1:0-14059 GCA_046728015.1 Actinomycetota bacterium
ATCTCGCAGCCGAGGGACGACGCCGAGCTCGGCCTCGTCCCACTCGCGTCCGCGCTCGGGTCGGAGGCGGCCTCGGGAGTCGCGCGCGAACGAGATCACCTCGCCGTCGGGAAGCTCGCGGCGAGGGGTGTTGAGGTCGCCGCAGAGCACCCGCGGACCCGGAGGCGCGGCCGCCAGCCCGCCGCGGACCGCCTCCAGCGTTCGAACCTTGACCCAGCCGTTGGCGGCGTTCGGAACGTGAACGCAGTGGAGCTCCACGGCGCCGATGTCCACGGACGACGTTACGGCTGCGATCGCCGTCTCCGGCCAGGGCACCGGCAGGGCAGCGGCGTCGCCCAGCGGCGTGCGCGAGCCGAGGAGCACGCCAGTGCGCCGCCGGGGCGCCGGCAGCTGCGCGCGATCGGCGCGATCGAGAGCCGCCCGTACATCAGCTAGCCCAATCGTCGGAAGCGCCGCCTTCCACAGGGGCAGCGTGCGTTCGGTGACCTCCTGGAGCGCGACCACGTCGGGCTCGCGGCTGGCGAGCGCGGCAGCCTGCTCGACCAGACGCGAGCTGCGCCGAGCCACGTTCCAGGTCACGATGCGCACTGAGCGATCCTACGCGCACGACAGTAGCGTGAGGCCGCTAGGCGCATTCGCTCGACCTCCCGCGAGCCAGGCGGGCGGGCCGCCGCCCGCCCGCCCCTCACGGCTGGCGAGGTTTCTGCGACTCGGAACGCTCGCGTCGCGCTACTGACCCCCGCCCGAGTTGGCCTTGCGCTTCTCCTTGGTCGTCGCGGCCGCTTCCTCGAGGCGCCGAGCTTCATCGGCGGCCCGAACGGCTGCGTCCTTCACCTCAAGCGTGTCCGACTTCTTCTCGAGCTGCTCGAGCCGGTCGACCTTGCCGCGCTTCTCCGCGTCGTCCTCGGCCTTCTCGGCCTCAGCCTGAGCTGCCTGCTTGCGCTTCGTAGCGGTCTCGGCAGCCTGCTTCTTCAGCCGTTCGCGCTGCTCGGCGGCCCGTGCCCGCCGCTGCTTGGCCCTCTCGTCGCCCTGCTTGCGTCGAGCCACGGACTCGGCCTGCTTTTCCTCGGTCCGGGCCGCTGCCTTTTCAGCCCGCTCCTGTGCCTCGGTGCGCAGGCGTATCGCACGCTTGCGCTCCTCGGCCGCCGCGCGGCGCCGTTCAGCGTCTTCGCGGAGCCCATGGTCGCTCAGCACCGATCCCGCGGCACCGCGGACGGCCGCATCCGCGCGGTCGATAGCGAGTCCGACGGTAGCGGTCGCGCCGGTCTCCGGGACGACCTTCAACAGCCGGTCGGCCGGAAACCGGACGAGCCTGAGGGCGCCGTCTACTGCCTTGCCTGGAATGGATGAGGTCATCGGTTCTCCTCTGGATCGATCGTGTCTGCACGGGCTTCGGCCCGGCGTGCTTCCTGTTCGAGCGCAGCTGCCTTCGCGGCCTCCTTGCGCTCTCCCGCCTCCGCGCGATCCGCGGCCTGCTCGGCGCGCGCGTGCTCGGCGTGGCGCTCGGCACTCGCCTCCGCGACCTGAGCGCTCGCTTGCTCGTCGGCTTGCGCGGCGGCTCGCTCGCGGTCGGCGTCGGCAGCCAGTTCGACGCGCTGCTCCTGGACCTCCGCTTGCAGCTGCTCGGTCTCGATCTTCGTCTCGACCTGCTCCTGCTCGAGGTCGGCTTCCTGCTCGCGGCGCTCGGCTTCGGCTCGCGCCGTGGCGGCGTCGCGATCCGCGTCTCCCTGGGCCTGCTGGAGTCGTCCTTCGCGCGCGAGCTCCTCGTTGCCGATAGCCTCGCCCCCCACCTCCTTGGCTTTTCCAGCGACCTTGCCGGCGATGCCGCCGACGGTGCGCTCGCTTTGTGTGTCTTTGTCAGTCATTCATGCCTTTCGTGATGCGGTGATTCGGTGACGTCGGTGCGGCCTAGCGACCGTTCCGATCGCTGTCGTCGCGGCTCTCGGTGTATGGATCGCTCGAGCCGGCCTTGGCCAGGCCCCGGCTGATCATGTACGCGCCGGCGACGATGGCGACGTAGAGCCATGCCTGGCGGGCAATGAACTCGTCGGTCCCGTCGGTGTCGCCGCCCTTGATCGCGGCCGCGCTGACGAGAATCGCGACGACGACGCCGACCATCGCCCAGAACTCGGTGGTCTTGAAGGCCTGCTTAGTCTCGGTCGTCAGGCGTCGGACGATTCCGGCGTGACGAACTGAGTCGGCGCGAACGGCACCGGTCTTCGTTCCTGCTTCCATGCGTGTACTGCTCCTTTGGTTCCGCTTTCCGCCTGGGCCGTGCAACGTGACCTTTCCATCACGCTCGCCCCTTTGCTCCCAGCCGGGTGGCAGGTTGCGTCGCGTTTCGGCGAAGCAATAACTGCCTCGTGTTAGCCGTTTACCCGCTGAGACAAGACCCAAACAAACGTTCGGCACGCCGAGCTGCCTTCGAAAGCGGCAGCCTCAGACGGAACCATCGCTTTCCATGCGAAGCCCTACTTCCTACCCGAGGTACCGTCGGTGCTCCTGGTTCTGCACTGCCAACAAGGCGATGTCGTCGCTGGTCGTTCCGTCCGGCGCGAGGCGGTCGAGCACGCGCGCGAGCAGCGCGTGCGGGTCGATCTCGCCGTCGGCGGCTGCAGCGACGAGCTCAGCCTCGCCCTCGCGGAGCAGCCTTCCGCGCCGCTCGATCAGGCCGTCGGTGTAGAGCAGGAGTGTCGAGCCGGACGGCAGCTCCGCCGTCGACTCCGCGTAGGCTCCCTGGTATCCGCTGCCGATCAGCGGACCACCGGGCAGGCGCAGAAACTCCGAACTGGTGTTGGGGGCCACCAACAGCGGGTGTGGATGGCCTGCGCGAGCGAATGTCACCCGAGCGGCCGCGCTGTCAAGCGCGCCAAGGATCACGGTCGCCATTCCGGCCTCTCCGGGCTGGTTGAAGAACCGCGCAGTCCTCGAGATCGCATCAGCGGGATCCCGCGCCTCTAGCGCGTAGGCACGGACGGCACTGCGGACCTCACCCATCATCGCGGCCGCGTTGACGCCGTTGCCGACCACGTCGCCGACCGCCAGGCCGAGGCGCCCGTCGGCGAAGGACAGGATGTCGTACCAGTCACCCCCGACCGCGGCGTGTTCCGCTGCCGGAAGATATTGCGCCGCGAACTGCATGCCGGGAACTTTCAGAAGCTTTCGCGGCAGCAGCTTCGCCTGCAGTTCCTCGGCGATTCGGCGCTGCTGCACCAGCAAGTCGTGATCGATTGCCTGCGCCGCCCGCTCGGCCACGAGTTGCAGCAGTTCGACATCGTCGCGCGAGAAGGCGCGCTGCGTGAGAGTGCCGACGTGGAGGACGCCTATGAGGCGTCCGTCGACGACGAGCGGAACGCCGAGCAGCGAGCGGATGCCGCGCTCACGCAAGACGGGGTTGACAATCTCGATTGGCGAGTGCTCGAGGTCTTCGATCACGATCGGCTCGCGCGTCGCCGCCACTCGACCCGCAAACCCGGCTCCGATCGGCAGCTGAAAGCCGCGCTCAACCTCCTCCTCGAGACCCTTGGCGGCACGCGCCGCCAGATTCGCTCCCTCCTCATCGACAAGCAGAATCGCGGCGGTGTCGGTACCGATCAGTTTGGTGATGCGGTCAAGAAGCTCGTTGAGGAGCTCCCCGAGTTCGAGTTGATTCAGAGCTGTCTCACCGATTTGGTGCAGCGCTTCTGCTCGCACCCGCTGCCGGTGCTCGGCCTCGTACAGGCGAGCGTGATCGATCGCCAGTGCGCATCGGTCGGCGACGAGGCGCAGCAACCCGACGTCCTCTTCCGAGAACAATCGCGGAGCGAACGTGCCGATGTGCATGATCCCGACGAGACGACCCTCAACGACCAGCGGGACGCCGAGCAGCGAGCGGATGCCGCGCTCGCGCAAGAGGGGGTTGACAATCTCAATTGGCGAGCGCTCGATGTCTTCGATCACGATCGGCTCGCGCGTCGCCGCCACTCGACCCGCAAACCCGGCTCCGATCGGCAGCCGAAATCCGCGCTGGACCTCCTCCTCTAGACCCTTGGCGGCACGCGCAGCGAGCGTCTCGCGGTCGTCCTCGACCAGCAGGATCGCCGCCGTATCCGATCCCATGATCGAGCTGATTCGCTCGAGCAACTCGGCGAGGAGGTCGTCGAGATCCAGGTAGGCAAGAGCGGCCTCGGTGACCAGTTGCAGTGGGTCTGTGAGGTCGGAACGGAGCGATCGCTCGCTGGAGCCTTCCGGGCGACTCTCCTTCATGTTCCCTTACTCCGTGGGCGGTCCGGAGTAGACGCGCACGCCATCTAGGGCGTCAAGCTGAACAAGTTCAATCATCTCGCGGACCTGCCCGCGCACGTTGCAGACGACGAGTTTGCGACCCTCGTCATCGAGCCGTCTCACTGCCTCGACGATCGTCCGAATCCCGCTCGAATCCACAAACGTGCACCTTTCGAGGTCAAGCAGGATCGAAGCGCCGTTACACGCCTCGAGCGCGGCCGCAAGCCGGTCGCTCGTCGCAGCATCGAGTTCTCCGGAGACGGCGACCCCGACCAACCCGTTGATCTCGGCGTCTGTGATGCTGAACTGTTCTGCGTTCAAACTCATCGCCGCTCCGAAGCATGTATTAGACCCGATCCGGGCCGCATTCAGCTTCCCGAGCCCGAGGGTGATATCGATGGCAGCTCCCGCCAGGTACGGGCTAAGAGATCGCGGGTTCAATCCCGCCCCCACTACTAGAAGGGCTGCTCCAGGCGTGCAGTGAGCGCCTCATAGACGCGACCGTTGAGCCTGACGAAGTGCCCGCCCGGACCGAGAGGCAGTCCAATAGAGGTCTACCGAAGCGTCCATGCCGACCGAGTATCTCGGCTTTATCCGAAGCCTCTGCTTTCATGCAAAGCGAGACAGTGCCGCGTCCACCCGCTCCGCGCTGAAGCGGCAATCGGCACCGAACGGGGGCTCTGCCTGGCGCGCCTAGCTCGGCGCCTCGTCGTCTGTGGATCGCGGGTGATTGGCGGCAGCTCGCGCCGAGATCCCCAGGCGCTCGCGGCGAGCCATGCGAAGGCGGGCGAGACGGTCCCGCGCTTCAGGGCTCATTCGCTCCGGCCACCACAGCTTGCCTGCGACCGGCTCGACCTCGACCGCATCGATCCCCGGAATCGCCTCGAGGGCGGAGATGATCTGAGCTCGCATCTCGAACAGATAGAGGCACATCGGGTCCGTGAGCAGGAGGCGAACGCGAACCGCGCCGCCGTCCTGCTCGACGTCGTGAACCAGGCCCATCTCGACGATGTCGAGGTTCGTGCCATTGAAGACGCTGCACGTGTCGTGGACGGTGGCGAGCGCCTGGTAGATCTCGCTACGGGTCGCCACTCATGCCCCCGCGCCAGCGGACGGCGCGCGCCGGACCGTCGCCCAGGGCTCCTGCGACCCCGCCGCCCGGCGCTGTCGGCTCCAGTCGTCGTCCGTGACGTTGGCTTTCAGCTCTTCGTAGTCGAGACCGTGCAGCCGGCAGTAGTTCTCGCCGAGGAGCTTCCGCTTCAGCTCTTGCGTCAGCGGCGGGTATCCGTAGCCCTCGACCAGATCCTCGGGCATCTCGAAGTCGAGGAACGCATCGAGCACGGCCTGGGGGTGAACCAGCGCCGCTCCGGCCGCCCAGAGGATGCGATCCTCGGCGCCAGTGGAGAGCAACCTGCCGAGGATCTCGGCGAACCGGCGCGGGGCGGTGAACAGCAGGCTGATCGTCCACTCGAGGTTGACGTACACGTTGGGGTAGCGGGCGAGAAGCCACTCGGTCTCGTCGAGGAACGCGAAACCGGGATGAAGCACCTCGAAGTCGATCTGCGGAAACATGCCGGCGATCTCGACGTCGTCGACGTTGTAGGCGCTCAGACGCGTCGGCCCGATTGGGAAGTACTTGTGCACCGCGATGCATTTGGCGCCGCACTCGATGGCTTTTTCGATCACGGGGATCCCGAGCTCCGGGTCATCGAGCCGCACGGGGATCGTCTGTCCGTTGACGAACCGCGCCGGGTAGACCTTAATGCCGTGCGCGCCGACCTCGCGAATCGAGTGCTCGACCTGCTCGAGCGCCCTCTTTCCCTCCAGCGGGTTGATCGCGGCGTGGAGGCAAACGCGCTGCGGCGCTCGCCGCTTCAGCTCGATCCCCTTCTCGAGGTGGACGAGCCCATCGACCCAGAAGTCGTCGAGGGGAAGCGAGTGGTGGTCGCAGACGTCGACGTCGCTCTCGAGGAAGAGCACGCTCGCCAGGTCCTCCGCGCTCCAGTCGCGCAGGAACTCGTCCCGAGGAAGCCGGTGGCTCTCCGGCGAGAGAATTGAGTGCAATCCGTAGACCGCGTCGAGCAGTGGCTCCGCCATCTCCTCGATCGCCGGCGCAACGTTGTCCCGCGTGGGATTTGCCGCGTGCACCACTGCGTCTACAACCAGCATCCCGTTCACCATCACTCCACCAGCGCTTTCCGTCGCTACGACCCGGGCAGGGTCCTGGTCTCCGGATCCTAGTCCGGGCCGGCTCATAGAACGTGGGGAAGGTGCCCCCGCCCGGGGTTCGCGGTTGGGCTTAGACGCATAACACGGGCATCTGAACGCCGGGCGCGGAGATGACCGCAAGGGACGAGGACGAGGCGTATGAGATGCCCCCGGCGGTCGGACGGGAGCTACCTGTGCTCGCGCTTCAGCTCGGGTCTGTGGATCCGGTGCATCGCGGATCACGGCGAACACTTCGAGCCTGTCGATGGCGTGGGTCGCATCCATCACGGCCGTCGCGAGGATGAGCCCGTACACGCCCTGTCTCGCGCTCCCGCTTGTCCGGATGGCGAGCGGGCGCCAGTCCGAGTCGGATCTGGTCGAGGGGTCGCGCACGACAGGCATCTTGCCCGTGTCGTGAGGCTGGCGAAAGCGTCGCGCGAGTGCTACGGGTTGAACCGAGTCCTAGGCCGGCTGCTGCTCCGCGGTGTCCGCTGCGGCGATGCGAGCTCTTCTGGCGGCGGTGAGCTCGTCGGCGACGATCTGGATGCCGGCCGCGATCGGCACGCCGATGATCGCGCCGATGAGCCCGAAGAGCGCCCCGAACCCCAGCACGCTGGCGAGCACGGTGAAGCCGGAGACCTGGGCCGCCTTTCCGATGATCGTCGGCTGCAGGATGTAGTTCTCGATCTGCTGGTAGACCACGATCACGATCGCGAAGGCGATGAAGGCTTCAAGGCCGACCGACAGCGCAACGAGCTCGATGATGATGCCGGCGATCATGGCCCCGATGCTGGGGATGAGGTCGAGGAACCCCGCGATCATAGCCAGGGCGAGGGGATACGGAAGGCCGAGGATCTCCGCTGTGACGCCGTAGACAGTCGCGCAGATCACGGAAATGGCGAGGTTGCCGAGCATGTAGCGCGAGGTCGTATGGATGATCCGATCGGTGACCTGCAGGTACCGATCCCGCGTGTCCCGGTACAGCAGGCTCCCGATCCAGGCCCGCACGCGCGGTTCGTCGATCAGCCCGAAAAGCGTCAGGAAGAGGACCGAGAAGAAGAGCGTGACCCCCCCGAAGGCCGAGACTCCGACTTGGGCGACGCCGCCCGACGCCTTGCCCACCCCGCTGGTGATTTCGCTTGCGTGCTCTCTCAACGTGTCTAGCGAGTCGCTCCCGCTGTTGATGAAGTTGCCCAGGTCGCTGTGCCGGACCTCGTCCACGATCTGTGGCAGGTCGTCGGCGAACCCGCGCACTGCGCCGCTGATCGCCTGCACCACGACCAGCGCGACGGCGCCGATGACGATCACGATGCCCAGCACGAGCACCGTGGAGCACAGCGCCCGGCTCCAGCCAAATCGTCGCTCCATCGCATTCACCACCGGCAAGAGGACGGCGACGCTGAAGACCGAGACGAAGATCATGAGCAGGACGTCGGTGACCGAGACCAGCGCCGAGGCGACGGCGACCGTGGCAGCGACCAGCAGAATCGTCCGGATCGATATCGACGCCTCGACCTCGGGGCGACCGGCATCCCTGGCCCCCGAGGAGGGCTCTGCCGCGGTCATCTGCGTTTCATACCGACTCGGGCGGATGACCTACAGGTGGCTCATCGCGCTCACGCGCTCGACCGAGATCGCGAGGAGGACGGGGTCGACGGCGGCCAGCGCTTCGTCGCTCTGCGCCTCCGGGGGCTCGTCGGTGTCGGCTATGCGCTGCATGATCAGCGCCGTCGGTGGGCCAATGTCCTTGGTCAGGATCTCGGCCGGGCCGGCGAAGGTCGCCGACGGATACGGCTGCTCGTCCCCGCGAACGCACAGCGACGCCCAGTCGGTACGCTGCACGTCGCGCGCTTTCAGCCGCGCGGACAGGGTCGAGACCAAGAGCTGGTCCCCGTCTCGCGCGTAATAGACGACGGACTGGCGAGGCCTGCCGTCCGGCGCGGCCGTGGCCAGCACGCCCACGCGGTGGGCGTCGAGGAACTCCCGAAGCTGTTCCGTGAGAGGCGGCCGACCTGCTGACTCCGACCAGCCGAGCTCGATCCCCTGCTCTATGCGGCCGCCCCTGGACCGAGTCTCCCGCTTCAGCATCACTTGGTCGGCTACCAGCACGTTGACCTCCGCGTCGCCGCCCAACTTCATCGCCCGCCCGCGGTGAGGGCATAGGCGATGTCGGTCAGCCGCTCCGCCGCCTGCTGGCGCGAAAGCTGTTCCTTCTCCTTGTAGGTGAAGTCAATCATCCAGGTCTCCTTGGAGTCCGGCGGCGGGTCCCGCGGCCAATTCCTCCGATTAACTCCTGCGGAGGGTGAGTGGTCGTCACTCGCTTCATGTGATTGATGCGCCCAAGGTCGCGCAAAGCGTGTGATGACCGCTCACGCACTTCGGATCGAAGTCCTCGGCCAGAGAATGGCTTGCTCACCCTCATCTCCGGCGTCCTGATGACGACCCTCGCGTTCCGGACCGCGGGCCAGCTTTTCCTCGCCTGGTACCACGGGCGGTACCACGGCGCTTGCGCCCGCCCCTTTCACAGACCCCCCGAGCGGCCGAAGGCCCTCTCCCGGAGCGGGCCTTCGCGAGATCGGGGCGGTCGGATTTGAACCGACGACCTTTCGGCCCCCAGCCGAGCGGATTGTCGTGTCTATGCGTTCCGTAGCGTCTCCCGCGTCCCCATTGACACCCGGGGGTGGACATTCTGCACGCATAGGACGAGCAGTCGGTACCAAAGCGGTACCACGACGGTCGTAGGTGCAGATCGGGCCCCCGCTACTAGAAGGGCCCGGAGGCCGAAAGCCCAAGGGGCCCTTCGTTACGCGGAAAGCCGAACAGCCGCTTGAGCACCATACGCGCGGGTAGGTGTTAGACATGCTCATCTCTCGCCTGCACGGTCTCGGGTTGCGTAGCTGGCATGTCCATGTCGCATCGCTCGGCAGCATTGCTCTCTGCGTCGTGCTCTGGATCCGGGCGAAGACGCTCGACCAGGACGAACGAGGAAACGCCGAGCGCAGAGCGCTGTTCGCGGGGCTGTGGCCGCCGACGCTCTGGGAGATTGGCCACTCGCTCGAGCGCCACGAGCAGCAGGCTCAGGGCGTGCGCCGTGCCATTCGCCGCCGCTGAGGAAAGGAAGGCGCGCGGCAACTCCGATGTTCGGCGCTGCGAGCCGGTCATGGACCTGGCAGGGCCCACTCTGCGACTAGGGCTGCAACGTTGCCGCGGCGATCGTTCCCGCGATATGGCGGATGGTCTGCGGGTAAAGGACCGGCATGGCCAGCAAGCTGACTCTCCGGCGTCAGGTCGCGACAGCAGGACGCTGGCCCGTAGGCGTGGTGCTCACTTCCTGGCGCTACATGTGGCGTACCACTCCGATGCGACGCAGGGAGCAAGAGGGCGATCCTTTCGAGGATTGCCCGCCCGCGCTTCCCCCCGCCATTGATCGGCGCGAGCTCCAACGCCCCGCAGAGGGTGTCGGGCCGCTGTTTCGCCGCCGCTATCAGGCACGCATCTGCGGCTCGAAGCGGTCTTCTCGGGAGCTCATGTCCGAGATGCAACGGGATCTTGACGCGTTCGCTCCGTCCGAGTTTGCGAGCTTCCAGCGTGTTATCGGCGAGCCAGGTCAAATGCAGGTCGGAGACGAGTACGTAGTGCGGATGCCAGGTCCCTGGGACGGCCCTGTTCGCGTGCTTGACGTGACGCCGACCTCATTTCGGCTCGGCACTCTTGAGGGCCACCTCGAAGCAGGGCAGATCGAATTCCGGATTGGAGGCAGCGACCCGATCGTCTTCACGATCGAGTCGTGGGCGCGTAGCGGTGATCCGTTCTCGGACCTGTTGTTCGACCGCCTGCGTATGGCGAAAGAGGTTCAACTGCACATGTGGACTTCCGTTCTGGAGCGAGTCGTCAAGAGGTCGGGCGGCCGCCGGCTCGGCTGCCTCGAGGTCGACACCCGTCGGCTTGAGAAGGAGTGGCCCGCCGAGCGGCTCACGAAGAGCACCCGCAAGCGCCGCGCATTGGCGGCCCTCGACCACGCACGATTCAATTTCGACCGCTCGCGGCGCAACGAGTTCACGCCAATGAATGGTTGGTGCGTCGACGAGCGGTTGCAGCAGCTGATTTCGGAGCCGCCCGGCCCGCCGACGCCCGCTGGCACGTGGAAGACCGCGAGGCGGCTGATGAGCGGCTACGAGTTCGCCGACCCCTCGATAGTGCGTGCCTTCTACGATCCCGAGGCGCCGCTCGAGGGTCGAAACATGCTGCTGGAATTGCGCTTTTGGGGGCTTCGCTTCTGGGTGGGCGTGCGTGTCATCGACGTGTACGAGCAGCTTCAGACCCTCCGCGACCGCCCCTTGCAGGCATGGGGCTGGAGCTACGCCACACTCGAGGGGCACCTCGAGCGCGGAGAGATGTCGTGGGAGGTTCGCAAGTGGCTCGACACCGGCGCGGTCGAGTTCAGAATCCATGCGTACTCGCAGCGCGCCCAGATCCGGAACCCACTCGTGCGGTTCGGCTTTCGCATCTTCGGTCGGCGCGAGCAAAAGCGTTTCTATGACATCACCTGCGCGCGCATGCTCGCGTTGACAAAGGCGGCCCTCAGGCCAGGCACTGACGCGGCGGTTCGTCGAGTGGCCGATGAGCTCACGGCTCGACCGATCTCTAGGGCAGGGGCATCACACGATGAGCTCGCCCGAAACCTCGAGCTGAGTGGAGAGGACGAGTGAGATCAGTGTATTTGGCGAATGAGTCTTCGCGCCGTCTGACACGTCCTGGGCGCGCTGAAGCTTGGCCAGCGTTGCATCGAAGCTGACCTCTTTTTTGTGAACCAGCCGTGGTACGAGTCCCTTCCTTGTGTTGGCGCGGAGGCCGGGGAAGACCGGGGCGCCTCTGAGGCGGAGCCGAAGCGCGTTGCAGTAGATGCGGGCGATCGCCGCGATCACCTGCGGGGGGTGGGAGAGGGGAACCGTGGTCATCGTGGTCCGGGTGAGCTCGCAGCGGCGCAGCGCCTGCGCGCCGAGGCGCTCGATGCGGACCCGGTCCGCGCTGCGCTGCAGCTCGCCGGCCGCTAGGTCGGACGGGGCCGCGCGCCGTACCGCCCCCTCCGTCGCGTGCAGAGTTCCGGCGCGACGGCACTCACGTGCGGTAGCGCGCGAGCGCCTCCTCGCGCGCCCGGCGGCGGTCGACGATCGGCTCTGGGTAGTGACGCCCGATCACACAGCCCGCCGCCCGCTGGACCTCGTCGGGCATCTTCCAGGGCTCGCGGACGAACTCGTCGGGGACGTCGCGAAGCTCCGGCACGAATCTGCGCACGTAGACGTTGCCGGGATCGAACCGCTCCTGGTGCCGGGCCGGGTTGTAGATCCGTCGAAACGCGGGCTGGGGATCGGTGCCTACCGAGGCGATCCACTGCCAGTTGCCGTTGTTGTTCGCCTCGTCACCATCAATCAGCAGACGCATAAACCAGCGCTCGCCCCAGCGCCAGTCGATGCCGAGGTCCTTGGTCAGGAAGGAGCCGACGACGAGCCTGGCGCGATTGTGCATCCAGCCCTCGTGCCGGAGCTGGCGCATTCCGGCGTCCACCAGCGGATAGCCCGTGCGGCCAGCGCACCACGCTTCGAACGCGTGCTTCGCGTGGCTCCACTTGATCTTGCCGCGGTAGCGATCTCGGAATTCCGAGCGGGCGTTACGGGGGAAGTGGGCGAGGACATGGTGGTAGAAGTCCCGCCAGCAGAGTTGGCGACGGAAGGTATCCGGGTCCTTGCCGCGCGGGAGCCGCTTTTCGATCTGGCGTGGCGAGAGGCAGCCGAAATGAAGATACGGCGAGAGCCGCGAGGTCCCGTTCTTGCCGAGCGCGTCGTGATTCGCGGCGTAGTCGCGTACCCCGGCGGCGAGAAACCGGTTGACCGCCCGGCGTGCCGCCGTCTCTCCGCCGCGCGCTGGAGCGCTTACCTCCTGTTCGAGGCCGAGCGAAACGAGCGAAGGGATCCGGCCGCTGCCTAGCTTCGGCGGCACTCGAGGCAGCTCGGCCGGGGCCGTGAGAACGGGTCGCCGCGCCGCGTCGAGCCAGCGCCGGTGAAAGGGCGAGAAGACCGTGTACGGTCCGCCCGAGCCCGTGCGGAGCTCGGCGACGTCGTCCAGCGCGTTCACCCCCGGATGTCGGATGAGCCGGATGCCCTCCGGGGCGAGCGCGCGACCCACGCCCTCGTCCCGGCGGCGCGCGAACGGACCGACGTCGTCGCTGATGTGGACCGAACTCGCGCCGAGGCGGATGGCGAGTCGCTTCAGCTCGTCTGGCCACGTCGGTAGCTGCCGAAGCTTCCCTCGCGGCCCTCTGGATCGAGGACCCGGTAGCGGCGCGTGCCCCGGCCGGTTTTCTCCGGCGCAAGGATGAGCGGGAGCCTGGCCGCACATCATGAAGTCCCCGGGCAACCTTCTTCGCACGTCATCCAGTCGCGGACGCAGCCGGGCCACGGCGATGCTGCAAACGCGCTTCGACCATCCCCAGCACCAGCCCGAACAATGCGTGGCGCCAGGTCGCCTGCGCCAGGGCGCGGCGGTTGCCGGTTAGACGCGGCAGCTCCTCGCGCGCGGGGTGGTGCCGATCGGTCAAGCTGACGAGCGGCCAGAGGCCGAAGTTCTCCGCCTGGGCCGCGACCAGTCCCCGCACCCAGGCCGAGCCGGGAAGCTCCGGGCTGAAAAGCGCGTAGACAGCGCCGAACGCCGCGCCGTTGCCCAGATGGAGAGCCAGCCCCGGAATCGGCCACCAGCTTCGGCGTGTGACCAGTTTGCCGAGCAGCGCTACATCGTCATAGTCGCTTCGGAATACCCGCTTATCGAGCGGCTGCTGGACTGCCCACAACGCAGCCGCAATAACGCCGGCCGCCGCCCCTCGGCTCGCAAGCGAGGTCGCGTTGCGCCGCCTCAACGCCATCCAAGAATCCCTGGCCAACGTTGCACCCGAAGCTGATCCTGGCCGTGCCTGGTACCAGCTGTGGTACCGAACTGAGCGAATTCCTCTCATCTCCGAACATCTCATCGTGCCTGAGCATCCGCGAGGGGAGTCGATAGAACCATCTCGCGGCATCTCATAACCGGAGGTCGCGGGTTCAAATCCCGCCCCCGCTATGTCCGTCGGTACCACGCTAGAGCGCTCCGCTTGGAGGGCTTTCGCGTTCTCGAAGGCATCCGCGACGGCCTCGGACACGGTTGCCGTCAATTCGACGCGCCGCTTGACCTTGTCGTAGGCGATCTGCAGGTCGAATGACGTGAATACCTGGCGCTTGATTGCCGGCGGCGCCTCACGTAGCGCCTGGGCCAGATCCGGCAGGCGTGCGAGCTGCGCGGTGAGCTCCTCGCCTCAGGCAACGAACGCGACCAAAGAGCGCGTCGGTCGCCCCAGCCACCAGTTGACGTAGACGCAAGCCGCCAGCGCCAGCATCCGCGAGGCGACCCGGGCCCGCAGGCCGTCGATCGTCCGCGCGCCGTGGCGCTCGACGGCGAGGATGTCCTTGCAGGTCCGAAAGATTGACTCGATCCGCTGGCGGATCGGGGCGAGGTGAGGACCGCGGCCGGGCTCATCACGGCGCCGGGGTCGAAACAGGGC
>JBKPDQ010000042.1:0-31919 GCA_046728015.1 Actinomycetota bacterium
CAGCCCCCAGAGGGTCACGATCGGGACCATCGAGTTGCGGAGGACATGCTTGATCATCACCCGGCGCTCCGAGAGCCCCTTGGCCCGCGCCGTGCGCACGTAGTCCTCGTTCATCGTGTCGAGGATGTTGCCGCGCAGCACCCGCGAATAGACCCCGATGAACAGGATCGCGAGCGCTGTCCAGGGCAGGATCAAGTGATGGAGCCACTCGAAAGGGCTTTCGGTGAACTCGACGTAGCCGCCGTTGGGGAACAGCTCGAAGCCGAGCTTGTTCGATAACTCGAAGCCCAGGTACTGGTTCATCATCGCCCCGATCCAGAACACCGGCATCGAGATCCCGATCAGCGCGAGCACGGTCAGAAATCGGTCCGAGAACTGGCCGGCACGCATCGCGCTGTAGAGCCCGAGCCCGATACCGAACGCCATCCAGATGATCGCCGCCCCGATCGCCAGGGAGAAGGTGCGTGGGATCCCCTTCTTGATCTCCTCGGTGACGTTCAGCTGCGTGAAGTAGCTGACCATGTCGCCCGTGAACAGCTTCTCCATCGTGGTTATGTACTGCACGTAGACCGGCTCGTCGAATCCCCATTCCTCGCGGATCGCCTCGATCTGGGTCTCGGTCGGCTGCCGGCCGGCCATGCGCACCGCCGGGTCGCCGTTCGGGATCACGTTGAAGATCAGGAAGACGAGCACCGAGACGGCGAACATGACCAGCACCATCGAGGCCAGGCGTCTGGCGATGAACCGACCCATCTAGTCCCTCCCCCTCATCAGTGCTCGATCCGGACCTTTGCCTTGGGGTCAAGGGCGTCGCGGACCCCGTCGCCGAAGACGTTCAGGGCCAGCACGGTGAGCACGACCATAATTCCGGGGACGATCGCCATCGCCGGCGCGGTCACGATCCGCTCAACGCCCTCGTCGATCATCGTCCCCCACGATGGGTTCGGCGGCTGGACGCCCGCGCCGAGGAACGAAAGCGCCGCCTCGAGCAGGATCGCGTTCGCGACCAGCAGCGGGAAGAAGACCAGGAGGGTCGACGAGATGTTCGGCAGGATCTCGCTGAACATGATTCGCCACGGGCCCATGCCCTGCGCGCGCGCCGCCTCGACGAACTCCTTCTCGCGCAGGGACAGCACCTGTCCACGGATAGGTCGCGCCAAGTACGGCACGTAGATGATGGCGATGATGAAGATCGGGATCGCGAGACTGTTCCCCTCCAGTGTCAGCGGCCCGATCTGTAAGCCGCCGGTGGCAAGCGCGGTGCCCAGAGCGATCCCCAACAGGATCACCGGGAACGCCCACAGGATGTCCATGAAGCGCGAGATCACGCTGTCGATCCAGCCGCGTCTGTAGCCGGCTAACAGGCCGAGGATCACGGCCAGGATCGTCGTGCCGATCGCGGCGGTGACCCCGATCAGCAGCGAGTTGCGCCCGCCGTACAGCAGGCGAACCATCTGATCGCGCCCGTTGCCGTCGGCGCCGAGGAAGAACTCTCCCTGCCAGGTCGGGCCGATCGGCACCCCGTCGAACCCGACGACGTTCTTGGTCTCGCCGTCGACCACGATCGTGTCGGAGAGGTGGTTGTCGTCGGGGCCCGTGTGGGCGACGTGCTTGGCCCAGAGCGGAGCAGCCAGGCAGATGCCCACGAGGAGGATGAAGAGGCCGCCGAAGATCAGCGAGGTCTTGTCACGCCGCAGCCGCCGCGCCGCCAGGTGCCACGGGCTCACCCCGGCCAACCCGGCCTGGCGCTCCTCTTCCGTGAGCTCCTGCGGAATCCCGAGGGACAGCTCAGTCCCGGGCTCCGCCGCAACCGTTGCCTCTTCCCTAGGCACCGCGGACCATTATTGCTCGCCAGCCGCTCTCGTCAACCTGAGGGGGGCGCCGGTGGCGCCCCCCTCTCAATCGATCTCTTCGCCCAATTCCTTCGGGTCGCCTACTACTCGCCTTCCTTCAGGCTCCAGGTGGAGTAGTCGTCGAAGTACACCGCGTGGAAGACGGCGCTCTCGAAGTCCATCCGCTCCGAGAAGAACGTCGCCAGCTTCCGGTGCCCGTACGGGGCGATGTACGACTGCGGCGGCGAGATCAGGTACTCGTCGAGCGCAGCCCAGTCCTCGGCCACCGCCTGCGTGTCCGTCTCCAGGGACAGCCGGTCGATCTCGTCGTTGATCTGCTTGTCATCGACGTTGCCGAAGTTCTGGTTGTTCGTCGGCTGGATCGAATCCCCGTCAACCAGGAAATAGAAGTTGAGCGGGTGCGGGAAATCCGCGAACCAGTTGGAGAACCCGGTCTGGGCATGGGTCTTCTCGTTGCCGATCGTCTGGAAGTAGACGCCGCCGTCGAGAATCTTGACTTCCGCGTCCAGGCCGATCTCGTTCAGCATGTCCGCGTACGCCTGACCGACCTTGTCGCTCGGGTCGTCGTTGTTCGAGTACACCGTGACCGGCTCGCCCTCGGCACCGGCCTCCTGGATCAGAGACTGGGCCTTCTCGATGTCGGGCGGCTGGCTCGGATCGCCGTACGGGCAGCCGGTCGTGTCGAACTCCTCGTCGTAACCCGGGAAGCCCGGTGGCAGGAACGTGCAGCCGGGGGCCAGCTCGCCTGCGAACAGGCGCGCCAGGGCCGGCTTGTCGATGCCGTAGTTGACCGCCTCACGAACCTTCGGGTCGTCGAACGGAGCTTCCCGAACGTTCATGAAGAAGTAGTACGTGGAGCTCGTCGTGTGCTCCTCGTACCGGTCTGAGGCCTGCTCGAGCACGGTCGGCTTCAGGTCCGCCGGCGGCGGGTCCTGCATCCGGTCGAGCTCGTTGTCGAGCACGTCCTGTGCCTGCTTGGCGGCGTCCTTGATGATCACCGTGGTGATCTTGTCGATGTTGCCCGTGGGGATGTCCGGGATGTCGAGCGCCTCGAACTCGGGGTTCTTCTCCATCACGAACTCGCGGTTCGGCACTGACTCGGTGATCATGTAGGCCCCGACGCCGGGCGGCGGGTCCTCGGTCAGGTTCTTGAACGGCGTGTCGCCCGGAACCAGAGCCCCGAACCACATCGCGAGCACGTTGGAGAACGACGAGTCGGCCTCGGTGAGCTGAATCGTGATCTCGCCCGTCTCGTCATTGGTCTCGATACCGGAGATGTCGCCCTCCGGATCGCCCTTCTCCAGGTACTCCGGCGCGCCCTCGATGATCTCGAAGAAGGCGGAACCGCCGGACTCGAGGTTGAGCACGCGCTTGATCGTGTGCTCGAAGTCGCTCGCCACGACATCGCTGCCGTCCGAGTACTTGAGTCCGTCACGCAGGGTCAGCGTGTAGGTCATGCCGTCCTCGGAGATCTGCGGCAGGTCCTCTGCCAGGCCCGGGATCAGCTCGGCGCCCTCCGGCCCCTCGACGTGCCGGTAGGTGAGCAGCGGCGTGTACACCAGCCACAGGGGCTCGATGCCGTTGACCGTGTAGCTCAGCGCCGGGTCGAGGTAGTCGGGCTGGGAGGTCTGCGAGATCGTGATCTCGCCTCCCGCCGCCGCTTCGCCTCCACCGTCGTCGTCATCGTCGCCACAGGCGACCAGCGTCCCGGCCGAAAGGACCAGGACCAACGCACCGAGCAACGCGAACAGCTTGCCGCGAACTCGATACGAGAACGGGTTGCGTTCCACTATCTCTCTCACCTCCCCGGTCTGAGACCGGTTCTGCCCCAAACAAATTGCGGGCAGGACAAAATCACATTTCCCAGGGGCGGGTCAGGTGCCGATCTTGAAGGTGAAGGCATTTGTTCAACGCAGGCGTTGAATCGTTCCGCGTTTTGGTCGGCGCGCCGAGATTGGTTGCGCGATCCGGCGAACGCTTACCGGTCTCTTACCTTCGTGGGGCCCGGTCGGTCGAACTGCGCTGCCATCACCGCGTCCCAGGCTCGGTCCGGCAACAGCCGCCGCTGGGCCAGCGCGAGGCGCGCCAACGCGGTGACCCTGTAGCGCGTCCGCGGGCGGCGGGCGCTCAACGCCCTTGAGATCGTCTTCGCGACCGTCTCGGGACCGCCCGCCAGGAATCGCATCGGCCCCTCGTAGATGCCGGCGGTGGCGGAGCCGACCGCTGCGTTGAAGCTCGCGTACGGGTCTGCCTCGGTGTCCGATGGCGTCACCGTCGCGTCCGCGATCGAGCCGGCGGCCACCTCGCCGAAGCGGGTGGTGATCAGGCCCGGCTCGATCACGACGACGTCGACTCCGAAGCCGCTCACCTCCCAGCGCAGCGCGTCCGACAGTGCCTCGACCGCGTGCTTTGTGCCGTGGTAGGCGCCCCCGCCCGGGAACGTCAGCTTGCCTCCCATCGAGCTGACGTTGACGATGCGCCCCCAGCCCTGACGTCGCATGCCGGGGAGGACGAGCTGGCACATCCGCACCACGCCGAACACGTTCGTCTCGAACTGCGCGCGCAGCCGCTCCATCGGCAGGGTCTCGAGCGCGCCGGACTGGCTGTAGCCGGCGTTGTTGACCAGACAGCCGACGGCCCCCTCCGCCTCGACCACCGAGTCGACTGCGGTCCGCATCGAGCTCTCGTCGGTGACGTCGAGCCCCAGGGTCTTGCAGCCGGCTGCAGCGAGATCGGCGATCGAGTCGGGGCGCCGGGCGGTCGCGTAAACCGTCCAACCGCGGTCGGCAAGGCGCTCGGCGGTTGCGTGGCCGATCCCCGAAGAGCATCCGGTGATCAGCACGGCCTTGGATGGCTCGCTCACGTTCTCTCGTCTCCTCGCGGCGAGCCCAGCCTATCCCCAGCGCCATAGAGTGCGGCGGGAGTCCAGTGAGGGGCATTCATGCCCCGAAAGGAGCGTGTGACTGATGTGAAGGCCGTGACCTTCCAGGCGCCGGGCGAGGTACGGGTCGACGAGGTGCCCGACCCCGAGCTCACCGCGCCCGACGAGGCGATCGTTCGGATCGAGGCAACCGGGGTCTGCGGCTCGGACCTCCACATCTACCACGGGCGGGTGGCGATCGAGCCTGGGTTCGTGATCGGCCACGAGTACGTGGGAACGGTCGTCGCGGTCGGCGATGCCGTGGAGGGCGTCTCCGAGGGCGACCGCGTCCTCGGGACCTACTGCACGGCCTGCGGCGAGTGCTTCTTCTGCCGCCGTGCCGACTTCCACAAGTGCGACCGGGGCCGGGTCTTCGGGCACGGTGAGGTCCTCGGCTCGCTCCAGGGCGCCCAGGCCGAGTTGTTGCTGGTCCCGAATGCCGACCTGACTCTGCGCCAGGTGCCGCAGGGCATGTCCGACGACGTCGCGCTCTTTGCGGGCGACGTGATGGGCACCGGTTACCACGCCGTCGTCGAGACGAGCATCGAGCCGGGCTCGAGCGTGGCCGTCCTCGGACTCGGGCCGGTCGGCCTGTGCGCCGTGCAGGCCGCGTTCGCGGAGGGCGCCGCGCAGGTGATCGCGATCGACACCGTGGGCGAGCGGCTGGGGATGGCGGAGTCGTTCGGGGCTTCGGCGGTCCACCTCACCGAGCAGGATCCGCGGGCGGCGGTCAAGGAGGCAACCGGCGGGCGCGGGGTGGACGCGACGATCGACGCGGTCGGCCATCCGGACGCGCTGGACCTCGCGTGCCGCCTGACCCGCAAGGCGGGAACCGTCTCGGCCACCGGCGTCTACGCCGAGCGCGTCGAGCTGCACATGGGGGTGGTCTGGATCAAGGCCTTGACGCTGAAGACCGGGCACGCGAACGTGATCAAGCATCTGGACCCGGTGCTCGAGCGCCTCGGCTCGGGGGCGCTCGATCCCAGCCCGCTCGTCACCCATCACATGAGCCTCGACGAGGCGCCCGAGGCCTACGAGACCTACGACCGTCGCGAGGCGCTGAAGATCGTCCTTCGACCCTGACCGATCAGCGGGCGCCCCCGCCCTCGCCGTGCGGATACGCGAGGAGGACGTGCGTACGGGCGACGGCGATGAAGGTCCGCTGCTCGCTCCCGGCGCCGTTCAGCGAATGGATCTCGGCGTTGACGAGCGGGATGAAGTCGAGGTCGCCGCGATTGAGGAAGTCCGAGAGACGGCTGCGGTAGCCCTCCCGAGGCAGCGTCAGGTCGCCGACGATCCGGTGGCGGTCCGTTTCAAGAACCACTCTCTCGATACGCGTCTCCATGCGGGCAAAGTATCGGCACTCGCCAGGCACGACCTTAGACTGGCGTTTCGCGGCCCCTCCTGTGAGGTAGCTGATCCCACATGCCCGCCCCGAAGCTGCTCGCCGTCTATCTGCAGGACCATCACGCCGGCGCCGTGACAGGTCTGAATCTGGCCCGGCGAATCGCCGGCCAGAACGAGGGCACGCCCTACGGCGAGGAGCTGGCGCGGATCGCCGGCGAGATCGAGCGGGACCAGCGGACGCTCGAGGAGCTGATGGCCAAGCTCGACGTCGGCACCGATCGCATCAAGGACACGGTCGCCTGGGGCGGCGAGAAGCTCGGCCGGCTGAAGCCGAACGCGCGCTGGTTCTCCTACTCGCCGCTGAGCCGTCTGATCGAGCTCGAAGGCCTGGTGCTCGGCGTGACGGGCAAGCTCGGGCTGTGGCGGGCGCTGCAGCGGGTCGCGCCCGAGATCGACGGACTCGACGGCTTCGACTTCGCCGCCCTGGCGGCCCGGGCCGATGACCAGCGTGCCCGGCTCGAGGACCTGCGCCTGAGCGCCGCGGCCGAGGCGCTGCCGCAGGACTGAGCGGCCGACCCGATCAGCGCTTGCGCGCCCGCACGATCGCCGAGCCGGCCTGCGGATGGACGCGATGGGTCTCGCGGATCTCGACCGCTTCGAAGCCTGCGTCCTCGAGCTCCGTGCGGAACTCCTCTGCGGTCAGCGCTCCGGCGACGCAACGGGTCCACTCGGCCATGTCTCGCCGTATCGCATCGTCCATGTCCGGGTCGGCGACGATGTCCGTGACCGCGAAGCGGCCACCCGCTCGCAGGACGCGGGAAGCCTCACGGAACACGCTCGGCTTGTCGGTCGAGAGGTTAATCACGCAGTTGGAGATGATCGCGTCCACCGAGCCGTCGGGAAGCGGGACGTTCTCGATCGTCCCCTTGAGGAACTCGACGTTGTCGACTCCCGCTTCGCGCTGGTTTGCGCGCGCGAGCTCGAGCATCTCGTTGGTCATGTCGACGCCGTAGGCCTTGCCGCTCGGGCCCACCCGGCGGGCCGAGAGCAGCACATCGATGCCGCCGCCGGACCCGAGGTCGAGAACGGTCTCGCCCTCGTTGAGGTCCGCCACGGCAGTCGGATTTCCGCACCCGAGCGAGGCAAGCTTCGCCGCATCCGGCAGCGCCTCGCGCTCGTCGAGGGAATACAGCTCCGGCCCGAAGACCTCCGCCTGCTCGGCGCTGAGCGGGCTGGCGCCGCACCCACATGACGAGTCCTCCGGACCGCAGCAGCTGGCCTGGCCCGACCTGGCTTCCTTCGCGGCCTCGGCGTAGCGCTCGCGCACGGCTGCCTGGATCTCGCTCGTCGTCTCGGTCGTGCTCATGACTCCTCCTTGCGCGCGGTGACGATTTCAGTTGGGAACAACATCTGGGCGAGGTACTCACGCTTGATCTCGATGAAGCCGAGCTCGGCGAGCACCGGGGCAGCGAGGACTCCGCGGCAGTTGGCCGTGAGCTGAACGCCGCGTGCGTAGGCGGCGTCCCAGAAGCAATGCCGGCGCCGCTCCGCCTTGGTCATGTTCGAGAGCACGAGGCGCCCGCCTGGGCGGAGCACCCGTTTGAACTCCGTTAGCGCCCGTGGGATGTCCTCGCGAGAGAGGAGATCGAGCATGTAGGAGTTCACAACGACGTCAAAGCTCTCGTCCTCGAGCGGGAGCTCCAATGCGTTTGCCAGGAGCAGCTCGACCCGCTCCGCGAGCCCCGCTGCATCCAGGCGCGCGCGAGTTCGAGCGAGCATCCCGTCGGCGAGCTCGACCCCAACGGTGCGGCCGTGGCTGGCCGCGGCGAGCCGGACGAGCTGGGCCCCAGTGCCGGTCGCCACCTCGAGCACATCGTCGTCGCCACTCAAACCGGTGAGTTCGAGCACGCGCAGTCGCGCGCGGGATTCCGTGGCACGGGCCCAAAGCTCATACACCGGAGCGAGGCGGCTGTACATGCGGGGAACCCGGTCGGCAGGCGCGTTGACCTCCAGGATGTCCTGACGCCAGGCGCCTGGTGCGGTGTCTAGTCCGACAGCCACTCGCTCAGTTCGTTGCCGGCGTCAGGCTCGACGTAGTAGTAGGCCCACAGGCCACGCCGCTCCGAGCCCACGATGCCCGCCTCGCGCAGTACCTTGAGGTGGTGCGAGACGGTCGGCTGGGAGAGGTCGAACAGCGGCACCAGTTCGCAGACGCACACCTGGCCGGCGTGCTTACGCAGCACATCGACGAGCTGCATGCGGATTGGGTCTCCGAGGGCCTTGGCAACGACCGCCATGCGCTCGGCCTCGGCGCGCTCGATCTCCGGATACGCGACCGGCTCGCAGCAGGGCTCGCCCACCGGCCGCTTTTGCTTGGGAGCGAGCTCCAAATCGACGGACATCTATTCACTTATATCAATTGAAAAGAAAACTGTCAATGGAATATGCTCCGCACCGATTCCGAACGGGGCAGGAGGAGGTCTGAATGGCGACGCAGCTCAAGGAGCTCGAGGTGGACGTCATCACCCGCAACCACCTCCAGAAGGGATTGGAATCGCTGAGCGCGGAGTTCGCGGGCAACTTCTCCGCGGAGACGGTCGAGCGCTTCATGACGGAGTCGCTCGAGGCGCTCAGGGGCTCGCGGCTGAAGGATTTCGTGCCGCTGTTCGTGCACCGCTTCGCGCGTGAGCGCCTGCGCGCGCTGGGGCAGGTTGAGGGCACGATCACCAAGGACGTCCCCGAGGTCTTGTTCGTCTGCGTCCAGAACGCCGGCCGAAGCCAGATGGCCGCCGGGCTGCTCGACAAGCTGGCGGCCGGCCGTGTCCACGTTCGCTCCGCCGGCTCGGCCCCCGGCGACCAGATCAACCCCAACGTGCGCGAGGCAATGGCGGAGGTCGGGGTCGATCTCAGCAAGGAGTTCCCCAAGCCGATGACCGACGAGGTGGTGTGGGCTGCCGATGCCGTGATCACGATGGGCTGCGGCGATGCCTGCCCGATCTATCCGGGCAAGCGCTATGAGGACTGGGAGGTCGACGACCCTGCCGAGGCCGACATGGATGGCGTGAGACGGATTCGCGACGAGATCGAGGGCCGCGTCAGAGTCCTGCTCGACGAGGTAGCACCAGAGAACGGAGCGCGCGGCTAGATGCGCGACGTCGGTCTGCCGGCCGAGCTCGCTGACAAGCTCGTCGCAGCAACCTAGGGCTGGAACGGAGGCGCCTCGCCCCAGCCCCAGCGCGGCACCGGCGCATGCTCGAAGACCTCGGCATCGGGCTGTGAGTTGTGCAGCGCCAGCCGGGTGCCCCACTCGACGTAGGCGACGAAGGCTGAGCGAAACTCGGGATCGTCGGGCAGCTCGGCGTCGTCGGCGGCCAGGCTCATCAACGAGGCGAAGCGGAAGCGCTGCTCGGGCGTGATCGCGAGCCCGCGATGCTTGCCGAGCATCCGCTCGTACCCGCCGAGCTCATTCGTGTACCGGGTCGGCCCGCCGAACACCTCCGACCACCAGGCGACTACGTTGCGACGGTGCTCAGCGCCGACCGTGCCGCCGAACAGCGGTGCCAGCAGCTCGTCGCCCTCGACCCGGTCGTAGAAAGCGTTGAGCAGGCGCTCTAACGCCTGCTGGCCGCCGGCCCACTCGTACAGCGTCGGCGGCTCGGTCGTGCTCGCGGCCATCGACTCGAATCTAGCGAAGGCGATACTTCGCTTGACCGCTAGCGAGGGCGATACTTCGGCTTCACCGCGGAACGCACCAGAGGAGGAAGCGATGACTACGAAAGCCGATTTCACTCCCGAGGAGTGGGATCTCGTCCTCGAAGGCCCGCCGGCGGCGGGCCTGATCGTCTCGACCGCTGAGCGCGGTGGGACCTTTCGCGAGGCGTTCTCGATCGCCAAGGCCTACACCGAGGCACGCAAGCAGCATGGGGCGAGCCAGCTGCTGGACGAGATCGTCTCTGCGAAGCCCGAGGTCGATCGCGGCCGCTTTGCCTCGTTTGAGGAGCTCAAGGAGCACGGCCTCGGGAAGATCCGCGAGGCGGTCGCGCTCCTCGAACAGAAGGCGACGCCCGAAGAGGTGGAGGACTACAAGGGCTTCGTGCTCGGCGTCGCCGAGCGCGTCGCCGACGCGAAGACCGAGGAGGGCGATCAGCCCGCAACCGAGAGCGAGCGGGCGGCGACCGAGGAAATCGCCGCCGCACTCGGGCGGGGCGTCTGAGTTGCTGCTCCGCGCGTGGGCTTAGGACGGCTCGGGCCGTTCCTCGCCGGGCCAGCGGCCGGTCGTGCGCAGGAAGCCTCTCCGGGATAGGTGCTCGATCAGTCCGCGGCTGAGCCGAAAGATCGCTCCCTCCAGGGCCAGGGCCGCGGCGAGTTGCGCCCAAGAAACGTCGCGATGCTCGGGTTCCGGGATCTCCCGATCGGAGATCCGACCCCAGACGAAGTCAACCGTCTTCTTGCTCACCAGCGCTGCCAGCAGCCCTCCGACGATGCTGACGGGGATGAACAGAAGCTTCCCCATGTCCACGCGCCTACCCCCGAGGCCCTCGAGACAAACCGCCGACCTTTACTCCGCGCCGCGCATCGCATAGGTTCGGGGGCGAGACACCACCGAGGAGATCACGATGGAGGCCAAGCAGATTGATCCGGTCGAGTTTCGCGCTGGTCAGCGTGAGCAGTGGAACGTGGTCGCCGATGGCTGGCGGAAATGGTCGGAGCTGATCGACACCGCGGCTGGCCAGATCAGCGAGCGCCTGGTCGAGCTCGCCGGCGTTGAGCCCGGCAGCCGCGTGCTCGACGTTGCCGCGGGATACGGGGAGCCCTCGCTGTCCGCCGCGAGAGCGGCCGGCCCGGAGGGCTCGGTCGTGGCCACGGACATAGCCGCCGACATGCTCGCGTTCGGACGCGAGCGCGCCGAGGCCGCGGGTCTCGACAACATCGAGTTCGTCGAGTCGGAGGTGATGAGCCTCGACTTCGAACCGCGGAGCTTCGACGCCGCGCTGTCTCGCTGGGGGATCATCTTCGAGCCCGACGGCGAGGGCGCGGCCGAGCGGGTCCGTGGCTTCTTGAAGCCCGGATCGCGGATGGCGATCAGCTCCTGGGGACCGCCGGAGCGAACGCCGTTTCTGGGCGTGCCGATGCGCACGGCCATGGAGCGACTGGGGGTACCGCCGCCTCCGCCTGGAACTCCCGGGCCGCTGTCGCGCCCCACGCCGGAGGCGATCGGCGGACTGCTCAGCGGCGGTGGCTTTGAGGACGTCGAGGTGGAGGAAGCCGAGGTGACCGTGAAGTGGGATTCGCCCGAGGAGTTCACGACCTTCGCGAGGGAAATCGCTCCGCCGGTCAAGGCGATGATCGACTCACAGCCGAAGGAGGTTCAGGAGGAGACCCTGGCGGCGATCGTCGAGGCGATTCGCCAGCAAGCGGACGACGACGGATCGGTCACCCTCTCCAACCAGGTGCTGATGGCGTCCGGGCGCGCGTAGGCATCGGCGTCGGGCGCGACTCAGTCGAGCCATTGGCCGTCGCGCATCAGGCGGCGGCCCTTGAGCTCGTTCGATTCGCGCCACGCCAGGACGGTGTGCGGCGTGATCCTGAGGTACACGTGCTCGTCGGGCTCGAGCCTCGGGTCCCATCCCGTGGCCCGCGCGTGCGCGTCCTTCAAGGCGGTGTGGGCGCCCATCGGGCTCTCCTCCACGGGTCCTTCGACGATCAGGACGTCCCGCGTCGGTCCCAGCGCGACCCGTGCCCAGCCGGCACGCATCAGGTTCCTGGCCGTGCGGCTCGCTCTGGGCGTCGCGATCGTCAGCGCCTCCTCGTTCCAGTAGAACGAGACGGGGATCAGATAGGCGTTGCCGTCGGCGTCGGCCGAAGCTACCCAGAGGTCCACGTCGGTGCGCAGCCTCGCCACCGCGTCGGCCTTTCGCTGCGACCTCGATCGAGCCGGGGGAGGCCCCGCGTCAGCCTCTGGCGGCATCGGTCTCTCCCGGAGTTCTCTCCGCGTGCAGTTCCGCCAGCTTACGCTCGAGGAAGCGCCGCTCGGGTTGGGAGTGAACTAGCTCGAGCGCTCGCGCGTAGGCCGCGCGAGCGTCCTCGGTGCGATCGAGGCGGCGCAGGAGCTCGGCGCGCGTCGAGTGCAGATAGACGTAGCTCTCGACGTCGAGGTTGTCGATCAGCGCGAGCGCCGCTTCCACCTCGCCGGTCTCGGCGATCGCGACAGCCTGGTTGAGCTCCACGACCGGTGACAGCGTGCGTCGCGCCAGCTCTCCGTAGAGCGCGGCAAGCTGCGGCCAGTCCTGCACGGAGTCGGTGTGGAGGGCCGCGATTGCCGCCTGCAGCACGTAGGGGCCGCGGCCGCCGAGCGCCAGCGCGCGATCGAGCGTGCGCTTGCCCGCGGCGATCTGATCGTTGTCCCACAGCGATCGGTCCTGATCTTCAAGAAGAACGAGCGCGTCGTCTGCGAAGCGTGCCTCGCTGCGCGCGTCGTTGAGCAGCATCAGCGCGAGCAGCGCGTGCACCTCGGGTTCGTCGGGCATCAGCTCCGCGAGGGCCCGCCCGAGGCGGATCGCGTCGGTGGCCAGGTCCCCGCGCCCGGCATATCCCTCGTTGAAGATCAGGTAGACGACCGCCAGCACCGCGGCGAGCCGGTCGGGAAGCAAATGGTCGGGCGGGACGCGAAACGGGATCCCCGCCGCCTTGATCTTCTTCTTCGCCCGGACGAGGCGCTTGGCCATCGTCCCACCCTCGACCAGGAACGCGCGGGCGATCTCGTCGGTCGTCAGACCGCCAAGCGTGCGGAGCGTGAGGGCGACCTGCGCGTCGACAGCAAGCGCGGGGTGACAGCAGGTGAAGATCAGCTCCAGCCGCTCGTCGGGAATGGTGGTCTCGTCGTCCACTTCGTCCTCAGTCGCCTCGGGTGTGCCGACCAACCGCGCCTTCTCTGCAAATGTCTTGTCGCGGCGAATCCGGTCGATCGCGCGGTTGCGCGCGGTCGTGACCAGCCAGGCGCGCGGGTTGTCGGGCGTGCCGGCCCGCGGCCAGAGCTCGGCGGCGACCGCGAAGGCGTCCTGAGCGGCTTCCTCGGCGAGCTCGAAGTCGCCGAGGTAGCCGATCAGGCTGGCGAGGACGCGGCCCCACTCGTCGCGGAAGATCTGCTCTAAAGGTGCGGTCACTCCGCGAGCGGCCGCACCTCGACGGCGCCGCCCATCCTGGCAGCCGGGATGCGTGCCGCGAGCTCGATCGCCGCGTCGAGATCGTCGGCTTCGAAGGTGAGGAACCCGCCGAGCGCCTCCTTGGTGGCCACGAACGGACCGTCGGTGACCAACGTTTCGCCATCCTTCACCCGCACGGTGGTCGCCGTCTCGGGCGAGTTCAGCGCGAGTCCTGGGGTGACGCCGGGCGTCTTGTTGATCGCCTGGTAGTCGGCGTAGACGGCCTTCTGCTCGTCCTCCGACAGCCTGGCCCACGCCTCAGGGTCGCGGGGCGTCGGGGTGTCGCCTTGATGAATCAACAACATGTACTTCACGACTACCTCCTGGTTGGGATTGGTCGCCCCTGAGACGAACGGCAGAGGGGGAAATGGACACCCTGCGGTCGATGGTGCCTTCTTTCGGAATATCCGAAGAAAGGCGCCAGGGCCGTGCCGCGGCGGAAGCTGGCTAGGCCTTCACCTTGGTCCACTCGGCCTTGTGCTCGCGCTTGGCGGCCTTGTAGTCGTCGAGCGCGGTGCGGGAGTCAATGTCACCCAGCGTCGGATGGGGCGGCACCAGGCTCTGCGCTGCCGCGATCCCGAAGCGCTTGGCGAGGACGGCGCCGAGCGCCTTGATCTTCATCTCGCCGAAGCCGGGCAGAGCCGCGATCCTTGCCCGCAGCTCGTCGGCGTCGGCGGCGTCCGTCCAAACACGCGCCGCGTCGCCGTCGTATTCGTCGCGAACGTAAACCGCGAGCTCGTGCACCCGCTTCGCCATGTTCCCCGGGTAGCGGTGGAGCGCCGGCTTCTCGCGGAAGGCCGGCTCGAGGTCGGCCTCGGCCAGCGTTTCGGCGTCGATGGAGCCCAGACGCTGCTTCAGCACCAGTGGGCCCATGAATGCCTTCTGCACCGTCACCTGCTGATCGAGCGCGAAGCCGATCAGCAGCGCCATCGGATCGCCGGCGATCAGCTCGTTGGCCTCGTCGGACTCGGTGAAGTAAAGGCGATCGGGCACGAACCCGATCGTACCCGGGCCGCTCGTTCGGCTACGGCGCGCCGCCCAGTCGACCTTGTTCGGGAAGCCCGGTCGCTCGACGACGGTGCGCTTGAGCGACCCGCCGCGGCGCATCACCTTCAGCACACTGCGCTCTCCGAGGAAGCGCGTGAACATGATCCGCTTGCCGTTCGGCAACCACCCCGGCCTCAGGCTGTCTTGGGTCAGATTTTCGTTGCCAGTAGCGAGACGCTCCTGACGCCGTACTTGACGCTTGCGTCGCGCGCCCGATCCGAGATGAACTCGTACGGGTTCGACCGCAGCTCCTGGACGCTGAAGCCGGCTGCGCCGATCGCCTCCTGGTAAGCGTCCTGCTGGGCCGCACCGCCGATGCACGATGCCCACAGATCCGCGTCGCACACGATGCTCTCCTTCAGCTGCTGCTCGCTGACGATGTCGGCGATCGCCAATCGCCCGCCCGGCTTCAGCACCCTGGCGGCCTCGGCGAACACGCGGCCCTTGTCGGGAGCGAGGTTGATGACGCCGTTCGAGATCACGCAATCGAAACTCGCGTCATCGACCGGCAGGTTCTCGATCCGCCCCTCGCGGAGCTCCACGTGGTCGAACCCACCCTCCTCCGTCAACCGGCGCGCCTTTGAAAGCTGCTCGAGCGTGAAGTCGACGCCGACCACGGTGCCGCCGGTTCCGACCTCGGTCGCGGCGAAGAAGACGTCCATCCCCGAGCCGCTGCCGAGGTCGAGGACGCTTTCGCCGGGCTGGAGCTGCGCGAGGTCGAAGAAGTAGCCGACCCCGGCGAATGACTCAACCGCACCGGCCGGGATTCGGTCCAGAACGTGCGCCGGATAGCCCAGGCGCTCGGCGAGCGATCGGCCGAGCTCGAAGTGGTAGTCGCCCTGCGGCTCGGTGGCCACGTGCCGATACATGTCCTTGACCTTGACCTCGAGCTCCTCGACGTCGACCGTTGCCTGGGTGCGCTGCTCCATGTCCCCTCTCCTCTCGAGCGTTGATCCCCACCCGCGTTCGTTGTCGTGATGAACCTACGCCCACGGCGTCTCGAGCGCAACGGGGGCGCAAGCCGGGTAAACCGAGGCCGGTCAGGGTGTGATCGGCCAAGCGGCCGCGCCGGTGGGAGCTAAGAACGCTCGGCTGCCTCCGCCGCCCTGAGCGCATCCTCTCGCGCCGGGAATACCTCGAGGCGTATCGCCTTGCCGTTCCTGACGGTCCAGAGGTGTCCGATCCGGACCTCCACCTCAACACCGCTTACCCCGCCTCGAGCCCGCTGGCGGACCGAAACGGCAACGCGGTCGCCGTGCTCGTGAAATTCGTCCGCCTCGATCACGAACTGGTCGAAGACCTCCAGTTGTTCCTCGATCGCCCGCCGGACCTCGTCGACTCCGCGGATGGGGCCGCTCAGCAGACCGTGCCCGGGCTCGAGCCACTCGAAGTCCTCGTCGAGAAGCGCGAATCCGGCGCCGTAGTCGCGCTCGCTCATTGCTTTGTAGATCGCCCTGACGGGCATGGCCGCGGATTCTGCAGCGCTGACGCGACGCTGCTGGGTCATTCGGCTTGTGGCGCGCTGATCGCGCAGCCGAGGACGGCGGTGATGAACTCGGTAAAGACTTCGTCGGGGACAGCGTCCGGATCGGCAGCGCGCTCGAACGCCAGCCCGTTCAGCGAAGCGGCGATCGCCGTCGCCAGCGCCGGGGCGGAGAAGCGAAGCTCAAAGCCAAGCTCGGTTGCCACTCGCGCGAGGGTCTCCGCCAGGGCGTCGCGGGCCGCGTCGCGGCGCTTGGCGAGCTCGTGCTGGAGCTCCGGGTTCCGGACGCTGAGCGACCAGAACTCGTAGAAGAGGAGCGGCCAATCAGGGTCGGCCTCGATGAACGCCCGGAACTGATCCGCCGCCTCGCCGCCGGGGTCGCCCCGGCCCCCGACCGCGTCGGCGACGGCGGTGATCTGGGCCACACGGTCCTGGACCTGACGGTCGGCGATCGCGAGGAAGAGCGCCTCCTTGCCATCGAAGTTGGAATAGACGGCGCCCGTGGAGAACCCCGCCTCGGCGGCGATCTCCTCGACCGTGGCCTTGTGGTAGCCGCGCCGAGCGAAGACCCTGGCGGCGGCCGCCACGAGGTCTTCGCGGGTCTGCGCCTGGCGCTCCTTGCGGGTGGGAACAGCAGCTTGGACCATTCAGATAGTGTACGTTATCTGGATTACTGACGTTATCCGGTTCGCCTCGGGAGGTGCAGGTTAGAAATTCCAGGACGACTGCCATTCATGCGCCGCGCCCGTGGCGTTCCGGACGAGACCGACCGGATCCGCAGGATCTTCGACAGGCAGGCGCCCAAATACGACCGCAGCATGGCCCGCTTCGAGCGGCTGTGCTTTTCCGGCAACCGCGCGTGGGTGTGCGAGAGGGCGGACGGAGATGTGCTCGAGATCGCCGTGGGAACCGCGCGTAACCTGGAGCACTATCCGCCCGATGTCCGGCTCACCGGCGTCGAGCTCAGCCCTGAGATGGCGGAGCTAGGGAGGAGGAGGGCCGAGGAGCTCGGGAGGAGGATCGACCTGCGCGTCGGAGACGCTGAGGCGCTGGAGCTGCCGGATGAATCCTTCGACACCGTCGTCTGCACCTATGGACTTTGCACGATCCCCGACCACCGCGCCGCCGTTCGCGAGGTCAGCCGGGTGCTGCGCCCTGGGGGCCGATTCCTACTAGCCGAACACGTGCGCAGCCCAAACCCGGTCGTGCGAGCGATCCAGCGCCTCATCGATCCGCTGGCCCACCGGTTCGGCGGCGATCACCTATTGCGCGAGCCGCTCGAGCCTCTGGCTGAGGCAGGATTCGAAGTCGAGGAGATCCGGCGGTCGAAGGCGGGCTTTGTCGAGTTGGTCTCGGCAAGGAAGCCGGTTGACGAGATGGGTCCGAGATCGCCGACCTCAAACGACGCGGCCCGATGAAGGCCTCTAAGCATCCGTCGGCATCGGACCTGCGAGAGCTCGCTCGGCGTGCGCTGGAGGACGTCTGCTCGGGTCGCGACCTTGACGCGATCGACGAGGTGTACAGCCCAAGCTTCATCGACCACGTGAACGCGCTCGAGTATCACGGCGTCGACGGCGCGAGGCGGTCGGTCGGGCTCTACCTGAAGCTCTTCCCCGATCTCCGCTTCGTGGTGGACGAGCAGGTGACCGAAGGGGACCGGGTGGCGTCACGTTGGACGCTGATAGGGACTCATCGAGGCCGACGGGTTCGACTCACCGGGATCGTGATCAGCCGGATCGAGGATGGAAGGATCGTTGAGGACTGGGCCGCCACTGACACCTTGGAGCTGGCGCGCCAACTCGGCGTTTGGCGGTCGCTGCTGCTCGTGGCAAGGCACCACCGCCTCCTTCGCAGCCAGGCGCGCTTGCGGTAGGGCGCGCCTTCGCCCGCATCAAGCCGCGACTCGCTCGGCGAACCGCTGCAGGCACCCGGGCCAGCCGCCCTCCGAGGAGACCGATTCGCGGACTCCCTCCCAGCCGTCGCCATGGCGGTCCAGGTTGCGGTGCTCGAGCTCGACCCGCGTCCGCTCCTGCGCCTCCGGCATGAAGCGCACTTCGACCTCACTCGTCTTCTCGGGATCTGTCTCGATCTGCCACTGCGGGCTGATGTCCCAGCTGAACACGACCCGCTCCGGCGGCTCGTAGGCGAGGACGCGGGCCCAGTGGCACTCGCTCCCGTCCGTGCCCCGGTCGTAGATCCGGCCGCCCACGCGTGGCTCGAACACCCTCTCAGCGATCTCCACGTCGAGGAGGTTGTATTCGGCAGGAAACCAACTGCCGATTCCCTCAGTGAAGACCGAGAACGCCCGCTCCATGGGCGCCTCGACGATGATCGACGATCGGACGGACGTGTCTGTTGCCTGCGTGCTCATGAGATCTCCTCTGTCTGTTGCTCGACGGCCCTCTTGTAGGCCGCCAGGGCCCGGTTCCAGAATCTGTCGAGGTCGGCGCGGAGCGCTCCGACCCCGTCGGGATCGAGCTGATAGATCCGGCGATTGCCGGCGCGTCGGTCGACCACAAGCCGGGCGTCCTTCAGCACCCTGAGGTGCTGCGACACGGCTGGCCGGCTGACCGGCAGCTCACTGGCGAGCTCGCCGACCGCTCGCGGCTCATCGGCGAGGCGCTCGAAGATCGCACGTCTCGTCGGGTCCCCGAGGGCGGTCCATCCATCAACTCGATCAACTCCGTAAGTCTGCACGAACGGTAAGTGTACACTAACTATCGCTTTTTGCGTGGGCGTCAGGCCTCCCCGCGACTGGGCGGGCGCGACTCGCCGGGGGGAGGAAGAACCTCGTGGACCTCGCCAGAGAGCGAGCCCTCCTTACGCGCCACGAAACCGCGGGTCCGGCGGATCGGGCCCGCGGTTCTCCAGTGACCTCACCGTGCCGCTGCCTCGCTCGCTCTTGCGGGCCTCAGCGCGGGCACGGCAACTGCCGCCAGCAGCACCAGGGCGCCCGCGATCACCGCACCGGCGATCGAAGCATCCCCATAGCCGGCGGCGAATCCGGCGCCGCTCGCAACCTCGCCGCCCGAACCGAGAGCGACGGCCGAGAAGACCGCCACACCCAGCGCCGCGCCGAGCTCGTGCCCGGTCGTCATCAGGCCGGAGGCGAGGCCGGCCCGCTCGGTATCGATGCCTGCCATGCCGGTGACCGAAACCGCCACGAACACGAGCCCGATGCCGAAACCGATCAGCAGGAACCCCGGCAGGAGGTCGGCGACGTAGCTGGCATTTACGGAGGCGTCCGCGAGCAGCACGTACCCGAACCCGATCAGGCCGAGGCCACCGACGACGACTCCGCGACCTCCGATACGTCCGAGCAGTTGCTGTCCGGCCTGGGCGGCGAGGCCAATCACGAGCACGAGCGGCAGGAACGCGAATCCTGTCTCGAGCGCAGACGCGCCGATCACTCCTTGAAGGAACATCGAGTTGATGAAGAAGGCGCCGACCATCAACCCCGTTGCGCCCAGCATCACCGTCGCGCTTGAGACCAGCGACCGAATCCGCCAGATCGACGGTGTCACGAGCGGGCGAGCCGCCGCGCGCTCGGTCGCCGCAAACCCCGCCAGCAAGGCAGCGGAGAGCGCGAGCAGCTCGAGCGTTTGCGCGGAGCCCCAGCCGCTATCGCCCGCGTCCTGGATCGCGTACACGAACATGACCAGACCCGAGACGAGCGTCAGGGCGCCCGGCAGGTCCAGGTCACGCCACGACCTCGCGCTGGCCGGGGACGGCGGCACGACGGGCCACGCGAGCGCCGCAGTGACGAGTCCGACCGGGACATTGATGAAGAAGACCCACTCCCAGCTCAACCAGGTGGTCAACATGCCGCCGAACAGCACGCCGGCGGCGGCACCCCCGGCGCCGAGCGCGCCCCAGACGCTGAGCGCCCTGGTCCGCTGCGCGCCCTCGTAGGTGGTGGTGATGATCGACAGCGCGGCGGGGGAGAGCATCGCCGCACCGAGGCCCTGAGCTGCGCGGGAGACGATCAGCGCCTCGGGCGTCGACGCAAGGCCACTCGCCAGGGACGCGGCGGTGAACAGCGTGAGCCCGGAGAAGAAAACGGGGCGGCGCCCGAAGAGGTCCGACATGCGGCCGCCGAGCAGGAGCAGCCCGCCGGTGAACAGGATGTAGGCGGTGACGACCCACTGCAGGTCGTTCGCCGCAAACCCGAGGTCGGCGCCGATCGAGGGCAGCGCGACGTTGACCACGGTGATGTCGAGGATGACCATGAACTGGGCGATGCTCACCAGAACGAGGATCGTCCACGGTCTGCGATCGGCCGATTTCGTGGTCTCGGTGGGTGTGGGTTCGGAGCGCATCTGGGTCCTCCGGTAAGTGGGTTAACACGTCTGTAAAGGAGGACTCTATCACAACCCTTTACACTATTGTCAAGTGACGCCGATGCCACAGACGAAGGACCCGCGCAAAGCGACGGCCGAGCGCAACGTCGAGGCGATCCTCGACGGGGGCGAGCGCCTGCTGCGGCACGGTCGCGCGGCTACGATCTCCGCCGTGGCCACGGAGGCAGGGGTCTCGCGTGTGACGGTCTATGCGCACTTCGAGGACCGCCAGCGGATCGTCGAGGCCGTCGTCACTCGCGCGGTCGATCACGTCATGGCCTCGCTCGATGCGGCGCGGCCAGCGGACGGCCCGGCGCCCGAAGCCCTTGAGCGGCTCCTCGCGGCAAGCTGGGAGCGGCTAGCTGCCAATCAAGAGATCGCGCGCGCCGCGGCGGCCGAGCTGAGTGGCGACGCGATGCGGCGGGCGCACGAAGGCGCGCGGGCGGTACTACAAGCGCTGATCGAGCGAGGCCGCCGGGAGGGGGCGTTCCGCACGGACGTGCCCACCGAGTGGCTGATCACCAGCTTCCTGGCGCTGATCCACGCCGCCGCCGACGAGGTGCGCAGCGGCACGCTTGATTCCGGCACCGCGCTCGACGTGCTGCTCGTAACGGTCGCAGATCTATTTGCCGACCGCGACTGACTCCGCCGCGCTAGTGAGCGGCTCCGAACCCTCGTCGAGCGCTTGTCGCCGCTCGAACCCGACGACGATGGCGGGAACGATCCAGTGCTCAGGTGACCTCGTCGAGCCGGCCGGTCTTCACGTCGTAGATGAAGCCCCGCACCTCATCCTTCCTGGGGATGAACGGACTTTCCATTATCCGCTGGATCGAGTCGCGGACATCCTCTTCCAGATCGGGAAAGGATCGCGGGCGCCACTCGGGCCGCTGGCCGGCCTCCTGCTCGAGCATCTGCTCGAACTCCGCGTCGCTGAAGGTGAGCATCCCGCAGTCGGTGTGATGGATGAGCATGATCTCCTCCGTCCCGAGTAGGTGTTGGGAGATCGCCAGCGAGCGGATCTCGTCGTCCGTGATCACGCCGCCCGCGTTGCGGATCACGTGCGCGTCTCCGATCGAGAGCCCGAGGATCGGGTACGGATTCAGGCGCGCGTCCATGCACGCAACGACCGCGACCTTCTTGGCGGGCGGCAGCGGCAGGTCGCCCTTGTCGAACCCCTCGGCAAACGCCGCGTTGCTCTTTAGGAACTCCTCGATCGCGCTCATCTCGGCCCTTCAGACTTGGTTCCTACAAACATGGTAAAGGTGATCAAGTTTGGGTCTTTGGGCCCAGATCCGAGGCGCGACTCGAACCCTGGTGAAGGAACCTCCTAGACGAGCTGGGCCGACCCGCCGCTCCCGCCCTTGACGTGCCCCGCCAAGTTCGAGGGCGAGCTGAGCGGAGAGCTGGATCTCGTCGCCGAGCGCGGCGCCGTCCTGGCTCGGGCGACAACGCTCGGGCGCCACGCACGAGATCGACCCCGCTCGGCTGCCGGGCGGCGCCTGACATATCGTCGGGTTCGCATGCCGACTCGGTCACTGATCGATCGATACCGTCGCGCCGGCGCCGACCCACCCTGGTTCGATCCGAGGCGTGATCATGGAGCGCCGTTCGAGGGCTACTACTGGCGCTTCTCCGATCGCGCGTCTGGCCGTGTGGTGATCGCGCTTTGCGGGCTTTGCCGCCAGCGGGGGCGGCGTTGGGCGGTGCTCGCGCTTGCCGCCCATCCCGAGGGTCGTGTCCGCGAGTTGATTGTCGAACCGGTCGACGCCGACTCGCAGCAGCTCGGGGTCCGGGCGGGCGAAGCGATCACCGCCTCGGACGCCAGCGTTCGCTTCGACCTCGGCGGGGCCGCGACGCTGAATGCCGAGCTGACCCCGAGGTCGATCTGGCCGCGCCGGCGCTGGGGCGGATCGGGGGTCGCCCAGCTCCTCCCGGGACTGCCGCAGTACTGGCATCCTTGGCTCCTCGGGGGCGTTGCGCGCGGGGAGGCGACCATCGACGGCGAAAAAATCGTCCTTGACGGCGCCCACGCGTACGCCGAGAAGAACTGGGGCCGCTCGTTTCCCGAGCGCTGGTGGTGGGGCCAAGCGGACGCCTTCGAAGGTGACGAGACATGCGTGGCCTTCGCGGGCGGCCCGCTGCGGGTCGGAAGCGTTGGGCTGACCCCAACGCTTCTGGCGATCCGGATCGGAGAGCGTCTCATCTCGCTCACTCCGCCGATGGCGCGGACCGCGGCGACGGTGGGGGTGGACGGCTGGCACCTGCGCACGAGGTCCGCAGGCCACTCCGTCGAGATCGAGGGGGAGGCCCTCGCCAGCGCGGTCACGCTTCCGGTCCCGACGCCCGATCGCATCGCCGTCGAACCTCGCTCGACACAGGCGCTAGCGGGTCGGCTGCGCGTCGTCGTTCGAAGGCGTGGCCGGACGCTGTTCGAAGGCGAATCGGACCTTGCGGGGCTCGAGCGCGACATCGAGCCGTAGAGATGCGACTGATTCAGCACAAGCGCGAGGCGTACTGGTTCTACCGCTTCCTGTCCTTACTCTACGACCGCTGGATCAATCCGCTGTTCTGGACGCCGGCGATGCGAAAGACCTCGCTGCGGCTCGCGCGGCTCGACGATCAGTCGCTGCTGACGGTCGACGTCGGCGCCGGCACCGGCTTTACCTCCGAGGGAATCGTCGAGCACGTCGCGCCGGAGAGAGTCACGCTGCTCGACCAGAGCCCCCACCAGCTCGCCCGCGCTGCCGCGAAGCCGAGTCTGAGCGCCTGCCACTTCGTTCGAGGCGACGCCGAAGCGCTTCCCTTCGCGACGGACGGCTTCGATCGGTACGTCTCGGCCGGCAGCGTCGAGTACTGGCCGCAGCCCGAGCTCGCGATCGCAGAGGCCTACCGTGTGCTTCGGCCGGGGGGAATCGCCCTTCTCGTGGGACCGCTTCCGCCCGCCGGGCGCGTGGCGCGCTGGCTCGCGGATGTGTGGATGCTGTTTCCGCGCGAGCGTGACTACGGCAATTGGTTTGCGACCGCCGGCTTCACGGCGATCCGAAGCGTGCACGTGGCGCCCGAATGGCACCGCGATGCCCGTGCGCCTTATGGACTCGCGATCGCGGGGACCAAGCCGGTCCCCGGGCCCTCTCCGTTGGCGTCCGCAGAGCCACGCGAGAGGCTCGACCAGCCGATGACGCCGATCCGCTGGCTTCGCTTCGCCGTCCGCTTCGTGATCGGCTCGGCGGCGGGCGCCGCATTCGTCCCTATCGCAGCCCTGCTCGCCCTGCGCGAGCGGCTGAGGCGCCGACGATGAGCACGACGCAGGCGCGACCCGCTGGGGCGACGCGACCACTCCTCGCCTGGATCGAGATCCTGTGGCGCTTCTCGCGCCCGCACACGGTCATCGGCACGACCGTCAGCGTGCTCGCGCTCTACGTCGTCGCTGCCAGCGACGGCGCGGCGGCCGGCGCGTTCGATCTGGTCGCCACCCTGATCGTCGCCTGGTGCGTGAACGTCGCAATCGTGGGGCTGAACCAGATCGAGGACGTCGAGATCGATCGCATCAACAAGCCGCAGCTGCCGATGGCCACCGGCGACCTCGCCCGCATCGCGGCGATCTGGATCGTCGCTGCGACAGGCGTCGCTGCGATCGCGATGGCGATCAGCCAGGGGACGATCGAGCTCGTTGCCGTGCTCGCGGCGCTCGCCGTGGGCGTCGCCTACTCGTCGCCACCCTTGAGGCTGAAGCGCTTTCCGCTCGTCGCCGCGCTTAGCATCAGCGCCGTCAGGGCGCTGGCCGTGAACCTGGGCGTCTACGGGCATTTCGTCGGCTCCCTCGAGCACGTCCCGGCGGCGGTTTGGGCGTTGACCGCCTTCGTCGTCCCGTTCAGCGTCTCGATCGCGCTGCTCAAGGACATCCCGGACGTCGCGGGGGACGCGCGTCATCGAGTTCGCACGCTCAGCGTCCGGATCGGCACTCGCCGCGTGTTCGGGCTCGCACTCGGCATCCTGATTGCCGCCTACGTGGCGATGGCCGGCCCGGTCGCCGTCGTCGTTCCACACATCAGCGTCCCCGTCTTCGTGGCCGGGCATCTGGCCGCACTGGGCCTCCTCATCGGCTGGGCGCGGCGGGCGGATCCCGACGATCCTGCCGACTTCACCCGCTTCTACCTGCGCGTGTGGCAGCTGTTCTTCTTCGAGTACGTGCTCGTCGCGATCAGCTTCGCCCTCGCGCCGTGATAGGGACCGGCTCGATCGTCCACGGGACGACGTTCCGGCGCTCGGACTAGCGGAGCCGCGGCTTGCCGATGAGCTCCAGCCCGTATCCGGAGGCCATTGTGTTCAGCTCGATCTCGGCGCGCGCGGACTGAAGCGGCCACGGAGGGTGTTGGATCTCGACGCGCTGCACCGTTCCCCCCGCGGCCAGCGTGTAGAGGCAGTACTGCAAGTCCCTTTCTCGGGTAACCGGCTTCCATGACCGAGGTCGAGGCACCGCATGAGGAGCTGCCACCGCTCGAGCTGCGCAGGCTCCGCGACCTCGACCTGAGCGACCCCCCAGAGGACGGGAAGCCCCCATTCATCGCCTCGGCGTCGGGAATCGCCAGGCGCGGGAACTTCGCCTACGTCGTGGGGGACGACCTGCTCCAGCTCGGGGTCTTCGAGCTCGCCGGGGGTGGGCCGGGCGTGGCGCGCCGCGTGTTCGCGGGAGACCTACCCGACGCGCCCGCCGAGCGCAAGGAGCAAAAACCCGATCTCGAGGGTCTCACCACACTGCCGCCGGTGGAGGGCGAGCCCAACGGCGGCCTGCTCGGGCTCGGGTCGGGGTCGAATCGCGCCCGCGACCGGGGCTTCTTTTGGTCGCTCGCCGCCGACGGGTCGCTCTCCGGTGAGCCGCGGACGATCGACCTGCAGCCGGTCTACGACGCTATGCGCGAGGAGCTTGGCGGCGACATCAACATCGAGGGCGCGGCCGTCGTCGGCGATCGCCTGTGGCTCTTCCACAGGGCCAACAGGGGAGAGGTGCCGAACACCGTGGCCGAGTTCGAGCTCGGCGACCTATCGCGGACCCTGCGAGAGGACCTTGTCGTCGACTCCGACGAGCTGGCCGCGGTCCGCGCTTACGAGCTGGGGCGGCTCGACGGGGTGGCGCTGTGCTTCTCCGACGCCACCACGCTCACGAACGAACTCGTCTGCTTCAGCGCCTCGGCCGAGGGAGAGCAGGACGGTGACATCCACGGATCCGTGGTCGGCACGATCAGCGCTGATGGATCGGTCCGGCGCCTGCGGGCGATCGACCCCGGATGGAAGGTCGAGGGCGTGCACGCGACCATCGACACGGGCGTCGTCGACTTCCTGTTCGTCTGCGATCAGGATGACCCCGGTACGGCATCGCCGCTTCTCAGCGCGAGCATGCCGCTGCAGCGAGAGCTCGACGAGAGCAGGGCCGGTCCGAACACCTGAGCCGTCGCGCGACATCGCGCCCGGGGGTTGGAGTCCGCCCCAGCGTCGGGAACCAGGCTGGAGAACGCGCTAAGCGTCGTTTATGTCTGAGTAGTCCTCGATCACCACCGGGAGGAGAGCGCGACCGGCTGGATCTGATGTCGCGGCTGCTCGATCCGATGCACCGCCGCCACATCGAGCAGCTGGGCATCGGATCTGGGGCGCGGACGCTTGAAGTCGGATGTGGTAACGGCTCCATCTCTGCCTCGCTCGCCGAGCGCGTTGCCCCTGGCGGGCGAGCGGTGGCGGTGGATCTCGATCTGTCGCTCGTCGACGCGGACATGCCGAGCCTCGAGCTTCGCCAGGCAGACATCGTCGCCGGACCAGTCGAGCCGAGAGATTTTGATCTGGTGACGGCGCGCGCCGTGCTTCACCACGTTGTGCGCTCGCAGACTGCCGTCGTGAACCTCGTCGCTAGCGTGCGACCGGGCGGAGCAATCCTCCTGTTCGAGCCGGATTTCATGCCGGTGAGCGTCGCTGAGCCGCGTAGCGTCCGGGAGTTCTAGGAGGGGTGGCTCGCGTGGCCGCGCCGGGAGGGAATCGACTACCTGATCGGTCGCCGGCTCCCCGCGACTCTGGCAATGCCGGGCATGGAGAGCATCGAGGCAACCGCCGAGTCCACGCTCTACAACGGTGGCTCGCTGTGGGCTGAGTATTGGACGCGGAGGATCATCGAGCTGCGGGACCGGCTGATCGCATCCGGCGAGCTCGACGACAGATCAATTGACACGTTCCTCGGCCAGCGCGCCGATCGGGAATGGTGGACACAGACGATTGCTTTGACCACGGTTCATGCCCGCGCACCCAGCGACCGAATGACGAGTCGTAGGCCGCAGGACTGGATGCCAGGCCAAGCGCGCTGCAAGCCATGGGCGCGGCTGGCTTCGAACCAGCGACCTCTCGCGTGTGAAGCGATACCGGGGCCGCGCTGGCAAGCCGATTCGTGCCTGCGAGGCCCGGATCGGTATGCGTCGATTGGCCTCGATTCGGGCAGACAGACGTGGTGTCTGCCCGGTGTCTGCCCGATCGACGGTGCTACCGCTTCTCGTCCATCTCGACACTGTTGCGGCGCCAAGCGGGTCGTCGGAGACGCCCGCATTCCCGACAGACCGGGGCTCTGCCGCTCGCCGGCGCGAGGACACCGCGCCTCCTGCTATCCGCAGAACCCGAGCATCTCGCGGCACCGCGATCCCGAAACCCGCTCAGTCATCTCCGCCATGAGGTGAGCCGTAGCCGGATGTAGGTCAGCCCGGCGCCGAGACCGAGCATGCACAACAGAAGCTCCTCGAGCGGGATGCCGAGGACGTGCGCGAGTAGTGGTTCGAAGGCCACGCGCTATCCCACCGGTCTGCGGAGCGCACGTGTAGCGTTCACGAGCGCGCAGCTAATCGACGAAGCAGTACGAGTCGCTGGACGCGTCCCCGGCCTGGAGGCGGGTCTGGTGCACCCGTAGCCCCCGGAACTCGTCGCCGTGCGGGAAGAACCCGGGATCGAGGCTGATGCCGCCGGACTCCGTGTCCGCGTCGAAGCGGGCCATCCAGGCGCCCACGCCGTCCGGGTAGAAGATGTCGTCCCACGTGGCGTAGAGCGAGTTGGTGCCGTACACACGGCGACCGTCGCGGCTGACCTCGATCATCTGCGGGGCGCCGCGCAGTCGCAGGTCGGGAGCGGCGGGGTGCGGGGTGCCGTTGACGATGCCGCCCAGGCGGACGGACCCCGCCTCCCTCGGGTTATGCGGATCGCTCACGTCGTACTGCTTGAGCTCACCCGTCCCCCAGCACGACACATACAGCCAACGATCGTCGACGGAGAGGTCGATGTCGGTGACGAGCGGCGGGACCGCGCCGAAGGGCTGGAGCGCGGGTGGGAGCTGGTCGGCCTCGGCCGGCTCGGCCGGGATGGTGATCACCTTCTTCACCGCCCAACCGTCGCCCTCGCGGTGCCACAGCCACACCGAGGCGGACAGATCCTCGACGCTGATCACGACCCCCACGAACCCCCAGGTCCTCCGGGGGTCGTGAGCGGGCCTCACCTCGAGCACCATCTGGTGCTCCTCGCCCAGGTCGAGGCGCTGGACGAGCTCGCCCTCCGAGAGGCTCCAGAAGTTGAGGTGGTGGCCGAAGCGCTTTCCCAGCAGATCCTCGGGGTTCAACCCATCCTCGAACATCGCCGGGGTCCCCCACTCCGAGGTGATCGCCACGTCCTCGTTCAGGTGCCACCAGACGTCGTATGCGAAGTACTGGTCGCCGCGGTCGGTCTCCCAGGGGCCGGTGACCTCGAACGTGTCGTGGTCAATCAACGCCACCCCGCCCGGGCCCTCGCCGTCGGTGGCGGAGCCCAGGTTGGACATGAAGATCCCGCCGGGTCCGCAGTGCACGGTGTGCGGCCGGGAATAGCCCGCCTTGGCGGCGAGCTCCTCGGGCTCGATCGTGCGCACGACCCGCGGCTGCCGGGGATCGTCCTTGGTGTCGAGCACATAGGTTCGCGACGAGCGCAGGCCCGGCAGGATCAAATAGCGGCGCTCGAGCACGCCATCGTGGCCGTGGCCCTCGTGGCAGAGGGCGCTGGAGCAGGCGTTCCAGCCGAAGTGATGGAACTCGTTGCCGCCGGTCGGCAGCTCCGTCCAGCCGACCACCTCGCCGTAGCGGGACGACTCGGGGTCGCAGTCGATCACCGTCATGGCGTCACGCTGCTCACCGGCTGGATCGAACGCGGCGACGTAGGCAAGCTGCTCCGGTGGGGCCTCAATCGCGGCCGCGGGGGACCGATAGAACGTGGGGTCCGTGGTCTCAGACATGAAGTCTCGCCTCCTTGGAAGAGCGAGCCTGGTGAAATCTGACCCTATAGGGGCAGTGGCCGATCCGTCAACCTCGACGCCGAACCGCGGATCCCCTCACCATGCCCTGAGACGCCTGCTTGGACGACGGGCAGCGGCCTTCTAGGGATACCGTCTCTCGGTTCTGGTCTTGGAGGGCGAAGCGGACGACCGGGCAGTGGCGCGTCGCGATTGGTCGAAGGAGGTGCAGCCTGGTCGCCAGCCACATGATGCGACTGCATCGCGTAGGAACGGCGGCGATGATCTCTCCTCGTCGCGCAATGCGGCAGCCTCGCGCCGAACGAATCAATCGGGCGGTTCGAGATCAGGCTGGAGTCGCGCAAGGACCGAGCCCTGTGAGAGAGCTTGAGTGGCTGCGACTGTAGGCGCAACTACCCCCTGAGCTCGTAGCGAAGCTCCACCATCCCGCTCGAACGAGGGAACACGCCTACGAGACGCATCGGGCCGCCCGGCAGGCGCCGGTCGAAGAGCGGCTTTCCGTGCCCCAGCACAACCGGAACGACCGTCACGAGCACCTCGTCGAGCAGGCCATCCTCGACGAACTGGGAGGCAACGTTTCCGCCGCCGACGACCCACAGGTTGCCCTCGCCGGCGGAACTCAGCATGTCGTCGAAGAGCTCTGAGACCGGGGCGTTGCGGATTCGGACGTCGACGCCCTCTCCGTCGGGCACCGGGAGCGTGCGCGAGGAGAGAATCCAGCATGGCTTCCCTGCGTACGGCCACTCGCTCCCGCGCTCGAGGTGGCCGAGGATGAACTCGTAGGTGATGGAACCGCTGACGAGTGCGCCGACCTCCGCGTAAAAGTCGTCGTAGCCGCCCTCGATGGTGGACACGTCCTCACCGGGCTCGACGGCCTCGTAGCCGGTGAGCCAGTCGATCGTATCGTCGGCCTCGGCGATGTAGCCGTCGAGCGATGCCGCGCAGTAGTACTGAACGCTCAAGGCCGGTCATCGTAGCTCGGGGGCTGGATCAGCCGAGAAGGCACGCCTGCTCTCCGGGAGATCCATGACGCCCCGCTGCTGCAGTTCGCGCAAAGGGGAAGCGATGCGCTCGGGCGACAGAGTTGGGTGCAGGCGCCGAGTACGCTTGCCGAATGTCGCAGAGCCCCGGGACCACTGAGGTGATCTTCTTGCCGCCAGGGAGCGGGCGCTCCTACCAGGCGGGGCCAATGCGCGCAGTCTTCAAGGCGGACGGCGCCGAGACCGACGATAGCTACTGCGTCTCGGAGTGGTGGCTGGAGTCCGGCGACTCAGGACCGGGGCCGCATGCGCACGAGGACAACGTGGAGATCTTCTACGTCATCGAGGGCACGATGAGCTTCCTCGTCGACGAGGAGTGGCTGGATGCTCCCCGCGGTTCATTCCTGCGCATCCCGGCGGGCGTTACCCACACCTTCGAGAACCGGAGCCGGAGCCGTGCAGGCGCTCTCCACGTGTCCCTGCCGGGAGGCTTCGAAGCGACGATGCCGGCGAAGGTCGATTGGTTCGCCAAGCAGAACGACTCGCACACCCGCGAGAAGTAGACCCCGACCCTGCCTAGCGCGGCCGAGTCCGTCTTCTGCTGCGTTTCGCGCGAAGGAGGAGCCCGCTACACGGGTCCAAAGACGCTCGCGTGTCGTCCGAAGCAGCCACGCGCCACCGAATCCGCGGCGTGATCGCTTCGCGCCACAAGCATTCACTCGGGCCAGGCGGGAAGCGCTGGCGCGAGCTGACTTGCCGTTGCGCTCGAGAGATGCCAATCACGCCGAGAAGCGCCGAGCGCTTGCTCCGGCGCAGGCGGGAGCGCTCGTCGCCGTGTTGGCTTAGATCGTCGGTCCGGCGCCCACAACGCTGGTCGCATCAATGAACATCGCCGCGCCCCAGCCCGACCACCTCATCCTCCGCGCCGCGGTTTCGGGGTGACCTTCTTCGTTGCCGGTTCTGGCGCAGGAGCGCACCGGCGGGTACGGGTGCCCCCCTGCCACTCCGGCGACCACTGCTCCCGCACTCGATCCTGCCGCCGACCGACGCCGCCAGCCGGTCTGGAGATCCGACGCGGAGCACGACCGCCGTCGCGGACGAATAGTCCGGCGGTGCCGGTCGGTCACACTCTCTAGACGACAGAGAGGAGAAGATATGAGCGAGCGTGACGGCTATGAACCGGGCGTCCCGTGCTGGGTCGCCGCGGCCCCGCCCGACCCCGGAGGCGCGGCGTCCACGGTGAGCCAGCTCGTGATCGTTTCGCAGGGGGCATGACATATGGCCACCATCGAAACCGCTTGGCGGGACCTGAGGGCGGCTCTGGAGGGCGAGGTCGTCCTCCCCGGCTCCCCGCGATACGACGAGGTTCGCAGGCCGCAGATCCCGCGCTTCCACGACGCGCGTCCGCAGGCCGTGGTGCTGTGCCGGACGCCGGAGGACGTGGTCGAGGCGATCGCTTTTGCGCGTCGCTCGGGGATCGAGGTCGCGGTGCGGAGCGGAGGGCACGACTTCGCCGGGCGCTCGTCTGGCCCCGGGATGGTGCTGGACCTCACGCCGATGCATTCCCTGGAGGTCTCGGACGGCCTGGCCACTGTGGGGCCCGGCTTCCGGCTCGGCGACCTCTACGCGGCCCTGGCCCAGGACGAAGTCACGATCCCGGGCGGCTGCGGCGCCACGGTCGGGATCGGCGGCCAGGCGCTTGGCGGCGGGCTTGGCCTGCTGGGCCGCAGCCGGGGCCTCACGTCGGACCAGCTAGTCGCGGCAGAAGTGGTGCTGGCCGACGGGCGGGTGGTGGAGTGCGACGAGCAGCGCGACGCGGACCTGTTCTGGGCGCTGCGCGGCGCGGGCGCCCAGGGCCTCGGCGTGGTCACGCGCCTGACGCTCCGCACGGTGCCCGAGCGCGCCGCCACCTCGTTCCATCTCAAGTGGCCCTACGAGCGCGCAACGGCGCTGATCGCCGCCTGGCAGGAGTGGTCGCCGACGGGGCCGGACGAACTCGCGGCGAGCCTGCTCGTCACCGTCGGCGGGGACGCCGGCGCCGACGTTGTGGTCCACCTGTTCGGCTCGATGATCGGCAGCGAGACCGAGACCGCGGCGCTGCTCGACGAGTTCGTGGCGGTCGCCGGCGCGGACCCCGCCTCCTCGGAGCGCGCGCACATGCGCTATGGCTCGCTGAAGAATTACCTCGCGGAGCGAGGCCCGGGCGACCAGGAGGACGAGAGCGGCCGCCCGTACATGAAGTCGGAGTTCTTCCGCGAGCCGCTGCCGCCCGGCGCGGTCGATGCGCTCGTGGATCTCTTTGTCCTGGGACGCCGGCCCGGGGAGGCGCGGAAGCTCGACTTCATGCCCTGGGGCGGCGCCTACAACCGCGTGCCTGCGGACGCCACCGCGTTCCCACACCGCGAGGAGCTCTTCCTGCTCGAGCACTCGGTCGTCGTCCCGGCCGGC
>JBKPDQ010000043.1:0-5557 GCA_046728015.1 Actinomycetota bacterium
TCGCCGGCGGACACCTCGACCGGCTGTCCCGCGCTCCGGTGCGCAAGCGGATGTACGATTGCTCCAGCTGCCTCAACCGGGCCCATTTGCGCTGGGCCTGGGCCAGCCTGTTCTCCGTCGCGTTCGCCGACCTCTATGTCAGGTTGTGCTCGATGGGGATCTGGACCGACTGGAGAATTCTCTGAGACCGGGATGATCTCCGAGCGTGACTGACTACGAGACCTTCGATCACGACGTCCTCGTCATCGGTGCGGGCGGGGCCGGGCTCCGTGCCGCCATCGCCGCCTCCGCGGCCGGCGTGTCGGTGGGTCTGGTCTGCAAGTCGCTGCTCGGCAAGGCGCACACGGTCATGGCCGAGGGCGGTGTGGCCGCCGCCCTGGCGAACGTGGACCAGCGCGATAGCTGGCAGGTGCATTTCGCCGACACGATGCGCGGTGGGCAGTACGTGAACAACTGGCGCATGGCCGAGCTGCACGCGAAGGAGGCGCCGGATCGGGTTCGGGAGCTGGAGGCGTGGGGGGCGCTGTTCGATCGGACTGGTGACGGCCGGATTCTCCAGCGCAACTTCGGGGGTCACAAATATCCCCGGCTGGCGCACGTGGGAGACCGGACCGGCCTGGAGATGATCCGCACGCTCCAGGACCACAGCATTCACCAGGGGATCGACGTGCACATGGAGTGCACGGTTCTCCGAATCTTCACCGACGGCGGCCGGGTCGCGGGCGCGCTGGGGTACGACCGCGAGCGGGGAAGGTTCCGGCTCTTCCGATCCAAGGCGATCGTGCTGGCCACCGGGGGGATCGGCCGGGCGTACTCGATCACCAGCAACAGCTGGGAGTACACTGGCGACGGCCACGCCCTCGCCTACCAGGCGGGCGCGGCGCTCCAGGACATGGAGTTCGTCCAGTTCCATCCCACGGGGATGATCTGGCCGCCGAGCGTGCGCGGCATCCTGGTGACCGAGGGGGTCCGGGGAGAAGGCGGGGTGCTCCGCAATCGCCACGGTCGGCGCTTCATGTTCGACGACATTCCCGACAACTACCGGAGCCAGACCGCCGACACCGAAGAAGAGGGGTGGCGCTACACCCAGGGCGACAAGACCGCCCGGCGCCCGCCCGAGCTGCTGACCCGGGATCACGTGGCGCGATGCATCCTGCGTGAGGTGCGCGAAGGGCGGGGGAGCCCGCACGGCGGGGTGTTTCTCGACATCTCCTGGATCTGGGAGAAGCTGCCCGACGCCCAGAAGCACATCATCAGGAAGCTTCCGAGCATGTACCACCAGTTCAAGCAGCTGGCGGACATCGACATCACCACGACACCCATGGAAGTGGGCCCTACGACCCATTACATCATGGGTGGCATCCGGGTGGACGGCGAGACCCAGAGCTCCACGGTCCCGGGGCTGTTCGCCGCCGGCGAGTGCGCCGCGGGGCTGCATGGCGCCAACCGGCTGGGAGGCAACTCGCTTTCCGATCTGCTGGTATTCGGCAAGCGGGCCGGCGAGTTCGCGGCGGCGTTCGCCAAGACGAATGGTCCGGCGACCCTGGACCCCGCACAGGTGGACGACACGGCCCGCTGTGCCCTCGAGCCGTTCGAGCGCGGGGCCGGCGGCGATGGCCGGGGGCCCTACCAGCTGCAACAGGATCTTCAGGTGACGATGCAGGACCTGGTGGGCATCGTCCGGACCGAGCCTGAGATGCGTGAGGCGCTGGAGCGAATCGGACGGCTGAGAGACCAGGCCCGAGGCGTCGGTGTGGTCGGGAACCGGGAGTACAATCCGGGGTGGCACACGGCACTCGATCTGGCCAACCTGCTCATCGTGTCCGAGGCCGTCACCCGCGCCGCCATCGACCGACGGGAGAGCCGCGGCGGCCACTTTCGGGAAGACTATCCCGAGAAGGATCCCTCGGCGGGCCGGTTCAATATCGTCATCCGGAAGGGGCCGGACGGCGAGATGCAGCTCTCGCGACAGCCGATACCCGAGATGCCGGCCGAGCTGAAGCGCGTGATCGAGGAGCAGAAATGACAGACCGCGGCGATGGAGCAAACTGTCATCCCGAGCGCAGCGAGGGATCTTGCTTGCACCCGCAAGATCCCTCGCTGCGCTCGGGATGACATCAGTGGGGAGCACCATGGCGACCGACACGCTCAAGCCTGACCTGGTCGAGACTGGCGCAGTCGAGGCGGAGGCTGCTCCGCGCGCCGAGCCCGAGCCGCTCGGCCGGGCGACGTTCCGGATCTGGCGAGGCGACGGGACCGGTGGGGAGCTGGTGGACTACACCACGACCGTCGCCCCCGGAATGGTCGTGCTCGACGCGATCCACCAGATCCAGGCGGAGCAGGCCAACGATCTCGCCGTCCGTTGGAACTGCAAGGCCGGCAAGTGCGGCTCCTGCTCGGCCGAGGTGAACGGCATGCCCAAGCTCATGTGCATGACCCGGCTGAGCGAGCTGCCGCTGGACAAGCCGGTCAGCGTGGAGCCGATGCGGGCCTTCAAGCCGATCAAGGACTTGGTGACCGACGTGTCGTGGAATTTCGCCGTCAAACGGCGCATCAAGCCGTTCCGGCCCCGAGCGCCCGATGCGCCCGACGGCACCTGGCGGATGGCGCAGTCCGACGTGGACCGGGTACAGGAGTTCCGCAAGTGTATCGAGTGCTTCCTGTGCCAGGATGTCTGCCACGTGCTGCGGGACCACCAGCTTCACGATGCATTCATCGGCCCCCGGTTCTTGGTCCACGCGGCGGCGCTGGAGATGCATCCGCTCGACGTCGAGGACCGGGTGCCCGACCTTCGCCGGGTCCACGGTATCGGCTACTGCAACATCACCAAGTGCTGCACCGCGGTGTGCCCGGAGCACATCACCATCACCGACAACGCGATCATTCCGCTCAAGGAGCGGGTGGTGGACGAGTTCTTCGACCCGGTGGGCCGGCTGCTCAAGGTGTTCAGCCGGAGGGAGACCGAGGCGTGACCCTCGAGCCCAAGCCGATCTCCCGGGCAGGCGTGCCGGCGGCGCTGCAGAAGGCGGAGCGCTATCGGCTCATCAACGACCCGTCCTCGGCGGAGAGCATCTGTATCGACGTGCTGGAAGTGGATCCCGACAATCAGCAGGCCCTGGTCACCCTGATTCTGGCCATCACCGACCAGTTCGACCAGGGCCCCACCGAAGGCGTGCGGCGAGCCCAGGAGCTGCTCCCCCGGCTCGAGGACGAGTACAAGCGCGCCTACTACGCGGGCATCGTGTGCGAGCGCTGCGCCAAGGCGCAGCTCCGGCCGCAGACGCCGGGATCGGGCGAGAGGGCCTACCACTGGCTGACGGAGGCGCTGAGGTGGTACGAGAAGGCCGAGGCGATGCGGTCCCCCGGGAACGATGAATCGATTCTGCGATGGAACACCTGCGTCCGGATGCTGAGCCGCCATGAAGAGCTGAGGCCCGGTACGCAGGAGCCTGTCGAGCTGGGCCTGGAGTAGCGCCGTTGGCGACAGGGCCGATCCCGCGGGTGACAGCGATGCGATACGTGCAGCCGCTGCGCGAGGGGGGCTCGCTGCCCGCAGTGGTGGATACGGAGGACGGCCTCTACGTCGTCAAGTTCCGGGGCGCGGGGCAGGGTCCCAAGGCGCTGGTCGCGGAGCTGATCGTGGGGCTGCTGGCGGTGCGGCTCGGGCTGTCGGTCCCACAACTCGCGCTGGTGGACCTCCCGGCGCCGTTCGGCCGGAGCGAGCCCGATCCCGAGATCCAGGATCTGCTTCGGCAGAGTCACGGCGTGAACGTCGGGCTCCGCTACCTCGACGGTGCCTTCAACTTCGATCCGACCGCGGCCGGCACCGTGATCACTCCCGATTTCGCCGCGCGAGTCGTGTGGCTCGACGCCCTGGTGACCAACCCCGATCGCACGCACCGGAATCCGAATCTCCTGGTGTGGGAACGCCGACCGTGGCTCATCGACCACGGCGCCGCGCTCTACGTGCAGCATCACTGGGCCAACGTCACTCCGGAGAAGACCCGTGGCCCGTTTCCGCTGGTGGGAAATCACGTCCTGTTGGGCTGGAGCGACGGCATCGATGCGGTCGATCAATCGGCAGTCGCGGCGGTGGGAGACCGGGCGCTGGACGAGATCCTGAGCGCCGTCCCGGACGAGCTGCTTACCGGGCCGGAGTTCGAGCAGGAGGGAAGCCCCGATCTTCACCGGCGACGGTACCGCGACTATCTGACCGACCGGCTCAGCGCGCCCCGCGCGTTTGTCGCCGCGGCGGTCGAGGCGCGTGAGCGGATGCGTCGGACCACTCCCCAGCGACGGGCGGCCCGCCGGTGACCGGCGACGGCCGGGTGGCCTACGACTTCGCTGTGCTGCGGGTCGTTCCGCACGTGCACCTCGGCGACTTCTCCCCGATCGGCGTCATCCTGCACGCGCGCACCGTCGAGTTCCTCGGCATGCGCGCGCTCAACGACCCTGCCCGGTTGCGCGAGCGGTTCCCGGGACTCGATCACGAGCTGCTGGTGCGGTACCTGGAGACTTTCGAGGGTATTTGCAGGGGCGACGCCACGGCAGGACCGATTGCGCTCGAGCCGCCTTCGGAGCGCTTCCACTGGCTCACTTCTCCCCGCTCGGACGTGCTGCAGACCTCGCCCATTCACGAGGGGCTGTGCTCGGATCCGGAGCGCGCGTTGGACGCGCTCTACCAGGACTACGTCCTCCAGGCCTGACGAGCCGACTCAGCCCTTCTTCTGCGCCAGGAACTGGTCGAGGATGCGGTTGAACTCCGCCGGCCGCTCGATCTGAAGCCAGTGGCCGGTGCCCTCGATGACGCGATGCGGCAGACCCGAGCCCACCTTGTGCATGCTGTAGGGGAAGTCGTTGGCCGGCGTCACCACCGCGAGTGAGGGCACGCGCAGCCGTCCGAGCGCGGGCTTGGGATCGTAGGCCATCACCGCATGGAGCCCGCGGACCACGGTCTCGCGCGGTGTAGCGCGCAGATCGGCCAGCAGCCGCTCGAGCACCGCGCCGTCGGAGCCCGCGATGCTGCTCCAGTAACCCTCGATCGTCTCCGTGTAGGCCTGCGAGTTCAGCGCCTCGAGGAAGGGGCGAACCTCAGCCTCAGGGGTCTGCGTCCCGTCGCCGATCGGATCCGCTACCACGAGGTGGGTGACCCGCGCCGGCCTGGCGGCCGCGTACTCCAGGGCGACGCCGGCACCGAAGCTGTGCCCCACCAGCGCGAACCGCTCCAACCCCAGCGCGTCCACCACGGCGTCCACGTCGACCATCTGGGCCTCGATGCGGTACTGCCCGTCGGAGGGAGCCTCGGAGCGGCCGTGCCCTCGCAGATCGAACCCGGTCGCTCGCCGGGTCTTCCGCACATGCTCCAACTGCGCCGCCCACTGACCCGAGTGGCCGGCGAGCGAATGGAGGAACACGACCGCCGGTCCGCTGCCGCCATCGTCCACGGCGAGCTTGCCCACGGAACCCGTGATGCGTCGTATCATCGGGTGGCTCTCCTGGAGCTTCGCGACCACGCTGGGCGAAGCTTCAGGATCCGCCGGTGCACGGGGCACGACTC
>JBKPDQ010000044.1:0-12394 GCA_046728015.1 Actinomycetota bacterium
GCGATCATCTGGATGGCGTTCGGTATCGGGCTCGGGCTCTACAGCGCGATGCGTGCCGGCCAGTTCTCGGACCGATTTCTGACCGTGCTCGCGCTGATCGGGATCTCGATGCCGGTGTTATGGATCGGGGCGAAGATGAACCAGTACCTGGGGTTCGAGTTATCCAACAAGCTCGGCTTCGAGCTGTTCCCGAACGGAGGCTACGTCGAGTTCACCGAGAGCCCATTCGAGTGGTTCCACCATTTGATCTTGCCCTGGACCGCGCTCGCGATCCTGTTCATCGGGCTCTACTCGCGAGTCCTGCGCGGAAACATCCTCGACACGATGAACGAGGACTACGTGCGCACGGCGCGGGCCAAGGGGCTCTCGGAGCGCCGGGTGATGATCAAGCATGTCCTCCGCAACTCGATGGTCCCGATCGTGACCCTCTGGGGGCTGGACTTCGCGGTGGTGATCGGAGGCGGCGCGATCCTCACTGAGACCGTCTTCAACCTCCAGGGCGTGGGTCAGTACGCCGCCGATGCCATCGGCCAGCTCGACGTCCCGCCGATCCTCGCCGTGACGATGTTCGGCGCCTTCTTCGTCGTCTTCTTCAACGCCGTCGTCGACATCGCCTACGCCGCCCTTGACCCGCGCGTCCGGCTCGAGGCCGGCGAGTCTGCAGCCTGATGTCAGACCAGTCGCTCTTGAACGTCGACGAGCTTCGGGTCTCCTTCCAGAGCGAGGAGGGCCTGGTCAAGGCGGTCGACGGCGTCTCGTTCGAGCTCCGGAAGGGAGAGGTGCTGGCCATAGTCGGCGAGTCGGGATCCGGCAAGTCGGTTACGGCGCTGTCGCTGATGGGACTCACGCGCGGCCCCAATGCCCGCATCGACGGTCGTGCGAGCCTCAACGGGACCGATCTGGTCGCCGCCAGCGAGGACGAGCTTCAGAGCATCCGGGCTGCGCGACTGTCGATGATCTTCCAGGACCCAATGACGTCGCTGAACCCCGTCTACAAGATCGGCGACCAGATCATCGAGCAGATCCAGGCGCACGAGGAGGTCTCCAAGGACGAGGCGCGCGAACGCTCGGTACGGCTACTGGAGGCGGTCGGAATCCCGGACGCGCCCGAACGGGCCGACAACTATCCGCACGAGTTCTCGGGCGGGATGCGCCAGCGGGCGATGATCGCGATGGCGATCTCGCTGGAGCCCGACATCCTGATCGCCGACGAGCCCACCACGGCGCTGGACGTCACCATTCAGGCACAGATCCTGGGGCTGATCGAGGGCCTCAACTCCGACCGCGGGCTGGCCGTGATCCTGATCACGCACGACCTCGGGGTGGTGGCCGAGATCGCCGATCGCGTTGTGGTGATGTACGCCGGGCGGATCGTCGAGACCGGGACCCTGGATCAGATCTTCTACGACCCGCAGCACCCGTACACCTGGGGCCTGCTCGGGTCGGTGATCAGGCTGGACCGCCCGCGTAGCCACCGCCTGGCACAGATCAAGGGCCAGCCGCCCTCGCTGATCGACCCGCCTCAGGGGTGCCATTTCCGCCCGCGCTGCCCCCACGCCTTCAGCCGCTGCACGGAGGTGCCGCCGCTTGAGGTTCGGATCGGCGAGGGCAGCCACGCCGACCGTTGCTGGCTCCCGCCCGAGCAGAAGCGCAACCTGCGCGTGCTCGACTCGGGTGATATCGGGCTGGAGGCTCCCGCCGCCTGATGGAAGCCACCGCCACGGAAACCGCGGCGGCCGACGCGAGGCGCAACGGCCAGCTGCTCGAGGTCAACAACCTCGTCAAGCACTTCCCGATCAAGTCCGGCGTCCTGATCAACCGTCAGGTCGGCGCCGTCCGCGCCGTCGACGACGTCACGTTCTCTGTCGGCGAGGGCCAGACGCTGGGGCTGGTCGGCGAGTCGGGATCCGGCAAGTCGACGCTCGCGAGATCGGTGCTGCAGCTGCTCACCCCCACCTCCGGCTCGGTGCGGTTCCGAGGCCAGGAGATCACCGGCCTCGGCCGCAAGCAGATGCGGCCCCTGAGGCGCGAGATGCAGATGATCTTCCAGGACCCCTACGCGTCGCTCAACCCCCGCAAGCGGGTCGGCCAAATCATCGGGGACCCCATGTCGCTGCACGGGGTGGCCGGCGGCGCCGAGTTGCGCAAGCGGGTGCAGGAGCTGATGGACCGGGTCGGGCTTCACCCCGAGTACTACAACCGCTTTCCGCACGAGTTCTCCGGGGGCCAGCGCCAGCGGATCGGGATCGCGCGGGCGCTTGCGCTCGAGCCGCGCCTGATCGTCGCCGACGAGCCGGTGTCGGCCCTCGACGTCTCGATCCAGGCTCAGATCATCAACCTGCTCGACGACCTCCAAGACGACTTCAACCTCACGTACATCTTCGTCGCCCATGACCTCGGGGTCGTCCGGCACGTCGCCGACCGGATCGCGGTGATGTATCTGGGCAAGCTCGTCGAGCTGGGCCCCGCCGAGGAGGTGCACAACCGGCCGATCCACCCCTACACGGTGTCGCTGCTGTCCGCGGTGCCCATCCCCGATCCGAATGAGAACAAGGCCCGCGAGCCGCTCGTGCTGGAGGGCGACATGCCGAGCCCCGCAAACCCGCCGCCCGCCTGCCGCTTCCACACCCGCTGCCCACACGCGACCGACATCTGCTCCGAGGTCGAGCCCGAGCTGGTCGACTACGGCAACGGCCACTGGGCGGCCTGCCATCACCCGCGCAACGTCGGCGCCGGCGCGCCCGCCTGAGCGCGGCGTGGGCCGCGCGCACATCGACCACCTCGATCTGGTCGTCTCCGACCTCGACCGCAGCCTCGCCTTCTACCGCGAGCTCCTCGCTCCGCTGGGCTGGACACGTGAGATGCGGATCGAGGGTGAGCGCGGCGAGCCGGTGCACTACCTCGGGGGCGAGCCGCCCGAGCGACCGATCGCGCTCAGTTTCCGCGAGCGCCAGTCTGACGCCCACCCCATCCCGTACGACCGCTACGCGGTGGGGATCCACCACATCTGCTTCGAGGCGCCCTCACGGGCGAGCGTCGACGAGCGCTACGCGTGGCTGGTCGAGCGGGGTGCCGAGATCGAGAGCGAGCCCCGCGAGTACGACTACACGCCCGGCTACTACGCGGTCTTTTTCTACGACCCGGACGGGATCAAGCTCGAGATCCTGCACCGACCGTAGCGGCCGTCAGACCCGGGTCGTAGTCCGATCGGTGCGCCAGGCCGTCAGGCGCGGCCACAGCAGCAACACCAAGCCGATCAGGATGCACGCGATGCCGAGCCCGTAATGAACCAGGACGGCGAGCACGATGCCGATGATGATCAGCAGCAGTGAGAGTTCCATGGCGGCCGCCTACCCGGCTCAAGCGGCCCGGAAACGGTCGCGAAGCCAGCTGGCGTTGTGCACCGCGAACGCCTCCCAGTCGTTGTTGCAGTAGACGAACACCTCGGCGTCGGCACGCCAGGCAGCGATGCGGCGCCGCCATGTCTCCAGCTCCGATTGCGAGTAGTTGCCTCGGCGACCGCGCTTGCCGTGGTGCAGGCGCACGTACGTCCAGTCCGTCGTCAGCTCGTGCAGCTGGAACGGGCGCTCCGGATGGTCGCCGATCACGAGCGCGACGCCATGCTCGCGCAGCATCGCCATGACGTCTCCAATGAACCAGCTCGGGTGCCTGAACTCGATGCAATGACGCCAGTTCGGCAGTGCCTCCAAGGCCTCCGCTAGGCGCTCGTCGTCGCGGTGAAAGTTCTCCGGCAGCTGCCAGAGCAACGGGCCCATCTTCGGCGTGTTCAGCAACGGCTCGATCCGCTCGCGCAGACGCGCGATCCCGTCGGCGATTCCGCGCAGCCGCTTGACGTGGGAGAGGTAGCGGCTCGCCTTGATCGAGAACACGAAGTCGTCCGGGGTGCTGGAGATCCAGGCGGAAACCGTTTCGCGGCTCGGCAACCGGTAGAAGGTGGCGTTCACCTCGACAGTGTCGAACAGCGTCGCGTAGTACGACAGCCATTGACGCTGCGGCACCCCCTTGGGGTACACGGACTCGCGCCAGTGTGTGTAGTTCCAGCCCGAGCAGCCGACGCGAACGGGCTTCATCTCAACTAGGGGTGGTCGGCATCAGAAAAGGGCCCCGGCAGGGGGCCCCATTCTGTCCCGACCAAACGGCTCATGTGGTCAGGTAACGCTGCGCGCTCGCTCGTTTGAGCGTCCGATGAGGTCCTCCGCCTTGGACTGGATGTCAGAGAACCGTTGCTCGGCCTCGCGGCGCGTGTCCTCGACACGATGCTCGCCCTCGCGGCCTTTGCCGCGGACGGCCCGCAACGCCCGATCGCGCTGCTGCTTGAGCTCGCGCTGGGCGCGCTTGCGAGCCTGCGTCCCGCGGCGCTCGGCCTTCCGCGCCTCGCTGTTCAGACGATCGCGAAAGCGCTTGAGCTCCGGCCCAGGCTTGCGGAACCGCTTGGTCGTCTCGCCAAGGCTCTCGCCGGCCTCAAGCGTCGCGCCCAGTGCCGTGTCTGCAGCGCGCTGAGCCTGTAGACCGACTGCCTGGGCCCGATTCATCTGAGCCCTGGCCCGAGTCTCCGCGGCCTTGCGCGCAGCGCGGCTTCGATTCGCGGCCTTCTCCCGGCGGGTCGCCGCCGCCTTCTGAGCAGCCGCCTTTCGCTGCGTTTCGGTCTGCGTAGCGATTGGGCATCACCTCTTCGACTTGCTTATTCCTAATAGACGCCTACCCGATCGATCGACCGCATAACGGGCTCGTTGCGAACGCCACGTCACACTGCCCGACATGAGAGGCCTCGCCGTTCTCGACGCGCCGCTCGATTCGTCGGGCGAGGGCCGAGGCGAGGAGCACGCGCCCGTCGCGCTGCGCGCAGCCGGGCTCATCCAGCGACTGGGTGCGCGCGCCGCCGGCGAGGCGGATGCGCGAATCCGTGACGCTAGGCGCGATCCCGAAACCGGAGTGATCGGCGCTGCCGACGTGCGGCGCGCCTCGGCGGCCGTCGCTTCCGGTGTGCGCTCGCTCTTGGACGGCGACGAGGTTCCACTCGTCGTCGGTGGCGACTGCACGCTGCTGCTCGGCGTGTTCGCCGCCGTGCGGCCGGGGACAGGCCTGTGGTTTGTCGACGGCCACGCCGACTTCTACGACGGCGAGAGCTCCCCGACGGGCGAGGCAGCAGACATGGACCTCGCGATCCTCACCGGCCACGGGCCGAGCGGGCTGCTGGACGAGAAGCCGTCGCTCGACCCTGCGGCCGTGGTGCTGCTCGGTCATCGTCCCAACGAGCTCAGCTCCGACGTCGCGGAGGAGAACGCCCGACTGGATCCCGCGATCCACGCGGTGACCGCGCCCGAGATCCACGCTCGAGGCGCAGCGACCGTGGGTGCGGACGCGTACGACCGGATGGCCGGGCGGCCGGCCTGGCTGCACCTCGACCTCGACGTCCTCGATGAAGCGGCGTTTCCGGCGGTCAGCTATCCGCAGGCCCTGGGGCTGAGCTGGGACGAGCTCGTCGCGCTGGCCGCCCCGCTCGTCGCGGCCCCGAACCTGATCGGTGTTTCCGTGGCGGACTTCAACCCGGACCGGGACCCGAGCGGAGAGCACGCCCGGACGATCGTCGAGACTCTCGAACGACTTCTCGGCAGCGGCGACGACCGCTGACGGCGGTCAGCCCCGCCTCCTGTAGGTGAGCTCGAAGTCGAGCTCCCAGGCCTTGCCGTCGTGGCAAATCTCCCAGGCGCCCTCGATCGTCTCACCGTCTTCGCTGAAAGTCCCAGTGAACCGCTGCGCGAAATCGAGGGGCGAGAAGTCCGCCTCCTCCCGCCACAGCTTCCAGACGCCGTCCGCGAGGCTCATCCTGTAGACGCGGGCGACACCCCGCGAGTCGAAGTAGTGCTGGAGGTAGTTGCCCGCGCTCGTCGGATCGGCGCCGATGATCGCGATGCCGTCCGGCGCCTCCGGCACCGGGACCTCCCAGCTTTGGATCAGGAATCTCCTGCCCGACAGCCACTCGAAACTCACCGGAGCACCGGTCTCGACGGGCGGCATGCCCTGGAAGCGAGGGACCATGCTCCACTTCCCGACGAGCGGCTCGAGGGCGTCGAGCGAATCGGGTGGATTGCTTGTCACCTTCGACTCCCTTCGTCGCCCACGGTCCGAGAGTAGCCGGGCCAGCGTGATCAGTCGAACGGGAGGCCGAGCTGGCGGAGCCTCGATGCGGTGTCCTCGAGGCCCCAGAAGTCCCTGATCTTCTCGCCGTCGAAGCGAAAGAAGTAGACCTCGTCCACGTTCTCGAAGCGTCTCTCTGTCGGCGGGTGGCCACGCCATTCGCCGCGATGCGTGCCCGAGCACAGGAATCGCCCGACGACGGTAGTGCCCTCGCCGATCAACTCGACCGTGTCCATGCGTACGTCGGGAAACGCGGCCCGAAACGGAGGCACCCACGACTCCGTGCGCCGCGCCGCGCGGCCGGTGCACTGAGCGACGGCGACCTCGAGGTCGCCCGTGTTGATGGCGGCTTCGATCCAGCGGCTGACGGTCGACTTGCGCTGCGAGACGTCCACAACGTCCAGGTTGTCAGTTGCGCATGGTGGACAGCACGTGGTCGCGGAACGCCTGCGCGGCGGGGGTCGGGCGCTCGCCCGCCCGCCAGACCAGCGAGACAGGCAGCGCCTGCCGCGGGCTCAGCGGACGAATGGCCAAGCGGTCCCCGTGCGACGCCACCACCGAGCGCGGCATGAGCGACACCCCGAGCCCGCGCGCGACGAGCTCCCGCACGGTCTCCAGCTCGTTGGCCTCGGCGACGATCCGACCGCCCGGTACCACCGCAAGCTGCGCGTCGCGCAGCGCCGACCCAGCGCCGTAGGTCACCAGCGCCTCGCCGGCCAGACGCTCCACGCGCACGCGCTTGGCTCGCGCGAGCGGAAGGTCGAGGGGTGCGATGAGGACGAGCTCCTCGTCGGCCAGCCGCACGCCCTCGAGCCCGTCGAGGGAGTCGGGGGCGACGAGAGCCATCACGAGTTCCAGGGTGCCGTCGCGGAGCTGGCCGAGCAGCGTGAAGGCGACGTCCTCTCGCACAGTGATGGCCACCCCCGGGTGGGCGCGGCTGAAGTCGGCGATCAGCGCGGCGGGGTGCACGGGACCGACCGGCGGGACGCCGCCGAGGCGCAGCGTGCCCCGGACCAGCCCCTGGAGGGCGTCCAGGTCCGCGCTGACGCCGTTCACCTCCGCGAGCGCGCGCCGCGCCCGCGCCAGGACGAGCTCGCCGGCTTCGGTCACCTCGACGCGACGGGTGGTGCGGCGCAGCAGCTCGATGCCGAGCTCTCGCTCGAGTCGGCCCACCTGTTGCGACAGCGCCGACTGGGCGATGTGGAGGTCCAGGGCGGCACGGGTAAAGGAGCGATGGCGGGCGACCGCGTCCAGGTAGCGCAGCTGGCGGAGCTCCATGCAGCGACAACTTATCTGGTCAGCTTCTAAGTGCCCACAGATCTTCGCATTGCGAGATGGACAATTTCGTGGCACCGTGTGCCCATTGGTCCTTCCACCCACCTGTCCCCAGCTCGGCCCCGTGCGTCTGCGCACGGCGCGCGCTGACGACGACGCCGACCTGATTCGCCTGGCCGCGCTCGATTGCGCTCGCCCGCTGGCGGGCCCCGCGATCGTCGCCGAGGGAAACGGCGGGGTCGTCGCCGCGCTGCGCGGCCGCCGGCCGATGCGACGTCTCGCGCTCCGGGGGGCTGAGCGTTGATCGGCGCCAGACGTCCGCCGACGGCCGAGGTCACGGCGCTCGCCCCCGACGAAGCCCGCGACGAGGTCCTCGTCGGGGAGCTGGTCCGCCTCATCAACAGGGCGTACGCCATCGGGGAGGCCGGACTGTGGCTTGACGGTTGGACGCGGACCGAGCGGGGCGAGATCGCCGAGGCGATCCGCAGCGGTGAAATGCTCGCGGCCACGCTCGAGGGCCGGCTCGTCGGCTGCGCCTACGTGCGCCAAGTGGATGCGGGCACGGCTGATCTGGGCCTGGTGTCAGCGGCGGTCGATCGGTGGGGCAGCGGCATCGGCCGCGTGCTCGTGCGCTCGGCGGAGGAGCTGATGCGGTCACACGGCGCGACGACGATGCAACTCGAGCTGCTCGTCCCGAAAGGATGGGTCCATCCCGAGAAGGAGCGCCTCCGCAGCTGGTACGCCCGGCTCGGCTACCAAGTCGTCCGGTCGGCGCCGTTCGAGGAGGTGGCGGCGCACCTCGCGCCCCAGCTCGCCGTGCCGTGCGAGTTCCTCATCTTCCGCAAGCCGCTGCAGCGGAGGGATTCGAAGCCTCGACACGCCTGATCGACGTGTAACGGTTTCGAGACGCTTCACGATCTGCGGAGAACCGCATCGGTAAGCCCGGATATGGCAGTCCAAAGCGCAACTTCGCTACGCAGGGAAGGCGCAGGCGCAACTTCGCTACGCAGGGAAGGCGCAGGCGTGTTCGGGCCGGATACTGGTGGGCAATCATCGAGCAAGACAAGGCGTTTTTTGCGGGCTTGATGACTCAGGACCCGGAGGTGGTGCTGTCACTCGAACGGGCGGTCGCTCGCTCGTGGGCCGGCACCGAGCCGGACGCCTTCGACGTCCAGGTGCGCAGGTGGGTCGAGACCGCCAAGCAGCCGCAGCTCGGCGTTGGCTATAAACGAGCTCGTCTACAAGCCGATGCTCGACCTGTTCGAGTATCTCAGGGGGCATGACTTCCGGGTCTTCGTTTGCTCCGGGGGCGGCCGCGATTTCATGCGGGTGTTCGCTGAGCAGATCTGGGGCATCTTTAAGGAAGACGTCATCGGGTCTGCGCCGGAGTATGAGTTCAAGGACGGCAAGCTCCTGCAAACCGATCAGATCCTGGGAGGCCTCGCGCTGGGACCGGGGAAGCTCGAGCACATCTTCGCTCGCACCGGGCGGTTGCCCATCGTCGCCGGCGGTAACGCCGACGTCGACATCGAGATGCTGACCGCCGCCTCGTTCAGCCTGCTCTTCGATCATGACGACGAGGAGCGCGAGTTCGCCTACACCGAGGGGGCCGAGAGGTCGCTCGCTGCGGCCAAGGAACTCGGCTGGACCATCGTCAGCATGAAGGGCGACTGGACGACCGTTTTCGACAACGCGGAAGCCGTGTCTGCGACCTGACTGCCGTCGACATTGAAGGGCACCCCCGACCGGGACCTGGGCGACGAGGCAGAAGATGAGAGCTGCAGAGCGCGGCTCGCGGCGCAAGCCGAGGCCGCCTACCGGCGGAGCGTCACCGATTAGCAGCGCACGCAGGCGAAGAGAAAGGGCGCCGGCGCGACACCGGGGCGCGCATCTCGTGGGCCGTCAAGCGGCCAAGCAGCGCGGCAGGTCCAAGCCCCCGGGCCTGCTCTTTAGCTCGTCGTCAGGACCGGCGCCCGTTTTGAACTCTCGCAAATAGGAGGACCTGGGTCCAGGGCGGACTTGACTTTCATGCGTCGTCCAAAGCGGGTGTCTGTCTACTCTCGCAGCCCGACGGCTTCGAGGGCTTGCTCGGGTTCTCGGAACGCCCGGGAGCGGATCAGGTTTCCTTGGCGGAACTTGAGCACCCAGCCCGCCGGCGACTCGGCTTCCACCCCGCTGCCCCCGCCGCGATAGTGGATGCGACCGACGAGTACGGCGAGGTTGCCCACCGCGAGGCCCTCGTCCACGTCGGCACGCATGATCTCCCACGCGTCGCCGAGGTCGCTCATGTACTACCGCGTTCCCTGGTGGCCCCGGTAGACCCCTCCCTTCTCGCCCAACGAAGCGAAGAGCGAGTACCACTCGATCGGGATCGCTCACGGCGATCAGGCGGGAGAGATCGCGTCGCGAGAGGGCATCCATGATCTGACGGGCCAGCGGCGTTCTCCTCCGACATCGCCTACTCCGACAGCCCGGCGGCTTGCAGCGCCTCGTCGTGGTCGAGGTAGGCGCGAACCCGAACAACCTTGCCGGCCTTGAACTCGACGACATAGGCGAAGAGCATCTTGGTCTCGACCCCGCTTGTCGCGCCGCGGCCGCCGAAGTGCCCGAGTGCCACAACCTCGGCGCCGGCGTCCAGAACCTGCGGGAATTCAAAGTAGGTCTCGGCGAGAAGTTCCCAGGTCTCGACAAGAAACTCGCGCACGGCCTCCGGGCCTCGATGCACCGAATCGCGCCCAGCCAGCGGCAGCCGCGAGTGCCACTCCACGTCTGGATCGAGGAGTTCCAACAGCGCCTCGAGGTCGCGACGGGTGGCCGCCTCGAGAGCCCGCTTGAACGCCTCCACGTTCTCCTGCGACATCGCCCGCGCAGTATCTCGCCATGAAGGCAGTTACCGCTCTCGTGGTCGATCGCGTGTCGTCCAAAGCGGTCGTCCTTGGGCTCGACTCTCTCAGGACCTCTTGGTCCTCGCAGCGCGTAAGGATCCCCTGAGGTGGTTCAGGTCGTGGAAGAGGGCGCGGCCGTGGGCGCGATCGTCGCCTTCGCTCTGTCGCTAACCGCAGGCGGGGAAGACGACGAGGCTCCCCAACACACTGGACCGGAGATCCACCGTCGATCGATCGAGCGGGCTCCGCAACCGGCGAAAGCGACGCCTCAATCTCCTCGCCACCAATCCGGGCCTCACCGTCAGCCGTACTACTTGTACCGCCTTCACCGCGGTCGCTCCCAGAGAGATGCCGTACGAAGCCGAGGCATAGGACGTGCTCGACGACGCGCACGCGTTTTGGCTCCGCGCGCCCGGGCGCGGGGAGATTCGGCCGGTCGCGCTGCCCGAGCCGGGGCCCGGCGATGTGGTGGTCCGCACGCTGCGGTCCGGCGTGAGCCGCGGCACCGAGACGCTGGTGTTCCGCGGCGGCGTGCCGCCGAGCCAGCACGCTGCGATGCGCGCGCCGTTCCAGGAAGGGGACTTCCCGGGGCCGGTCAAGTACGGCTACCTCAACGTCGGCCTCGTCGAGCAGGGGCCGCCGGAGCTGCGCGGCCACACGGTCTTCTGTCTGTACCCGCATCAGACAGCGTACGTCGTGCCGGCCGGCGCCGTAACCGTCGTGCCCGACGACGTGCCGCCGACGCGCGCCGTGCTCGCCGGCACCGTCGAGACCGCCGTCAACGCCCTCTGGGACGCAGCTCCGCTGGTCGGCGACCGCGTCGCCGTCGTCGGCGCCGGCATGGTCGGCTGCTGCGTCGCCCGCCTGCTCGCCCGCTTTCCGGTGCTCGAGGTCATGCTCGTCGACATAGACCCGTCACGGTCCGAGGTCGCGGCCGCGCTCGGCGCCGGCTTCGCGCTGCCGGACGACGCCGCCGGCGAGTGCGACCTGGTCGTGCACACGAGCGCGACGTCGGCCGGACTCCAGTGCTCGCTCGACCTGCTCGCGTCCGAGGGCACGGTTCTCGAACTCAGCTGGTACGGCGACACCGAGGTGCGGCTCTCGCTGGGCGGCGCGTTCCATGCGGGCCGACTTCGGCTACGCGCCAGCCAGGTCGGGACGGTGTCCCCGGCCCGCAGCGCGCGACGCACGACGGCGGACCGGCTGGCCCTCGCGCTTGACCTGCTGCGCGACCCGGCGTTCGATGTGCTCGTCACCGGCGAGTCGCGCTTCGAGGAGCTGCCCGGCGTTATGGCGCGTCTGGCCGCGGGGAGCCTGCCGGCGCTCTGTCACACCATCACCTACGACGGGGTGTAGCGCGTGTTCAGCGTGACCGTCCGCGATCACATGATGATTGCCCACAGCCTCCGCGGCGACGTGTTCGGGCCCGCGCAGCGCCTGCATGGCGCGACGTACGTCGTCGACGCCACCTTCCGCCGCGCGACGCTGGACGCCGACGGCATCGTGGTCGACATCGGCCGCGCAGCCGAGGCGCTGCGCGCCGTGGTGGGCGAGCTCGGCTACCGCAACCTCGACGACGACGTGGAGTTCGCGGGCGTGAATACCACCGCCGAGGCGCTCGCCCGGGTCGTCGCGGACCGGCTCGCCGAGCGCGCGCGGGAGGGCGCGGTGGGCGACGGCGCGCGAGAGCTCGATGGGCTGGTGGTAACGCTACGCGAGTCCCATGTCGCGTGGGCGAGCTACGAGCGGCCGCTGTGACGGAGGTCCACGTCATCGTCCCGGGCGACATCGACGACCCGGCGCGGCCGAGCGGTGGCAACACGTACGACCGCCGGGTCTACCGAGGGCTCGCCGCGGTCGGCTGGGCGGTGCACGAGCACGCCGTGCCCGGAGCCTGGCCGCGGCCTGGCGAGGCGGGGCACGCCGCCCTGGCGGGCGCCGTCCGACGGATTCCGGATGGCGCCGTGGTGCTGCTCGACGGGCTGATCGCGTCCACCGCCCCCGAAGCGCTCGTGCCGCATGCGCGCCGGCTGCGGCAGGTTGTGCTCGTGCACATGCCGCTCGGCCACCGCCCG
>JBKPDQ010000045.1:0-12923 GCA_046728015.1 Actinomycetota bacterium
TTGTAGTGCGGGCGCAGGCCGACGATCAGCACGCCGCTGACGTAGATCAAGCCCACCAGCGAGGCGCCCAGCGCGACCACGTCCCGGATCTGCTGCACCGCGCTGGGCTCCGAGCTGTCCCTGATCATGCGTTGACATTCCCGGAGCTGTGAAGCGATCGCAACTCGGCTATGGGACCGCAGTGAACCCGAGGATCAGCTGGGCGGTCTCGAGCGGGACGTCGAGCTGCGGGCAGTGGCCGACGCCGGCGAGCTCGATCCAGTCCGCGTGGGGCAGCCAGTCTCGGCGGAAGCGTGTGGCGGCGGATGGCCAGGGCAGGAGCCTGTCCTCGGTCCCCCACACGATGCGGACGGGGCAGGTGATCTCCTCGGCGTCGAGGCTGAAGCCCGTTCGCAGCGCGTGGTCGATCAGGGCGACGCCGGCGTCGCATGCGGCGGCGCCGCGCAGGTAGTGCGCGAGCAGCTCAGCCGGGATGTGCTCGAAGTTGACCGTGAGGAGCTGCGTGGCGCGGCGGCGGCCCTCGCGGGAGGCCAGGATCGCCTCGGCGTGCGGGGCGGCCGCCTTGACCATGTCAAGCAGCTCCGACTGGAAGCCGAGTAGCTCCTTGTAGGAGTCGTCGCCCCGCGCCCACCCGCCGGCCGGCGCGAGCGCGACGACGGTCCGCGCCCGGCCGCGCGAGGCGAGCTGGAGCGCGACGTAGCCGCCGAGCGAGTTGCCGACGAGATGCGCGAGCTCGAATCCCGCCTCGTCCATCGCGCGCTCGACCGCGTCCGCGAGCACGGCCTCGCTGATCTCGCCCTCGATCGGAGGGCCGCCCGCGTGCCCGGCCAGCGTGAGCGCCAGCACGTCGTGATGACGCTCCAGCGCGGGCAGCACGAGCTCCCAGACGCGCCAGGTGTCGATGAAGCCGTGCAGACAGACCAGCGGCGGCCCGGAGCCCCCGCGGTGGAACGGCGTGAACACACGGGGACAATAGGCATCCCCCAGTCCCCGAGAGGAGCAACGTGGAGTCGATTCGCAGCGCGGTCGAGACGGCGGCGGACTACCTCGCCGGCCACCCGGAAGCCGGAGCCGGCCCCGACACGACGGCCGTCGCCACGCTCCAGGACGGCCTCCGGTGCCGCGTACAGGGTCCGAACGCCGAGATGTTCACCGACATGAGCGAGGACGTCGGCGGCGGCGCGACCGGCCCCACCCCTGGATGGCTCATGCGCGCCGCCCTCGCGTCGTGCGACGCGACGGTGATCGCGATGGAGGCGGCCCGCGAGGGCATCGAGCTCACCGACCTGACCGTCACCGTCGACAGCGAGTCGGATTCGCGCGGCGTGCTCGGCGTGGGCGACGGCGTCCCGCCCGGCCCGCTCTCCGTCACCGTGCGCATCCAGCTCGCGGCCCGCGAAGCGACCGAGGAGCAGCTTCGCGAGCTCGTACGCAAACTCGAGACGCGATCCCCGGTCGGCGATGCCCTCACCCGCGCCGTCTCCGTGACGACCGAGCTCATGACCTAGGCGCGATCGACCCGGAACGCGAAGCAGCCCGGCCCCGCGAAGTGCACGTGCAGGAAGGCCACGCGCATGTCGTCGAACAGCTCGGCGACGCCGTCCTCGAATCGCTCGCCGGGCAGGACCGCCGCGTCGGTCATCATCGCGTCCTCGTCGTAGGCGCGGATCGACAGCATCCGTCCGGCGACCTGCTCGGACACGGCGCCCTGCACCGGGCGGAACGGCGCGCAGCCGTCGGCATGGACGAACACCGGACCGTCGCCGGTGTACGGGCTGGTGACGCCGAACGGGTTGTAGGAGGCGAGCACGAGCGGGTCGCCGACCTCGGCGTTGCGCAGGCAGCGCCGGCACGGCAGCGGCCCGTCGGCGACCTTGTGTCGCGCGACGCCATTCGCGCTGTCGACCTCGCCCGCCGGCAGGGGAGTGATCATGAACATGGCCGTGAAACGTCCCCGGCGCCGGCGGTGTGAGGTTCTACCCCCTGGCCCTCCGGTACACGAACTCGAGGTCGGCGTCCCAGGTCTCGTCGTCGCGCGACAGCTCCCACCGTCCGGTCAGCGTGTCGCCGTCGTCGGAGAAGGTGCCGACCAACCGCTGCGAGAAGCCCGGCTGGTCGCGCGACATCCGCAGGACGCCGTCGCTGACGCTCACCTCGTACACGCGCTGCACGCCCCGCGAGTCGAAGTAGTGCGCCAGGCCGTCGCCGATCACCCAGATGGAGTCCGGGAAGACCGGATGATGCGCCTGCGAGCGCTGGATGAGGAACTTCTCGCCCTCCAGCCACTCGAACGTCGTGCGGCCGGGGACGACGAGCCCGGGGGACATCGGGTGCGTCGCCTCGGTGTTCCAGGCGCCGACCAGCGTGTTGAGCACCTCAGTCATAGCTGCGGATGAGCCGGACGTTGAGCGCGAGCATCAGCGCGCCGAGGACGGCGACGACCAGGAAGCCGGGCCAGATGTGGCTCCAGTCGAGGTCCTGCAGGATGAGCGAGCGGAGCGCCTCCATCACGTAGGTGACGGGGTTGAGCGTCGCCGCGATCTCCATCGGCCTGGTGAGCAGGTCCCGTGGCACGAAGTTCGGCGTCAGGAACAGCAGCGGGAAGAACACCAGCCCCGCGGAGTTCGTGGCCGCCGCGCTGCGCGTCTTGAGCGCGATCAGCTGCATGAAGCCGACGAAGACGACCGACCACAGGGCGGTCAGGCTGACGAGCAGCACGAAGCCGAGCGGACCGCTCGCGATCGAGATGCCGAACGCCAGGCCGAGTAGCACGATCGCCGCCGCGATCAGCAGGCCCTTCACGCCCTCGGCGATCAGGCGGCCCATGACGAGCGCCGAGCGGGAGACCGGCGCTGCCCGCAGCTTGTCGAAGTAGCCGCCCTCGATGTCCTCGACCAGGAACAGCGCGGCCGTGCCGAACGACGCGGCGAGCAGCAGCGAGCTCGGCAGCTGGAAGGCGCCGTAGCCCTGCCCGTGCAGGAACGCCGTCGACTCGCCCGGGAAGATCTTCGCGGCCTGGCCGACGTTGACGACCAGGAAGAAGAGCGGGATGAACAGAGTCGGGAGCAGCGCCTCGGGCGTCCGCCAGCCCTCGCGCAGCGCGCGCTGTCCGAGCACCCATGCCTGTGTCATGCCGCCACCTCCTGCACGTCACCGGCGACGCGGTCGCGCGTGCGACCCGTCGCGTCCAGGAACACGTCATCGAGCGTCGGGTCGCTCGTCAGGCCCCGCCGCTCGCGCAGGTCGGCCTTGAGCTGCTCCGGCGTTCCCTCGCGCACGATCAGGCCGTCGTCGATGATCGCCAGCCGGTCGCACAGCGCGTCGGCCTCCTCGAGGTACTGCGTGGTGAGGAACACGGTCGTGCCGCGCTCGTTGATCCGCCGGACCTCGTCCCAGACCGTGAGCCGGCTCGCTGGGTCGAGCCCGGTCGTCGGCTCGTCCAGGAACAGCACCTCCGGCTGGTGCACGAGCGCGGAGGCGAGGTCGAGCCGGCGCTTCATCCCGCCCGAGTAGCCCTTGATCAGCCGGTCGGCCGCCTCCTCGAGCTCGACCAGCGCGAGCAGGTCGACGGCGCGCTCCGCCGCCTCGCGCGTTGAGAGGCCGAACAGCCGACCCTGCAGGATCAGCAGTTCGCGGCCGGTCTGCCGCGGGTCGAGCCCGGCCTCCTGCAGCGCGACGCCGATGCGGCGCCGCACCTCGTCGGGGTCGCCGGCGACGTCGACGCCGGCCACGCTCGCGGTGCCCGACGTGATCGTCAGCAGCGTCGTCAGCATCCGCACGGTCGTCGACTTCCCGGCGCCGTTCGGCCCCAGGAACCCGAAGACCTCACCGGCCTCGACCTGGAGGTCGACGCCCCGCACGGCCTCGATGTCGCCGCTGCGACTCTTGTAGGTCTTGACCAGGCCCTGCGCGGCGACCGCCGTGCCGATCCGCTCGGGTCGCCGCTGTTCGACCACACCTTCCACGTCGTTGCTCCTCGCTTGTCGTCGGTATCCAAGACGGTAGACCGCGACGGAGGGCACAACTCATCGCGGGTCGAGTCGCGAACGTAGTTGTGAGGTGCGCGGTTGTCTTCTTCAAATGTGCCGTCCTCGGAGGAGCTGCTGCGTTTAGGCTGCGGGCGATGCTCTCTGATCGATTCCGCGCCGCCGTCGAACAACGGGACGTCGATCAGCTTCCCGAGCTGTTCCACCAGGACGCAGCGTTCCTTAGCCCGGTGCTGTTCAAGCCGTATGAGGGCCGGGATCAGGTCTTGAAGGTCCTGCGGGCGGCCAAGCAGGTGCTGGTGATTGGCGGCAAGTTCCGCTATCTGCACCAACTCGAAGACCCGGACGACCGTGTCGCGATCCTGGAGTTCGCAACCGAGGTCGACGGGAAGCAGGTCGAGGGGATCGACAAGCTCACCTTCGACGAGGACGGCCTGATCACCGAGCTCAAGGTGATGATCCGCCCGGCTTCGGCTCTCCAGCTCGTCGGCGCGAGGATGGCCGAGGAGTTCCCAAGAGTCGGCCTCGGCCTCCCGAGCTGACCACTCGATCCTTGTCGGTCAGCCCCGCCAAGGCGGCTACGCGCGAACCTCGTCGCCGACCATCGAGTGTCGCCCCAGGAACCCCGCCATCCCCTGAGCGACGGGCTCGGGACGTTGGATCTGCAGGAGATGGCCCACGCCGTCGATCGTGAGCTCCTCGACGTACGGGAGCGAGGAGCGGAGGAACTCGGCGATCTCCACCCACAGCGGCTGGGTCTCCGCGCCGATCACGGATAGGACCGGCCTGTGGATGGCGGCGGCCTGCTCGGGCCCGAACGTCCACCCGGCGACGGCGGGCAGCTCGACTCCGAAGAAGGTGTCGGCATCCTTGATCGACTGCGCAACCACGCCCGGGATCCGCTCCTCGAGCAGCGCTCGGCACTCCTCCCACTCGAGGCCGCTTGCGGCGGCGACGAACATGGCCAGGGCGCCCGAGTGGTCGCCGTTTCCGTATGCCTCGAACACGGGGCCGGCGGCCTTCAAGAACGCACCGCCGAGCGGCAACGACACCAGCGTCGGCTCCAGCAGCGTGAGCGTATGCACCTTCTCGGCGTGGTCGAGGGCCAGTTGGGCTCCGATCGACGCGCCGGTGGAATGGCCCGCGATGTGAGCGCGCCGGACACCGATGTGCTCGAGCAACGCCGCGGCGTCGGCGGCGTGCTCTGCGATGCTCACCGGCGGTGGAGTGTGCGTGCTGCCGACCCAACCCCGCTTGTGGTACCGGATCAGCTGGTAACGGTGCGCCAGCGCCGGCTCCGGAAGCAGCGGCACGAAGCAGTCGGCGATGAGCATGTCGATCAGCAGCACGGGCTCGCCGGTTCCGCGCACCTCGTATTCCAGTTCTACGCCGTTGACCTTTGCACGGTCCATGACTCCTCCTTGTTTGGATTGGCGGCCTTCAACCCAGATGCGTGAGCAGGTTCGTTACGGCGGTATCCCTCCCGGTTACGGCGGGGTGTGATGAGCGTCCCGGACGCGCGAGAGGCGGCAGCGCGGGGGGATTGGGAGGAGGCCTACGACCGCCTCATGAAGGCCGACGCGGACGGCCCCATGGGCCCGGCCGAGCTGGGGTTGCTCGGCGAGGTCGCGTACGCGGCAGGACATCTCGACGTGACGATCGAGGCGTGGGAGCGCGCGCACACGCTGTGCGTACAGGCCGGCGACCCGGTCGCCGCGGCCGCGGCAGCGGTTCGCGTCGCCATGCACCTGCTCCTGGACACCGCGCTGATGGCACCGGTGCGCGGATGGCTCGCCCGAGCGGAACGCCTGCTCGAGGGCCAGGAGGAGACGCCCGCGCACGCCTGGCTCGCGGTCGTCCGCACGTACGAGCGGCTGCTGACGGGCGACGTCCAGGGCGCCCGGCAATGGTCCGAGCGCGCGATCGAGGTCGGCTCGAGATGCGACGCAGCCGCATGCGCAGTTGCACGAGTGGCGTCGGCTCGGCTGCGCATCCTGGACGGCGATGTCGAGGAAGGTCTGGCGCTGCTCGACGAAGCGGGCGTGGCGGCAGTCTCAGGGGACCTCGATCCGCTCTCGACCGGGCTCGTGTACTGCGAGCTCGTCTGTGCCCTGCAGGGACTCGCGCAGTACGACGTCGCCGAGGAGTGGACCGAGGCGATGGAGCGGTGGTGCCGGACGAACGCCATCGGCAGCCTCCATGGGCGCTGCCGCGTGCATCGCGCGGAGATCCTGAGGTTGCGCGGAGCGTGCGACGAGGCGGAGCACGAGGCGCTGGCGGCCTGCGAGGAGCTGAGCCCGTACCTGCGGCGGGAGATGGGATGGCCGCTCAGCGAGCTCGGACGGATCCGACTGCGCAAGGGGGATGTCGAGGGCGCCGAGGAGGCCCTCCTGGCCGCGCATCGCGTTGGGTGGGAGCCCCAGCCGGGTCTCGCGCTGGTGCGCCTGGCGCAGGGAGACGCCCCCGCGGCGGCCGCCTCGATACGAGCCGCGCTGGACCGTCCCTCGCAGGTCCCGTCGAAGGAGCTGCCACCCGACACCGACCTGCGGCGGGCACCCCTGCTCGAGGCGCAGGTCGAGATCGAGATCGCGGCCGGCGACCTCGGTCGAGCCCGTGACGCTGCCGACGAGCTGGAGCGGGTGGCCGCCCGCTTCCAGAGCAAGGCGCTGGTCGCCGGCGCGACCCTTGCTCGGGGACGGGTGTGGCTCGCCGAAGGAAATGTGGCGGAGGCGGAGCGGTGTTGCGCGGCGGCCGCACGAAGTTGGAACCAGATCGGGGCGCCCTACGAGGCGGCGATCGCGCGAATGGCTCTCGCCGAGGCGCTCCGAGCCGCCGGCAGCGAGGGCCAGGCCGCTCTCGAGCTACAGGCGGCCCGCACGACCCTCGCCCGGATCGAAGCCGCGCCGAGCGAGACGGCCAACGTCTTCCGGCGGGAGGGCGATTACTGGTTGGTGATCTTCGAGGGGCGCACGGTACGCGTCCGCGATCTCAAGGGCATGCGGTATCTCGCGCAGCTCCTCGCCGACCCTGGCCGCGAATTCCACGTGCTGGACCTTGTCGCCGCTGAAACGGGGCAACGGACGGCACTCGGCGATGCGGGGGAGATGCTCGACGAGCGGGCCAAGACCGCCTACCGCCGCCGCCTAGTCGAGATCGATGACGACATCGAGGAGGCACGCGCCCTCGGGGACACGGGGCGGCAGGCGCAGGCCGACGCCGAGCGCGACTTCCTCGTTCGAGAGCTCTCGCGCGCGGTCGGCCTGGGTGGTCGCGACCGGCGAGCCGCATCCGCCTCCGAGCGCGCTCGATCCGGTGTGACGCGCGCGGTCCGCCAAGCGATAGCGCGAATCGGCGAACACCACCCCCGGCTCGGCGAGCACCTCGACCGCGCCGTCCGCACCGGCACGTACTGCGCCTACGCTCCCGGTCCCGGCGCCGACGCGGCGTGGACGTCATGACGTCTCCCCACAGCTTCACGACCCTGCTGCTTGTCGCCTGAGCTCGAGGTAACGCGCGCGGTCGGCGAAGACGGCGCGGAGGTCGCCGGCGCACACCACCCATGCGCTGGTCGTCTGGCCACCGATCACTCGGGCGGGCGAAGGCGAGAGCGGGGAGCGCGACGCCGCCTCCTCGCCGGTTCCCGTGCCCGGACGGGGATCGCGTCGCGGAGGGCTACTACGCCAACAGCCGCCTCATGACCAGCTCCAGCACGTCCGCGCGGCTGCGGGCGCCGTGATCTGCGGCCACGAAGTGGTTACCGATCCAGAGCGAGAAGGCGACCATGCACCGGACCTCGACCTCGTCCTCGTCGGTGCAGAAGGCCCCGAAGAGCGAGCGCATGTAATCCATTCGCCGGTTATCGACCCGTCGGAGGCGCTCGGCGACCGCCTTGTCGCGCCGGGACCAGTCGCGGACTGCGAGGTCGACGTTCAGCAGGCCGCGGGCCTCACTGGTGGCGGCGATCGCGAACAGCCGGCGCAGCTTCGCCCTGGCGTTCCCGCCCTCGCTTTCGACGCGCTCGATCACCTCGTCGACCATCGCCCGCTCCCACGCGTCGAGCATCTCCTCGAGTAGCGCGCGCCGACCGTCGAAGTACCCATAGAAGCCACCCTTGGTGACGCCGAGCGCCTTCGCGAGCGACTCGATGCGGACATCGTCGGGGCCGCCGGCGGCCAGCGCCCGCAGCCCCTCATCGATCCATCTGCTGCGAGGCGTACGGGCCAGGGCCATCGCCTATCTCCGTGGCGTCCCAGACCGGATTGACATCACCGCGAACATGCTAGCTTTCCATTTATACGCACCCGTATAGATAGGAGATCGAGCGGAACTCGCTCGGCATCCTGGCTAGGAGTCCCGACATGACGCTTCCACCCGGGCAACGGCCGATCGATGGGTTCCCGCGCTTCGGCACGCACCTGCACCGACCGGCTCCCGCTGTCCCCATCGATCCTGTGATCGAGATCAGCGGCGCGGTGGCCAAATCCGTCGCCTTGCCACTGGCCGAGCTCGCGAAGCTTCCCCGCCGAGAGCTCACCGCAGATTTTCACTGCGTCGCTGGGTGGTCCGCCACGAACCTGCACTGGGAGGGGGTCGCGTTCGAGACCTTCTATCGCCAGATCATCGAGCCGACGGTTCCGCCAGACACGCACATCACCCATGTCGTATTTCAAGGTCTCGACGGCTACCGGTCGATCGTGTCGATCGAGGACGCCCTTGCCGACAACGTGCTGATCGCAGAACATCTCAACGGGCGGCCGCTCGACAGCGACCATGGCGCGCCCGCGCGACTCGTAAGCCCCAGCCAGTACGGCTTCGTCAGCACCAAGCACCTCTGCCGCATCGTGCTGCACACGGCCGAGCCGTCAGAGAAGTACGGGCACGTGGCTCTGCTGACCCAGGCGTTCTTGCGCGGACCGGCGAACCCGCATCCGCGCGCGAGGGTCTGGCAGGAGGAGCGTCATCGCTTTCTCCCAGGATGGTTCGTGCGGCCGGTCAACCGGCTCCTCATCCCGCCCATCGCGCTCCTCAGCGCTCGCGGCAGCCGGCGTACTGGTGCGGAGGGGCAGCGAGCCGATCGGTAGCAACCGTCGTCCCGCGTCGGGGCCGTGCGAGCGTGCGGGCCGTTTGGACCGCGCTCGAACCTCGTCCGGAGCGAGTGGGTTCGACGGACGGGCGAAGCGAAGCGCCGGCCACCACCGCCATGAGCCGGGCACGCGCTCAGCGTTCGAGGAGCCGCTTCAACGCTCGCAGCTGACCGCGGACGTCGCGGCGGACGCCGCGCGCAAACGTCCCGTGGAGCACTCGCGGGAGCTTCTTCCACTCGAACTCGCTGACCTGCGTGAAGCGCGTGCCTGCCTCGATCGGCTCGAGTCGATACTCGATGTGAAAGATGGAAGCCTCGTCCTCCTCGCGAAGCGTCAGCCGGTGCGGCGGTTGGACATCCAGCTGTTCGAGCGACAGCTCCATCGGAGGGCGCAACGGGACCGGCGTGTGGATGGCGATCCAGCGACGCTCTCCCGTTGCCTCGACCGATTTGACCTTGCGGCACCAGCGGGGGTCTTGGAGCGGATCGGCCACCAACGGCCAGACCGCCGCGGGCGAGCATGCGATCTCGATTGATTCCTCGACCCGGATCAGCCCAGCCTAGACACCAGTCCCGCGCACCACCTGGCGCGAAACGTGGCCGGCTCACGCACGCTCGGGTGGAGCCCTGTGCGGCGTTCTCACCGCCCCTCGGGCGGTTGGCAGGAAGGGCGCTGCGGGCCGGCGAGCTTTGCGGGGACCCGCCGGCGGGGTCGGTGCGCCACGTACGTGGACCGCAAAGTCGACGGCGGGGTGGGTGGGACCGTGTTCTGACAGACCCGCCCGCATCGGCGTCGGTCCCTCGGCAGTTCGAGGCGGCGCTCAGAGCGGGATGTTGCCGTGCTTGCGCTTCGGGCCAGGCTCGCGCTTGGTGGCGAGCGTCTCCAGCGCCGTGATCACCTTCGGGCGGGTCTCGTGCGGGATCAGGACATCGTCGACGTAGCCTCGCTCAGCCGCCGCGTACGGGTTCGCGAAGCGTGCCTTGTAGTCGCCGATCAGCTTCTGGCGGCGCTCGGCGGGCGTCGGTGACTGCGCGATGTCGCGACGGTGGATGATGTTGACCGCCCCGTCGGGCCCCATGACCGCGATCTCGGCCGTCGGCCACGCGAAGTTGAAGTCCGCGGCGAGGTGCTTGGAGGCCATCACGTCATACGCGCCGCCGTACGCCTTGCGCGTGATCACCGTGATCTTCGGGACCGTCGCCTCGGCGTACGCGTACAGCAGCTTCGCCCCGTGGCGGATGATGCCGCCCCACTCCTGCGAAGTGCCGGGGAGGAAGCCGGGCACGTCGACGAACGTGAGCAGCGGGATGTTGAACGCGTCGCACGTCCGCACGAAGCGCGCGGCCTTCCCGGAAGCGTCGATGTCGAGCACACCCGCCAGCGACCGCGGCTGGTTGCCGACCACGCCGACGGACACGCCGTTCAGCCGCGAGAACCCGCACACGATGTTCTGCGCGTAGTGCTCGTGGACCTCGAAGAACTCGCCGTCGTCGACCACGAGCCGCACGACGTCGCGCATGTCGTACGGCTTGTTCGGGTTGTCCGGCACCACGGAGTCGAGCTCGGCGTCCATCCGGAACGGGTCGTCGGACGGCGCCACCCGCGGCGGCGTCTCCAGGTTGTTCTGGGGCAGGAACGAGAGCAGGTAGCGCGTGTCCTCCAGGCATGCGTCCTCGTCGTCGGCCGCGAAATGGGCGACGCCCGACTTCGAGTTGTGCGACATCGCCCCGCCCAGCTCCTCGAACTCGACCTCCTCGCCCGTGACCGTCTTGATCACGTCGGGGCCGGTGATGAACATGTGCGAGGTCTCCTTGACCATGAAGATGAAGTCCGTGATGGCGGGCGAGTAGACCGCCCCGCCGGCGCACGGGCCCATCACCAGGGAGATCTGCGGGATCACGCCGGAACACCGGACGTTCCGCAGGAAGACGTCCCCGTACGCGCCGAGTGACACGACGCCCTCCTGGATGCGAGCGCCACCGGAGTCGTTGATCCCGATCACCGGGCAGCCGATCTTGGCCGCCAGGTCCATGATCTTGCACATCTTCTCGGCCATGACCTCGCCCAGCGACCCGCCGAAGACCGTGAAGTCCTGAGAGAAGACGCAGACGCGGCGGCCGTCGATCGTCCCGTGGCCCGTGACCACCGCGTCGCCCCACGGCCGGTTCCGAGCCATGTCGAAGTCGGTCGTCCGGTGGCGGACGTACGTGTCCAGCTCCTGGAACGAGCCCGGGTCGAGCAGCTTCTCGATCCGCTCGCGCGCCGTGTACTTGCCCTTGGCGTGCTGCTTCTCGACCGCCTTCTCGGACGCGTGGTGGATCATCGCGTCGCGCAGCTCCTTCAGCTGCGCGAGGCGCTCCTCGTTGGTCTCGGGGCTCTTCTGGCGCACGGCGCGATGCTAGATCAGCGCGGCGACCAGCGCGCCGACCCCGCCGAGGATGGACGCGACCAGCAGCCAGGCGACCTGGAGGAACACTCGTTGCGTGGTCGCGAGCTCCTCGCGGAGCGCCCGGTTCTCCTCGACCAGGCGCTCGACGATCGCCTCGAGCACCGCGATGCGGGCGGGCACCGGCTCCAGGGCGGCGGCCAGGTCGTCTAGACGCTCATCCGACCAGTGTGCGACCGCCTTCGCCATTTTGTGCTCCTTCCAGGGATTTTAGCGGAGAGCAACGCTCGCCCAGTGGACGTCGCTATCGTGCCCAGCCGTGGTCAACCGCCGCCCCCGGCTGGAGCTGCGCGGCTCGAGCGCGACGCCCGAGGAGGCCGCCGCCGTGATGGCGGCCGTCGAGCAGTTCCTGCGCGACACCGCGCCTCCGCCGGCGACTGAGGACCGCGAGAGCCCGTGGATCAGGACCGCGCGGCTCGAGGCGGTCGACCGCGAGCCACAGCGCGCCTAACAGGTCCAAATACTTGGATTCGGATACGAATTTGGTACTTTGGCGCGATGGAGCCATCGACCGCCACCGGCCGCAAGGGATCGCTCGAGAACCCGGAAGTCCGTGAGGACGTCCCCGGGCACGTGATCCCGATCCTCCAGCGCGAGTTCGACGACTTCGACAACGAGGCCGAGAAGTTCCTCGCCGGCGACACGCCCGAGGACCAGTTCATCGGCTTCCGGCTCAAGCAGGGCGTCTACGGCCAGCGCCAGGCCGACGTCCAGATGATCCGCGTCAAGCTCCCGTTCGGCGGCATCACGCCGGGCCAGATGGAGACGTTCGCCGACGTGATCGAGAAGTACGCGCCCCTCAACAAGGGCCACATCACGACGCGGCAGAACATCCAGATGCACCACATCCCGCTGCGCGACGCCGCCGAGCTGATCCGCGAGATCTCCGATGCCGGGCTCTCGAGCCGCGAGGGCTGCGGCAACACCGTGCGCAACGTGACCGCCGACCCGTGGGCCGGCGTCTGCCACGACGAGCTCTTCGACCCGACGCCCTATGTGGGCGCGTACGTCCGCTACTTCGTGCGCCATCCCACCACGCAGCTGATGCCGCGCAAGGTCAAGACCGCGTTCACCGGCTCCGATACCGACCGCGCCCTGACCGGCATCCACGACGTGGCGTTCATCGCCCGCGAGCGCAACGGCGTCAAGGGCTTCGAGATGCGGATCGGCGGCGGCACGTCGATCATGCCGCGGATCGCGCCCACGTTGATCGACTTCGTTCGCGCCGACGACGGCGAGTACCTGAAGTACACCGAGGCCGTCCTACGCATCTTCGACCGCCAGGACTGGCTGCGCGTCAACCGCGCCCGCGCCCGCCTCAAGGTGCTGGTCGACAAGGTCGGCATCGAAGAGGTGCGCGCCATGGTCGAGGAGGAGCTGCAGGGCGACTGGGTCGCCGAGCGCGAC
>JBKPDQ010000046.1:0-23853 GCA_046728015.1 Actinomycetota bacterium
GTCCACGTTCTGCACGCAGCCGCTGACGGAGTCCGTGCCGGCGAACGAGCCGGTGAACAGGGTCACGACGATCGGGCCGGGGTCGCCTGCAGGTCCGACGTGGATGTGCCCCGCGAAGACCGTGCCATCGATGTCGGCCCAGCTGATGTCGAAGCAGACCTCGTTCTGCCCCTGGTTGAGCGTGAGGTCGGCCTGACCGGTGGCGTCGGCGTCGCCCGGCCCGGGCGCCTCCTCGGCCCCTGTGAGCGTGGTCGACAGTGGCCGCCCGCCGTCATCGGCGGTGGCGATGCCGGCAACAACCACTGCGAGCGCCAGTCCCGAAACGAGCGCAACGAGAGACTTGCGCATACCTCCAAACCTCCTCCCCGGGGGTGGTCCCGGCTGGCCCGGAGCAACCGTCGCACAGCGGCGCGCTCGAGGTCAAGGCGCCGAAGCGTCGCGCGCGCCCCGTCGCGTGACGGCAGCAGTCAGCCGCTGAGCAGCGATCCCACATCCAGTAGGACGGTGACAGCCACGGTGCCCAGTAAACCCATGCGACAAGGATTCTGGTCCATACGCGCCTCGTCCCACGAGCTGTCGGAATTGCGCTTGACACTCGGGCCTCGAGGGGTAGGCTCCCGGGCCAACAACCGGAGCCGCCGGAGTCTCGGTGTGCCTGGGCGACGGCAGGATCAGGGACCACCGGCGGCCTCGCATCCACAAGGGGGGAACCATGCGAGGAGCATTGCGCCTTGCAGCACTGACCGTGTGCGCGGTCGGATTCCTTGCGTTGCCTGCGACGGCAGCGGCGGATCACGGCACGCGCCCGCATACGCAGAACATGCACGCGCTGGGCCACAGCCCCGATTTCGGCAGCTTCCTGGTGCCTGATGGCCAGCGCGATGCCAACTCCGATCTCGCGTTCTGGGGCAACCTCGTGTTCCACGGGGACTACGACGGGTTCCGGATCCTGCGGGACTCGCCGGGGAACCCGAAGCTGATCTCGCGCACGCGCTGCAACGGCGATCAGGGCGACATCGTGGTATGGGGCGACGTGCTCGTCCGGGCGTGGAACGCGCCGAAGACCACGCCGCGCGACTGCGACGGCACGACGGTCCCGGCCGGCTTCGAGGGCATGCACATCTGGGACATCAGCGACCTCGAGGATCCGGTGTTGGTCGGCGAAGTCGAGCTGAGCGCGCGGCCGCAGGCGGACTCGCCGGGGTGTGGCACGCACACGCTGACCCTGGTCAAGGATCCGGACGCCAACCGCGCGATCATCTACAACGCGACGTCCGGGGGGAACAACCTTCTGCCCCCGGCGGACCAGGCGTGCGACTGGATCGACATCGTCCAGGTGCCGCTCGGCAACCCCGGGGCCGCCAGCCACGTGCGCCGCGAGCCGCTCGAGGGCGGCCACGCCGCGCACGACAACGGCGTGATCCTCGGTGACGTGAACATGCTCGCAACGGCGTCCGGCCACATGAGCAACGTGTTCGACATCAGCGAGAGCCTGACCGACCCGGAGTTCCTCTACACGATCGAGGAGCCCGGCGTGGACGGCGTGATCGGCAACTGGCACTCGGCCGCCTTCACCTGGGACGGCGAGGTGATCATTCTCGGCTGGGAGCCGGGCGGTGGGTCCCTCCCGTTCTGCCAAGCGAACGGTGCCCAGATTCAGGTCGACGACGATCCGCCCACGTTCGTCACCCAGGCTGACGTGCATAAATCGGCGTTCTTCTACGACGCCGACACCGGCGCCAAGCTCGGCCAGTGGACGCTGCCGCGGCCGCAGTCTGCCGCTGAGAACTGCACGATCCACAACTACAACACGGTGCCGCTGCGAAACGGGCGCTATGTGCTGGTGATGGGCAACTACCAGGCGGGGACCTGGGTCGCCGACTTCACGGACCCGGCGAACCCAGTGACCGTCGGGTGGTCCGACCCGCCGCCGCTCGTGCCGACCCAGCTGGGCGGCGCGTGGTCGACGTACTGGTACAACGGCTTCCTCTACGAGTCCGAGATCACCAAGGGCCTGAACGTGTTCCGCTTGAGCGGGCCCGTGACAGGCAGCGCGATCAGAGTCCCGCACCTGAATCCGCAGACCCAGGAGTTCTCGACCGAGTGACCCGTCGGCTGCGGCCGGTCCCTCGGGGCCGGTCGCAGCCCGGGTTGACCGGACGCGCTCGCGCCGTGAGAGGAGCTTCCATGAGAGCAGTGACGTGGGCGGGAACCGCCCTAGCCATCGCCGCCCTCGGGGCGGCGCCGGCGCTCGCCGGCCCGACGAAGGTTCGCGGCACGTTCCAGACGCTGCCCGACGGCACCGCCATGGGTCTTGAGATCGAGGGGTTCGCGCAGCTCACACGGAGCGACGCGGGCACCGCGGCCAAGGTCGTCGTTCGCGGTCTCGAACCGGGGACGACGTACGCAGCGCATCTGCACAACGCGCCGTGCTCGGACCCGAACCCTGGCGGCGCCCACTACAAGAACGATCCCGCCGGCCCCAGCATGCCGCCCAACGAACTCTGGCTGTCCTCGACGGACGACCCGATGGCCGGGATCACGGCCAACCCGGGCGGCGTGGCCCACGGGCGCGGAAGCGCGGACTGGGTCGCGCGACCGGAGGCGCAGTCCGTCGTGATCCATTTCATCCCGCCGGGGGGCACCACCGCCGGCGGTCCGAAGATCGCATGCGCCGATCTCGAGTAACGATCCAGTGGAGAGGAGATTCATGCGTCGCTTGATACTCGCGCTGTTCGCAGCCGCCGCGCTCGCGTTAGTCGCGGCACCCGCTCAAGCGCAGGGTCCGGCTGTCGGCCTTCGGCTCGTCGCCGAAGGGCTGACCTCGCCGATCACCCTCGTCCCGGTGGCCGATGGCACCGGACGCCGCTTCATCGTCGACCAAGCCGGCACCATTCGCGTGCTCACGGCCGATGGCAGGCTGCTGCCGACGCCGTTCCTGGACCTCAGGAGCAGGATCGTCCCGCTGATGCCCGACTTCGACGAGCGCGGCGTGCTCGGCCTCGCGTTCCATCCCGGTTACGCGGGCAACGGCCGGTTCTTCGTGTACTACAGCGCGCCGCTGCGGCCGGGCGCACCCGCCGGGTACAACCACACGGCCCGCCTCTCCGAGTTCCGCGTCTCGGCCGCAGATCCGAACCGCGCCGATCCGGCATCGGAGCGCGTGCTGCTCGAGGTCGACAAGCCGCAGTTCAATCACAACGGCGGCACGCTGGCGTTCGGGCCGCGCGACGGCTACCTGTACATGTCGATCGGCGACGGCGGCGGCGCCGACGACGTCGGCCTCGGCCACGTCGAGGACTGGTACGCGGCCAACGAGGGCGGCAACGGACAGGACATCCAGCACAACCTGCTCGGGGACATCCTGCGGATCGACGTCAACCGGGGCGCGCCGTACGCGATCCCGGCCGACAACCCGTTCGCCGGCACGCCGGGCTGCGCGGACGGGTGCGACGAGACGTGGGCCTACGGCCTGCGCAACCCGTACCGCATGTCGTTCGACATGGGCGGCAGCCGCGAGCTGTTCGTCGGCGACGCGGGCCAGAACCTCTGGGAGGAGGTGGACATCGCCGTCAAGGGCGGCAACTTCGGCTGGAACGTCAAGGAGGGCGCGCACTGCTTCTCCACGGACAACCCGGACGAATCGCCCGCCGAGTGTCCTGACGTCGTCGGCGCGCCGCACCCGCGAGCCGGCGATCCGCTCATCGACCCGGTGATCGAGTACCAGAACGCGCACAACCCCGCCGGCGGCGGCCTCGGCCACGTCGTCGTGGGCGGTCACGTGTACCGCGGGAGGGCGCTGCCCCAGTTCTCCGGCGACTACATCTTCGGCGATTACAGCCGCGAAGAGGAGGAGCCCGACGGCTCGCTGTTCGTGGCCAAGCCGCGCAAGAAGGGCATGTGGAAGATGCAGCAGCTGCAGATCGCCACGAGCCCGACTCGCAGGCTGGGCCACTACCTCATCGGCTTCGGCCAGGACCTCGCCGGCGAGATGTACGTGCTCACCACTGACGAGCCGGGCCCGACGGGCACCACGGGGCGGGTCTACCGGCTCGTGCGGCCGAGCGGCTGACAGGACATCGGGCGCCGGCCCTCCGGCGGGCCGGCGCCCATGCGTCGGCTTTCTGACGTGCCATGTTTAGCGGTTTCCTACAGGACGTAGGAGCTTGTCAAGTCTCGGGGCGGCGGCCTAGGCCAAGGCCGGAGCCGCTCATCACCATCAGGGGGGAGGAGTGCGCATGAGAACTGCGCTCCGTTTGCTTGCAGCCGCGGTCGTCACGGTCGGGCTGTTACCTGGCACGGCAGCTGCCACGCACGTGCCGGATCAGAGCTTCAAGATGGACGAGCTGTTCACGTCGCCCAACCAGGCGACGAACTCGGACTTCGCGTTCTGGGGGAACTACGCGTTCTCCGGCTACTACACCGGCGATGCCGGGTTCCCGCCCGGTACGCCGCCCCGCGGTGGGGTGCGGATCTTCGACATCTCGAATCCCGCGGCGCCCCGACTGGTCAAGGACGTGCAGTGCGACGGCCTGCAGGCCGACCCGATCGTCTGGGACCGCAACGGCAACGGCGTCCCCGACCTTCTCCTGCTGGCGGTGGACCGGACGATGGTGAGTCCGAACTGTGGAGCCGCCCGCAGCGCGAACCACGGCGATCCGACCGGCTGGGAGGGCGTGCGCGTCTTCGAGATGAGCGACAACCCGGCGAACCCGTTCGCCACCGTGACGCAGGTCAAGGCGGTCTACACCGACTGCGGCGCGCACACGATCACGGCGTGGCCGGGCGAGATCGACGAGACCAACAGGCTGCTCGTCTACGTGTCCTCCTATCCGCTGCGCGCGGGGCCGACGTGCGGCGACACGGAGTTCCGGAACACCGCCAACCCGTACGACGAGGACCCGGGGCTTCCCGCCAACCCGCTGCACGGCGTGATCCAGGTGGTCGAGGTCCCGCTGAACAACCCGTCGGCCTCGAACGAGCTCAACGTGCAGCCGGCGATCTCCTATCCGGGTGACCCGGACGGCAGGATCGAGTGGTGCGAGCGCGGGGGCTCGCTGTGCCCGCCGACCTTCGAGCCGGCCGCGGTCGCGTGCCACGACATCATGGTCCACGTCGAGCACAACATGGCCGGCGCGGCATGCGCCGAGCAGGGTTTCGTGTGGGAGGTCGACGAGGACGGCATCCCGATGACCGACGACCCGATGCTCGTCGGCGACGACGAGGTCACCGGGGGCGCCAACGCGCAGATCCCGGGAGCGGTCGACTTCTTCCACTCGGTGATGTTCAACAACGACGGCACCGTGGTGAACTGGGTCGACGAGTCGTTCGGGTCGGGCTGCCCGACGATGACGACCTATCTACCGCGGCCGTGGAACCCGGCCGGCGGGACTCACAAGACCGGCAGGATGTTCTTCACCGACATCGACGGGGGCTTCCTGAGCGAGTTCCACGTCGGCGACCTGCGGCCTGACCCCGGGGCGACCGAATACTGCTCGGCGCACATGGGCATGGCCGTCATGGGCATCAACCGGGACCTGCTCGTCAATGCCTGGTACACGGGCGGTGTCGACGTGATCGACTTCAGCCAGCCGACGCGCTTGAAGGAGATCGCGTTCTACGACCCGCAGCGGGATTCAGGCACCTGGTCCGCCTACCCGTACACGGGACCGATGTTCAAGACCGGACCGGGGATTCCCGTCTACGCGTCTGACGGCGTCGAGAACAACGCCCTCGCGCAGGGCATGGTCGTGTACCGCCCGATCATCCCGAAGCCTGGACACTCGAAGCTCGTGGATCACCTGAACCCGCAGACCATGGAGGAGTGACCGCGAAGCACACTGAAGTCAGCGAGAGGGCGGCTCCGGCCGCCCTCTCGCCTTCAAGCGTCAGTCGCAGTAGTCGGGGGCTGTGCCTACCGGCTCGTAGCACAGCGCGTAGCCCTGGTTGGAGTTGCCCTCGAGGAACGTGATCTTGTCGATCTCCTTCTGGAAGTCGCCCCTGTACTTGAGGACGTACAGGCCGTTCCGCAGGTCGATGACGTAGATCAGGCCGTCCCTGATGATCGGGTAGCTCCACATCACGACCTTCTCGTGGCGGCCCGTGTCGGGATCGGACGAGAGCCGCGGATCCTCGAGCATGACCTCGTCGAGCGGCTCCGGGAAGAACTCGGCCAGCTGGGAGGGACGCGTCGGGCGCTGGATGCTGACTGCCTGGAACCCGCCCGAATGCCAGGTCGTGAAGGCGATCTTCGGCGTCAGCGTCGGGTTGTGTGCCGAGTACGACGTCCGCGGCGGGTTCCAGTCGTCGCACGTCGACGGGTCGTTCTCGGGCAGCTTGTACTCCGCCCTCACCGTGGGCCGCTGCGGGTCGTCGATGTTGACGATCCGCGCCCAGCCCCACGGACAGCCGTGGCCCGCGCCGGTCGCCGTTCCGTACACCTCGTCGGACACCCAGGCCCAGTTGCGGTTCCAGAACTTGATCGCGCTGTGGGCTCCTGGGCCGGGCCACACCGGGCGGGCTGCGTTGAGCGTGATCGGCCGAGGCTGCGGCATCGGGCGGCCCGCCGCGAAGTCGGACACGTCGACGATCGCGAACCCACCGGTCAGGAGCGCGAAGTACGCACGCGTGCCGTCATTGCTGATCGAGAGCGAGTGCAGGCCACCGGTCGGCTTCTGCACAGGTAGCGCGGGATCCTCTGGGATGCGGGTGTAGCCGTGCAGTCCGCTGAACAGCGTGATCGGCGCCTCGCCGTCAAGCAGCGGCGAGATGTCCCAGACCGAGAACGGGCACGAGGGCGAGCCACCCCTGATCGCGCACGTCGAGCTGGCGTTGCCGGCGAAGATGAGCGCCCGATCGGGATTCGTGGGGTCCTGCCAGAGGAAGAACTCGTGCGTGTCCGCATTGAGCTGATGGAGCAGCCGCGGATTGCTCGCGTGCGCCCCCGAGATGTCGTAGAAGCGGAAGTTGCTGATCGACGGCTGGGTGCAGTGATGCAGCGTGTCGCCGACGCCGCAATTGGTGTTCAGGACGATCAGGATGTCCTGCGACTTCCAGACCCGCAGCTCGCGCGACGACTCGCCAGGCTTGGCGTCGAACGGCGGACCCAGCAGCGCGGGACTGGAGGGATCCGAGATGTCGACCACCATCACGCCTCCGTGAGGCATGCCCTCGTGGCCGCCGTCGGTGCGGCTGCCGATGTACGCGTAGTCGCCGTGGACCGCGATGGCGGCGTTCATGCCGCGATTCATGAGCGGCTCGTGCCCGACCTGCGTGAGCGAACCGGTCTTGGCGGACCGCCCGGCCGCCGTCGCCGGAAGCACGAGCGTCACCACCGCGATGACGACGAGCAGCGTGGACCAGGTTGACTTGGACATACGGCCTCCAGGTCGTGATGTTGCTGGACCGCGCGGGCCGCGTCTCCCCTCCCGTGCGCCGGGCTCCCAGCCCGGGGCACCGCTCTCCCTGCATCCCTTCGTGTCCGCCATCGACGAGCGCCAAACCGCCGTTCGCGCGACCTGCGAGGCCGCCGGACGCGACCGGCGGGGTCGTGGTAAAACCTACGGTGCGTAGGACGTGTACTTCCTCTCCTACGCACTCTCCTGTCGAGGCTCCCGGCGCCGGCAGCTGATTGTTGGACCCCCCTTCGGATCAGGCCGGCCCGGGAGCCTTCATACTTGCTCGGGATGGCCGACGTGACGCCGCTCACAGGGGAGCTGCAGACACAGGTGATGGCCGCCGTCTGGCGCCTCGAGAGGGCAACCGTCGAGCAGGTCCGCATCGCGTTGCCGCCGCGCTACCGCGGGGCGTACAACACGATCCAGACGGTCCTCAATCGCCTCACCGACCGCAAGCTGCTGTCACGCCACAAGGTCGGGAACGCCTTCGAGTACCGGCCGCTGGTGTCGGAGGCCGAGTATCTCTCGCGCTCGATCGCGCAGGCGCTGGCCGGGGCCTCGAAGGCTGCCCGGGAGGCTGCGCTCGCGCAGCTCATCGGTGGGATCGGTGACGACGAGCTGACCGATCTCCGCGAGCTCGCGCGCGAGATGCACGAAAGACGCCGCAAGAGATGACTGCGGCGCTCGCAGCGATCACCGCCGCGGGCATCGTCCTACCGCATGCTCTGCGCCTACAGCGCGTCGCCCCCGTCACGGCCACCGTCCTCTGGCTGAGCTCGCTCGCACTGCGGGCGATCGTCTGTCTCCTCGCGGTCATCTACCTGCTGTTCTTCCTGCCGCGCACCGGGCTCTTCGTCCACCTCGCACACTGGTGCGCTCACGTGCCGTCGCCCGTGAGCGGCTTCGAGCTGGCCATCGAGGGACACGGCGTCGCAGCCCTTTCTTTGTACGTCCCCGGCATCGTGCTGGCCGGCTCGCTCCTGGTCATGTGCGTCGGCACCGTGCGTGACGCCCGTGCGGCGCGGCACCTCGTCGCGCAGCATGCTGTCGGCCTCGGACCGAGGAACAGCGTCATCGTCGGCGGCTCCGACGTCCTGTTTGCGGTCGCAGGACTCATCCGCCCACGGATCGTGGTATCGGCCGGAGCCCTCACATCACTGGATGACGACGAGCTGGCCGCCGGGCTCGACCATGAAGCGGGGCATATCGCCAGGCGGCACCGCTTCGTGATGCTGCTCGCCGTCGGACTTCGGGCGCTTGGCCGCGCAGTTCCGGGCAGCGGTCGGGGCGTACGCGAGCTCGCGTTCCACCTCGAGCGCGACGCGGACCGTTGGGCGCTGCGCCGGAAGAACGACCGCGTCGCGTTGGCGAGCGTGATCTGCAAGGCGGCCACTGCGGAGCGGCCTCCGGCGCTCGTCGGTCTCGGCGACACCGACGTCCGTGAACGCTTGGGCCAAGTCCTGAACACCTGTTCCGGAAGATCACGACGCGCCGGCGCTGCGTTCAATGCGCTCGCAACGGCGATGGTGGCGTGCACCGTGCTCGTTGCCGCAATCGTGCCGGCCGCAGCCGTCTCCGGCGCTGCCAGTGATGCACATCGCGGCCACCACCTGCATCACTGCCAGCACTTAGCGCCGTAGGGCGGTGCGGATCGCCCGCGCGGCACCCGCTCACGCAAGGCGAACTCGACGCGAGCGCGGCTGTTCGTTCCTCAGCGCGCGAAGCGCTCGGGATCACGCGCGAACTCTGCCGCGCACGCAAGCGTGCAGAAGAAGTAGGCCGAGTCCTGATACACAAGCCGGCCGGGAGCGTGTTCCGGATCGACCGCCATTCGGCAGACGGGGTCGTGTGGCAGCGCGCCGGTGCTCGATTCGCCGGTGCGGACCGCGGCGAAGAGCTCAACCGGCTCCCGGACGTTTCGCAGCGTGCGGCGGCCGCGCGGCTCGTAGAGGACACCCTCGAGCTGCGGCGCCATCGCCGCTGTATGGCCGGTGAGCAGCACTTCGCCGCCGCTCGCTTCGGCCGAGACGCGGGCGGCCAGGTTGACCGCCGCGCCGAAGTAGTCGCCATCACGCTCGACTGCCGAGCCGTGATGCAGGCCCACGCGCACCGCCGGGGCACCGTGGCCGAGCATGAGCTCGTGTGTGATGCGTAGGCCCAAGAGCACCGCGGCGGCGGGATCGGGGATGCTGAGCATCAGCGCGTCGCCAATCGTCTTGACCTGCGTCCCACCGCTCGCCGGGAGCTCGGCACGGACTGCAGCGCAGAAGTCGGCGACGAGCGCGGCCGCCTCTTCGTCGCCGTGTGCCTCGGTCAACGCGGTGAACCCCGCGATGTCGGCGAACACGAACGTGGCGCTCACAGTCGGCTCCATGCGGGTTCCTCCGTACTCGCCAAGCACCCGCTTACGCGCTTGGCATGCGAGGTCTCACCATAGACGCCGGTCGATGACGAGCCATGGACCGGCGTTCGCCGCGGCAGGCGCCGCGGCGAACACCAGTCGATTGGGCACTACGCGGCAGACGCGTGCACCGCGTGACCGTGGCCCGAGTACTCGTCGCGGCGCAGCAGCATCGCGATGAGCATGCTCGGCAGCATGACGGCGTGCTCGATGCCCATCAGCGTGGCGCTGTCGGTCACGAGTCCGGTTCCCAGCAGGACGAGCAGGCCAAGGGTCGGAATGACCATCGAGGCCGCCATCTCCATCGACGGCTGCCAGCCGTGACCGCGGTAGCGCATCCAGGCGACCATCGGCACGGTCATGGCGAACGTCATCACGATCAGCATCAACGCGGGAGCGTCTTCGTAGACCTCGCCGGAGCTCGTACCCATTGCGAGCAGCGCAGCGTCGGCTGGCAGCGCGAAGACGACCATGCCGAGCAGCATGGCGACGAGCATCTCGACGTAGTGCCGGATGAAATGACGGGTCGAGGAAGCGATGCGGCGGTAGCTGAGGATCTTGTTCATGTCGGTCTCCATCTCGGTTGGTTGGGGTTGCGGTGATCAGCGTCGCGCGACCAGGCCGATGCCGCGACGGGGGCGACCCGTAGGAAAGACCGCAGGGTTTGGCTCGCCGCGTCAGGCCGTGGGGGCGACGAGCGGCGGCGCTGAGGACGCGAGTGCCGGCGGCAGCTGCGTGCGGGACGAGATGTCGAGCTTGCGGAAGACGTTGCTGAGGTGCATCTCGACGGTGCGCAACGTGACGAACAGCGCTTGGGCGATCTCGCGGTTCGTCATGCCTTCGGCGGCCATGGCGGCGATCCGGCGTTCGCTCGGCGTGAGGGCGTCGACGCCCGTACGGACGAGGCGGCGCGGGCGGGCGCCGGTCGCGATCAGCTCCTCGTGGGCTCGTTCGGCGAGAAGGCCTGCGCCGCACCGTTGGGCGAGCTCGACCGCGTGGTGCAGGTGTTCGCGGGCCTCCGCGCGTTGGTTGGCGCGTCGCAGCGCGGCTCCGAGGTCGGCGAGGGCGTATGCGTGTTCGAGCCGCGCGGCCGACGCTTCCAATACGGCGATCGCCTCGCGGATTCGATTGATTCCGTCGCTTCCGCCTTCGATCAGGCCGAGGATCCGGAGTGCCCTGCCCAGGCTCCTCGGCGCCGCCCACTGCTGCGCGAGGTGGACCTCCGCCCAGGCCAGCTCCAGTGCTTCGGTCTCGGCCCCGAGCGCGTGGTGCTCGAGCGCGGCTGCCGAGCGCCACGCGGGATAGGAGACCGCAGGGTTCACGAGCGACAGTGCGTCAAAGATGCGGCCGACCGCCAGGAAGTCAGCCAGAGCCGCCTGGCGGTCGCCACGCGCGGCGCTGAGCATCGCCCGTGAGCGAAGCACGGGCGCGTAGAGGAACCGCTCGGGGATGACCCCGACGTCCATCTCCATCGCCGCCAGCGCGGCCGCGGCGTCGTCGAGCGCGCCGCGCTCGACGAGCACGTGCATCAGCCAGCCGTAGGCGGAAGGCATGAACATCGCATCGCGATGCGGCAACGCGTCGATAGCCGTCCGTGCGTCGGACTCCGCCTCGACGAGGCTCCCTGAACCGATTTCGAGCATCGCGCGCATCATCAGTGCGCCGGAGAAGTTGAACGCCGCTCCGCGCTTGCTTGCATCGGCGATCACAGAATCCACCGGGCGCAGCGCCTCGGTGAAGCGGTCGGCGAACATCAGCGCGTAGACGGCGCTCCAGTAGCTCCAACTGCGCTCCTCTGTGAGCAGCTCGGAAAGGGCCTGCTCGGCGCGTTCGACGCACCGCTCGAGGTTCATGCCGAGCGTGCTTTCGTGGAACGCCTGGAGGCCGAGAATCAGCCGTGCTCCCGGCCCGTCGGCGGCGTCGACGTCGATCGTCTCGAGCCGCCGGCGTGCGTCCGAGTGTGACGCCGGGATACGGATTGCGTTCGCGATGAGCTCGGCCTCGAGGTGCGCGCGCAGGTCTTCGTCGAGGCCGGGCGCGGCGAGCGCGATCTCGAGTGTGTTGAGGGCGTCGCGTTGGTCCGAAGACCAGAAGAACTGCGCGCGGGCGAGCTCCAGACTCGCAATCCCGCGTCGGCTGGGGTCGCGCAGGATCGAGACGGCTTCGCGAAGCCGTTCGACGACGATCGGCTTGCCGAGCGCGAACTCGGCCGCCGCGAGCTCGACGAGCAGCTCGCCACGTTCCTCGTCGTCGAGCGGCTCCTCCAGCGCGCGCTGCAGATACGTCGCGGCGCTCTCGAGTCCGCCCTCGGTAGCGGACCGTCGCGCCGCCTCCCGGAGCACGGTCACGGCCTCCTCGACGCTCTCCGGCGGTGCGAACAGCAGCTGTGCCGCTACCTGCGCCGGCGGTGCGCCGGCCGTCGCCAGCACGTCGGCTCCGCGGGCATGCTCTTGCTCGCGCTCGTGCGCCGGGATGCTCTCGTAGACCGCGTTGCGGACCACGGGATGGATGAAACGCAGCGGCGGGTCCTGCCGGAGGAGGTCCACTCGCGAGAGCGCGGCCGCTGCCGGCGCCGTTGCTCGACGCTCAACGCCTGACAGAGCGGCTACATGTCCGCGGTCGGCACCGTCGCCGAGGATCGCCACCGCGCGAGCCACGGACACCGCCTCGGGAGCGAGACGCGACAGTCTCAGCCGGACCGAGCGCCCGACCGCGTCGGGCGCGAGGCGCTCGACCTGATCGACCGAGGTGGCGACTGGCGCGACGTCCTCGGCCGCGAGCGTCCTCAGCAGCTCGTGCAGGAGCAGTGGGTTGCCGCCCGTGGTGCGGTGGCAGGCGAGACAGAACGCCTCGTCGGCTTCCGCCGACAGGCCAGCGCGCACGAGATCGGCGACAGCCGGCGCCGTGAGGGCGGAAGGGCGCACCGCAATCGTCGCAGGGTCGGCGAGCAGCTCGGCGAGCAGCGGTTGCTCCTCATCGACATGCCTCACCGTCGCCAGCACGCATATCGGGAGCCCCTCAAGCCGGCGGCCCAGATACGACAGCCAGCGCAACGACGGCGCGTCGGCCCATTGGAGGTCGTCGATGGCCACGACGAGCGGCTGCGATACGGCGAGGTTGGCGGTGAGCCAGTAGAGCCCATGAAGCAGCGCGAATGCCGCATCCTCGTTGGCCGCGGGTGTACTGGCACCCGGATCGCCCGCGAAGAGCCGCTCGGAGTGGGCGGCCGCCCCCTCGAACCACTGTGCCCGGTCACCGGCCGACGCGTGCGCGATCACGGGCTCCAAGAGCTGGCGCACCACGCCGTACGAGAACGCCGCCTCCAGCTCACTGCCCCGAGCCTGCAGCACCCGCAGGCCCGCCGAACTCGCTCGCGACCGTCCCTCCGCGAGCACGGAGCTCTTGCCGATCCCCGCCGGTCCCTCCACGACGATGAGGCGACCAACGCCCGCTCGCGCGCTGCTGATCCCGGTCTCGAGCGCCGCAAGCTCCTCCGCCCGTTCCAGCAGGACGGGTCGCTCCTCGCGCCAGGGTCGCGGCGCCCGCAGCTCCGGGAACGCCTGCGGAAGCCCTTCGATCAGCAGGCCGAACAGCCGCTCGGGCGTATCGAACCCGGCGAGGCGGACCTCGCCGAGGTCCTGGAGCCGGACGTCCGCCGGCAGCCCTGATCCCAGGGCCTCCGCGGCGGCGGTCGAAGCGAGAACCTGGCCGCCGTGCCCGGCGTCACACACGCGGCGCGCACGGTGCACCGCCATGCCTACGTAGTCCTGGCCGGAGAGGGTCCCCTCGCCGGTGTGCAGCCCGGCCCTGATGCGAACGGCCGCCCGGTCCGGCCAGCTGTGCGCTGTCAGCGCCCGCTGGGCCTTGACGGCGGCGTCAGCGGCCGCGGTCGGGGTCGTGAACACGGCGAAGACGGAGTCTCCTTGGGCGCTCACCTGGACTCCGCCCGCGGACTCGATGGCGTCGCGCATCAGGTCGCGGTGCACGTCCAGGACCTCGCCATACTGCTCGGCGCCCAGCCGTTCGAGCAGCCCGGTGGAGCCCTCGATGTCCGTGAACAGGAAGGTCACGGTTCCCTGAGGAAACAATCTGGGTCCGGCGGTCACCGGTTCGACGATAACCGCGGCTCCTCAAAGTCTGCGGCTTTTCCTTCGGTCGCTCCACGTCGCCGAGGAAGCGTCATCGGCCGAAGCTCTCGGCATGACGACCATCACCCCCAAGGCCCGCATGCTGTGGGCGTTCGCGCTCAGCTCGATCGCCATGTTCATGACCGCGCTCGACAACCTCGTCGTGACCACCGCGCTTCCTGTGATCAAGCGCGAGCTGGGCGGCGGCATCGAGACGCTCGAGTGGACGGTCAACGGCTACACGCTCACGTTCGCTGTCCTGCTGCTCACGGGCGCCGCGCTCGGCGATCGCTTCGGCCGCCGCCGGATGTTCACCGTCGGTCTTGGCCTGTTCACGCTCGGCTCCGCCGCGGCGGCTCTCGCTCCTTCGATCGAGCTGCTGATCGCGTCCCGCGCCTTTCAGGGCATCGGCGGCGCCATCGTCACTCCGCTCACGCTCACGATCCTGACGGACGCCGTGCCCGCCTCCAAGCGCGGTCTTGCGCTCGGCGCGTGGGGCGGCATCGCCGGCCTTGCCATCGCGCTCGGGCCGCTGGTCGGCGGTGCGATCACCGAGGGCATCGCCTGGCAGTGGATCTTCTGGCTCAACGTCCCGATCGGCCTGGTCATGCTGCCGCTCGCTCGTACGAGGCTGACGGAGAGCCACGGCCCGAACACCCGGCTCGATCTCCCCGGCCTCGCGCTTGCCAGCACCGGCCTCGTCGGCATCGTGTGGGGGCTCGTCCGTGGCAACGCGTCCGGGTGGACCAGCGTCGAGGTGCTCGGTAGCAGCGCGATCGGAATCGCCGCACTCGCCGCGTTCGTCGCCTGGGAGCTGCGCGCGCCGGTGCCGATGCTGCCGATGCGCTTCTTCCGCAGCCGCGCCTTCGCCGCCGCCAACGCCGCCTCGCTTGCCATGTACTTCGGGATGTTCGGCTCTGTCTTCCTCTTGACCCAGTTCCTGCAGCTCGTCATGGGCTACAGCCCGCTGGAGGCTGGCGTTCGCACGCTGGCGTGGACGGCGATGCCGGTTGTCGTCGCTCCGCTTGCCGGCGCGCTGTCGGACCGCATCGGCGGCCGACCGATCATGGCCTTCGGGCTGCTTCTCGACGCGATTGCGTTCACCTGGATGGCCTCGGTCGCCGCGCCGGACACCGCGTACGGCCAGCTCGTCCCGGCGCTCGTGCTGGCGGGCATCGGCACCGCGGCGTTCTTCGCGCCGGTGGCGAACGTCGTCATGGGCGCCGTGCTGCCCGAACAGGCTGGCCAGGCCTCCGGTGCGACGAACGCGATCCGCGAGATCGGCGGCGTGCTCGGCATCGCCGTCCTCGCAGCGGTGTTCGCCAACCAGGGCGACTACGCAACGCCGACCACCTTCATCGACGGCTTCACCCCGGCGCTGACGGTCGGCGCTGCTGCCGTTGCCCTCGGGGCCGCGGCAGCGCTGCTGATTCCCCGGCGGCGCAGCGTTCGCGCTGCGGTCAAGCCCGCGCTCGCGACCGCCTGACACCGGCTGTCGCATTACGGACCTTGACTTTGCTTGGAAGTGCTGGAGAGGATCGATGTGCACGACGAACGACCTCCTGACGGAGGAGACCATGCGCCCCGACCGCGGCACGACGAGCGGCACGAGAGGCGCCGGCGCGGCTGGGCGGAGCCGCGGTTCGATTCCTGGCGGGTTCGCCTTGGCAGCCCGCGTCCGCAACCCCGAAAGGCCTCACCCGAAATCTCCGAAGGAGCCCCTTCCGACATGCAGCATCACACCGATCATTTCCCCACCGAGGTTGCCGGCCTTCCCGAGTCCCGCCGTCCCGAGGTCGTCGAGCTGGCCGACGGCTCCACCATCGATCTTGAGATCGCCCCGGTTGCGAAGCAGCTTGGTGACGCCAGAGTCCGGATGCTCGCCTACAACGGGTCGATCCCCGGTCCGACGCTGAAAGTCCGGGAGGGGTCGGAGATCGCGGTCAACGTGATCAACCACGGTGATCTTGAGGCGACCGTGCACTGGCACGGGCTCCGGTTGGAAAACCGCTACGACGGAACGCACGAGACCCAGCGACCGATCGCGGTCGGCGAGAGGTACGCCGCGCGCGTGAGGTTTCCCGATCCCGGCGTCTACTGGTACCACCCGCACATCCGCGAGGACTACGGGCAGGAGATGGGCCTCTACGCGAACGTCCTCGTAGAGCCGGCAGATCCCGACTACTGGCCGCCGGCTCACCGCGAGGTCGTCCTCACGCTCGACGACATCCTGTTGGAAGACGGCAAGGTTGCGCCCTTCAGCCGTGCTGAGACGACCTATGCGGCCATGGGTCGCTTCGGCGATGTGTTGCTGGTAAGCGGTGAGCCGGAGCTTTCGCTGACCGCGAACCTCGGCGAGGTCGTTCGCCTCTATCTGACCAACACGGCCAACACGCGGGTGTTCAAGGTGGCGCTGCCTGGGGCGCGGATGAAGCTCGTTGGCGGCGACAGCGGTCATATGGAGCATGAGCAGTTCGTCGACGTCGTCGTGCTGGCGCCTTCGGAGCGGGTCGTCGCCGACGTGCTCTTCGATCAGCCGGGACAGCTGGCGCTGGAGCACCACACGCCCGACCGAACCTATCGGCTCGCGACGGTCAACGTGAGCGGGAAGGTGGTCGAGCCGTCACTGCGGGAGCAGTTCGAGGTGCTGCGCGTGAACGCTGACATGGCGGCCGAGCGCGAGGGGATCACACCGTATTTGGAGGCGGATCCCGACAAGACGCTGGCATTCCTGGCTGAGATGGACATGGGCGCCCCGGAGGGTGACGGGCCCGTCGTCTACGCCTGCCCGATGCACCCGGAGGTCGTCAGCGACGAGCCGGACCATTGCCCCCAGTGCGGCATGAAGCTCCTGGCGGTCCAGATGCCTGCCGGTCCCTACACGTGCCCGATGCACCCGGACGTCGTTAGCGAGGAGCCGGGCCACTGCCCCCACTGCGCGATGAAGCTGCTACCCGCCCAGCTCGTGGCCCAAGCCGCCGGGGGCCACGAGCACGGCCACGAAGCGCACGGGCACGGCCACGACGCCCACGCGCAGGGCCACGAAGGGCACGGGCACGAGCACGAAGCCCACGCGCACGGCCACGAAGGTCACGACCTCGCCGCCCATGGCGGAATCGAGTGGGAAGACGACATGGTCGACGTCAACCGGATGACGACCCCCGCCAACATGCGCTGGAAGATCATCGACCGCGAGACGGGCGCAGAGAACGCGGCGATCGACTGGCGGTTCAAGGTCGGTGACCGGGTGAAGATGCGGCTGGTCAACGAGATGGCTGGCGACCACCCGATGCACCACCCGTTCCACGTACACGGCGCCGGGCGCTTCCTGATCCTCAGCCGCGACGGGGTCGTCGAACCGAATCTGGTTTGGAAGGACACGGTGCTCGTACGCACCGGCGAGACAGTCGACATCCTGCTCGACGTGACCAACGCTGGCCGCTGGATGGCCCACTGCCACATCGCCGAGCACCACGAGAGCGGGATGATGTTCAGCTTCGAGGTCGAGGCGTGATGGGCGGCACGCGCCGTCACGAGGTCATCGTCGTCGGCGGCGGACAGGCGGGGCTGGCGATCGGCTATTTCCTCGCCCGGGACGGCCGCGACTTCACGATCCTGGAAGCGGCGGATAGTCCCGCAGCCGCGTGGCGCGAGCGGTGGGACTCGCTCAAGCTGTTCACCCCGGTGCGCTACGACAGCCTGCCGGGGCTCGCGTTCCCAGGCGATCCGGACAGCTACCCGGGCCGCGATGACGTTGTCGCCTATCTCACCGACTACGCGCGCACCTTCGAGCTGCCGGTCGAACACAACAGCCCTGTGCGCGCCGTCCGGCGGGCCGACGGAGCCTACGTGGTCGAGCTTGACGACCGCAACTACGCCGCCGAGCAGGTGGTGATCGCCACCGGCCCCTTCCAGGTCCCGCGCGTGCCGCCAATCGGCCGGCCACTGAGCACCGAGGTAGTCCAGTTGCACAGCACCGCCTACCGGACGCCCGATCAGGTGCCGGCCGGCCCGGTGCTTGTGGCGGGCGGTGGCAACACGGGCTTTCAGATCGCCGAGGAGCTCTCACGCACGCACGAGGTGCACCTGTCGATCGGTTCACGGCAGACGCCGCTGCCGCAGCGGATCGCCGGCCGCGACCTCTTCCGTTACCTGGACGCCATCGGTTTGATGCGCGTGACCGTGGAGTCGCGGCTCGGGCAGCGATTGCGTTATCGCGAGACGCTGATCGGGTCGAGCCCGCGCGCCGCACACCGCCGCTACGGCATCCGCCTACGCGAGCGCACGGTCGATGCGCAAGGCTCGGAGGTGGTCTTCAGCGACGGCAGCCGACTGGCGCCGGCGGCCGTGATCTGGGCGACCGGCTTCGCGATCGACCACAGCTTCGTGCACGTCCCCGTGTTCGACGACGCGGCGCGCCTCATGCATCGGCGCGGCGTCACCGCAGCGCCCGGCCTGTACTTTCTCGGCCTCACATGGCAGCACACCCGGGGCTCCGCGTTGCTCGGCTGGGTCAAGGATGACGCCGAGTACATCGCAGGCCGCATCGCGGCGCACCGCGCCAGCACGCCGGCGCTCGCGAGCGCCTCGGAACGAGCGTGACAGCCATGAAGATCGCGTACGTCCTCTATCCGGACTTCACAGGGCTTGACCTCGTGGGTCCATACGAGGTCATCAGCCGATGGCCTGACGCTGAGGTGCATTTCGTGGCGCGGTCGTTGGATCGGGTGCGGGCCGACCGTGGGCTGACCGTGATCCCGACGGACACCCCGGAGACGTTGCCCAGCCCCGATCTGATCGTCGTCCCCGGAAGCGAGAACCCGCTCCCGGTGATGGAGGACCAGATGCTGCTCGAATGGCTGCGCACCGCCGCGCCTGGCTGTCAATGGACGGCGTCGGTCTGCACCGGCGCCGGGCTCTACGCCGCGGCCGGCCTCCTCGACGGGAAGACGACCACGACCCACTGGGCGTTCCGCGACGCCATTCGGGCGCTTGGCGTCGAGGTCGTAGCCGACCGTGTGGTCTGGCAGGGCAACCACATCAGCGGAGCCGGCGTGTCGGCGGGGATCGACATGGCACTGGCGCTGACCGAGCGGGTGCACGGACGCGAGCTCGCCGAGGCCCTCCAGCTGGCGATCGAGTACGACCCCCAACCGCCGTTCGACGCGGGATCCCCGGTGAAGGCCGATGCCAGCACCTTGCGCCTCGCGATGAGGATTCTGCTGGGCGACCGCCCAGTGGCAAGCGCGACGAGGTTCGTCCGCCAAGCGGTCGGTGCGCGCGTCGACCGCGGTCGACGGGCGCTCGCCGCTCGACGCTCGAACTAAGACGGCGCGGTCGCCTATCGAGCGTCGATCGGCAGTTGCGCTCGCAGCACCGTGCCGGCGCCGGACCGGCTCGCCACCTCGAGCGTTCCGCTGACCGCGGCGACGCGGTCGCGAAGCCCCTGTAGACCCGAGCCGGAGCCGAAGTCAGCGCCGCCCACACCGTCGTCACCTACCTCGACATCGAGGTGGCCGTCACGGCGCTCGACATCGACCCAGGCGCGGCTCGCGCGCGCGTACTTGGCGATGTTCGTGAGCGCCTCACACACGGTGAAGTAGGCAGCGGCCTCGACGGAGATCGGGAGCCGCTCGGCGGGGAGCGCGACCCGCAGCTCCACCGGCACGGTGGCGCGGTGGGCGAGGCTGGATAACGCGTGCTCCAGCCCTCGATCGCTCAGAACCGCCGGGTGGAGGCCGTGCGCGAGGTCGCGCAGCTCGGCCAGCCCCGTCTTCAGCTCGGCCAGCGCGGCGCCGAGCTCCGCGCGGGCATCCTGCGGCAATTCGCGGTGCGCGGCCAGCCAGACCTGCAGCTGCAGCGCGATCGAGACGAACCGCTGCTGCGCGCCGTCGTGCAGATTGCGCTCGATCTCGCGACGCGCGCGGTCGGCCGCCTCGAGGATTCGGGCGCGCGAGGCGCGGACCTCGGCCAGCTGCGCCTCGACGATCTCGTGTTCGCGGAGCGCCTGCTCGGCAGCGCGGCGCGCGGTGATGTCGAAGATCGCCCCGTCGAGCCAGCGTCTGCCGTCACCGGCGTCCTGTGCCTGACCACGTTCGAGCACCCAGCGCTCGCCACCGTCGCGCCGCCGGATCCGGTACTCCAGTGTGAAGGGGCGGCGCGCGCCGACGGCGTCCAGGACCGAGTGCTCGACTTGCTCACGGTCGTCGGGGTGGATGACGCTCGCAAACGTACGCACGGCGCTATCGATGAAGTCGCTTGCGGGATAGCCCGAGATCTCCTCGATTTCGTCGCTCAGCCACTCCATCGTCCAGTGCTCGTCGCATGCGCAGCGGTAGACGGCGCCGGGTATGTTCGCGACGAGCGAACGCAGTAGCGACTCATGGGCCCGCAGACGCGCGGCGCTGAGCCCGGCCGCCACGCGCGCGGCCAAGACCTCCGGCTCGAACGGAACCCGCATTACATCGTCGGCGCCGGCGTCGAGCGCGTTGCGCAGCTCGCGGGGGAGTCCAGGGCGGCACAGAGGATGATGTGCGCGGACGCCAGCTCGCGCCGCCCACGCACGGCGGCCGTCAGCGCTCGGCCGTGGCGGGCGTCCGCGATGACGACCTGGGAGGCCTGATCGGTCAGCGCGCGAACCAGGGCCGCGACGTCTGGCACGCGCACGAGCCGGACCCGAGCCTCAGCGAGCACTGCCCAGGACTCGTCGCCGAGCTCTTCGAGCCCGAGCAGCAGGACGCTCGCGCCTTCGCGCGCCATGGCCGCCAAGGCGCTCGAGGGGTGGCGGTCACGCCTGGAGGCGTGCTGGCGCACGCGTCGGCGCCGCACCGTATCCCGAGCGTGACCCAGACGCCGACCGTACAGACGTTCGTGGCGGGCGGCCACTTCTCGACGGCTCGTCGGTCCGCCCGACTGCGCCGCCTCTGTTCGTTACCAGACCACTCGCAGGTCACTCGTGGCCGCGTGGGTAGGGGATAGGTAGCCGGACCTAGTCGAGTAAGGGAGAGCGGAGATGACCCACCCACCTCGGCGCCGTCGCGCACATCGATCAGGCAATGAGCGAGTGCATCGACAACTGCTCCGACTGTCACGACGTCTGCGTCGCAACGGTGGAGCACTGCCTATCCAAGGGCGGGGAGCACGCCGCGGCCGAGCACATCCGTACGTTGCTCGACTGCGCGCAGGCCTGCGACGTCAGTCGCGACTTCATGCTGCGCGGCTCTGACCTGCATCACGCGTACTGCGGCGCCTGCGCCGATGCGTGTGAGCGTTGCGCTCAGTCGTGCGAGCAGCTGGCCGCTGACGACGACGTCATGCGCCAATGCGCCGACGCCTGCCATCGGTGCGCGGAGTCGTGTCGCGCGATGGCCGGCACGACCGCCTGAGTCATCCCGCGGCCCAGATACGTCCTCCGGCGCGGCGATCGAACGCGGCATCGATTGGGAAAGCTGCTGTGCCCGGCGACACGTTGCCGCCGGGCACAGCCGGTTCAGGCCGCGAGCGGCTCGCGGTCTTCAATCCGCGTGTCGGACGCGGCCGTTGCGGTCACCTTCGGGACGCGCAGCAGCAGTGTCGCAAGCAGCGCGCCGGCCAGGGCGATCCCGGCGGCGCCGATGAACGCGGCCGAGTAGCCGTCCGTGAGCGCGCCGATGTTGCCCAGCTGGTCGGCGCCCTGAGAGGCCGCCACCGCGGTCATCGCCGCCAGGCCGAGTGCGGAGCCGACCTGGTAGCTGGTGTTGACGATGCCGGAGGCCAGTCCGCCTTCCTCGGGCCGCGCGGAGGAGATCGCGGTACCGAGTGAAGGGATGAATGCCAGCGACATGCCGGCTGCGGCGATCAGCGATGCGGGGAGCACGTCGACGGCGAAGTTGCCGTCCGGGCGCACGAGCGAGAGGACGGCCATGCCCGCGGCGAGCAGCAGCATGCCGGCCACGACGGGCGTCTTGAAGCCGAAGCGGTTGACCACCCGCGGGGCCACGACCACCATCAGCAGCATGATCGCGGCGGTCATCGGGAGCAGCGCCGCGCCGCCCTCGAACGCGCCGTAGCCGAGCACCTGCTGCAGGTAGAGGTTCAGGAAGAACCACATCGGGATCCACGCGGCGCCGAGCAGGAACTGCGCGAGGTTGGCCGCCGCCAGATTGGGTGTGCGGAAGATGCTCAGGCGCATCAGCGGCTCGCGTAGCGACGCCTGGACGGCAACGAAGAGGCCCAGGAGGGCGACGCCCCCGGCCAGCACGAGCAGCGTCTCAGTCGAGTCCCAGCCCTGCTCGGGCGCCCGCACGATCGCGAACACCGTCAGCGCGAGACCGGCCGTCGCAGTGATAGCTCCCGCGAGGTCGATCGAGCCACGGCGTGCGGCCACGGCTGGCATGAGCGCCGGCGTAACCGCGAGCACGACGAGCGCGATCGGGATGTTGATGTAGAAGACCCACGGCCACGAGATCCACTCGGTGATGACGCCGCCCAGGAAGACGCCTGCCGTGCCGCCGGCCGGGGCCGCGGCGCCGTATACGGCGAATGCCTTCATGAGCTCCCTCGGGTCGTGGCCGAAGAGCATCATCAGCAGGGTCAGCGCCGAGGGGGCGATGAAGGCCGCCCCGACGCCCTGTGCCGCACGGGCGGCGATCTCCACGCCGGTGGTTTCAGCGAGTCCGGCTGCGAGCGAGCCCGCGGCCAGCACCGCCCAGCCGATGAGGAACAGGCGCTTGGCGCCGAAGAGGTCCGAGAGCCGGCCGCCGAGCAGCAGCAGGCCGCCGAACGCGACGACGTAGGCGTTGAAGACCCACGACAGGTCGCCGGGGCTGAAGCCGAGGTCGCTCTGGATCTCGGGGAGGGCCACGCCGATGATCGACGTGTCCATGATCACCATGAACTGCGCGAGCGCGATGACGGCAAGGGCCGCCCAGCGCCGCGGATCTGCGGTCTGCATGGAAGTGCCTTTCTGAGCCGCGATGCGGCTCGTCGAGTTGCGGGATGCGGGAGCCGTCGAGCGCGCTACGGCGCTAGACGGCGCTCACGCATCGCCCGCAGCCGGCGGCCCCGACGGCCGCCGCCCACACGAGGTATGTCGTGTTCACGCGGCACTTCCCGCGGTCGTGGATGGGTGGATGCCGGCGACCAGGTTGAAGGCGCCGGTGAGCAGCTGAAGCGAGACGAGGCCGACCACTTCCGCGATCTGCTCCTCGGTGTAGCCGAACTCGCGCAGCTCGCCGAACTGCTCGTCGGTGATCTCTGCCGGGGCCGCGATCACCTGCTGGCCGAACGCCACGATCGCGGCGATCTTCGGGTCCGTGGCCGTGCCCTGGCGGGCCAGCGCGATGTCGATCTCGTCGAGCCCCAGCTCACGCGCCGCGCGCGTGTGGGCCACGATGCAGTACTCGCAGCCGAGCCATTCGTGCACCGCGAGCGAGATGCGCTCCGTGATGCGGCGGTCGAGGTGCATGCGCTTGATCGCGCGGTTCAGGTCGATGTACCCGCGCAGCAGGGCGGGGGCGTTGGCCATCGCGAGCACCATCGGCCCCGGCTCGCCACCGCGGCTTGCAAGCTCGTCGAGGAGTTCGCGCGCCCGGCCCGTTGCGTTGGTGCGGTCGATCGGTTCGATGCGGGGCATCACGCCACCTCCGTGGCATGGCGGGGGGATGGGCTCGCGAGAGCCTGCGTGTCCGCCGTGCGGTGCGCGGACCGGAAGCGGCGTAGGCGCAGCGCGTTGGCGACGACCGAGACGCTGGAGAGCGCCATCGCGAGGCCGGCGATCAGTGGGTTGAGGAGGCCGGCGGCGGCCAGGGGGAGGGCGGCGAGGTTGTAGCCGAACGCCCAGGCGAGGTTCTGCTTGATCGTGCGCAGCGTGGCGCGGGAGAGCCGGATGGCGTCGGCGGCGGCGCGCAGGTCGCCGGAGACGAGCGTGAGGTCGGAGGCCTCGATGGCG
>JBKPDQ010000047.1:0-27284 GCA_046728015.1 Actinomycetota bacterium
GTCGGGGTCCAGGGTCAGGGACCCGGCGGGGAGCCGAGCCAGCAGGCGCCTCTCCCCGCCCGCCCAGGCAAGAGCCGCGAGCTTGGCGGGCGGCTCCCAGCCGGCGTGGCGGGCCGCCTCGCGGGCGGCATCCTCGTCAACCGGGCCCTCGGCAAGCAGCAGCGCGGCGAGCCGGCGGCGCCGACGCTGCATCTCACCGGCGGCCGCCGATTGGGCCTCGGCATAGCCCTCAACTGAGAGGGCGGAGAGCTCGTCGATGTAGGCGAACACGGCCTCGGCCAGCAGGGCGAGCGTCTTGCGGTCGAGGCGGGAGTCGATCGCCAGGGCTGCAACGTGGCGCCACGCGACCCTCGCCCCGAGCCGGTAGGCGGCGAGCAGGGAGTCCAGCGACCGGCGCTCGCGAAACTCGCCCCGCCCGAGCCCGCGATAGACCTCGTCGCGGGCCGCGCGGTCGACGCCCGGCTCGGCGATCAGGTCCACGAATTGCGCGAGGGCCTCCTCCACCCCGCGCCTGATCCCGGTGCCGAACCGTCCGCGCAGCGGGCGCCGGTAGGCCGGTACGCGCTCACGGATTGCGGCAATCACCGCGTCGCTCATTCGCGGCACCGCCGGCCGCAGCAGCTCGGCGACTCGGGGCGGGATTCCCTCCCAGGGCCGTTCGATGGCCGCATTCGGCTGAATTTTTGCTTTGGTCACAAAAACCGCGGTCGAGGTCTTGGTCGGGAGCGAATATGTCCCCTCAGACTCAGCGTATCGTCACAAGCGATGAGCCGCCTGGGGCGAAACATCAATCTGGCGGCCGTTGTGGTCCCCTTCGCCGGTTTCATCGCCGCCCTCGTCTTGCTCTGGAACCAGGCCGTGGGCTGGACCGACCTGGCGATCCTCGCCGGCATGTACGTCGTCACCGCGGGCGGGGTGACGATCGGCTACCACCGCCTGTTGACGCACCGCTCCTTCGCCACCTACAAGCCGGTCGAGTATCTGCTGGCCATTCTGGGCTCGATGGCCGTGCAGGGCCCGGTCGCGGATTGGGTCGCCGACCACCGCCGCCACCACGCAAACGCCGACGAGGAGGGCGACCCCCACTCTCCGCACGTCGGCCACGGAAGCGGCCTCGCGGGCCTGTGGCACGCGCACGTGGGCTGGCTCCTCGAGGACTGCGGGGTGTCGGACCGTCGACGCTTCGCCCGCGAGCTCGTCGAGGATCGCGGCATGCGGCGGATCACCGAAGGATTCCTCGGGCTGGTCGCCCTCTCGCTCCTGATCCCATTCGCCTTGGGCTGGGCGATCACGGGCACCTTGGTCGGGGGACTCACGGGGCTGTTGTGGGGTGGGTTCGCGCGGATCTTCTTCGTCCACCACGTGACCTGGAGCATCAACTCGATCTGCCACTTCCACGGCCGTCGGCGCTTCGCGATCGAGGACCGCTCCACGAACGTCTGGTGGCTGGCACCGGCCTCCCTTGGCGAGGCCTGGCATCACAACCATCACGCCTTTCCGCGCTCGGCCTTCCACGGCCTGCGCTGGTGGGAGCTCGACCCGTCCGCTTGGGTGATCCGGGCGATGCGCCGCGTCGGCCTCGGCTGGAACGTGGTGCAGATCACACCGGAGCGGCAGGCGCAGAAGCTGGCCTGAGCCCTTCCGGCGGGCATTGGCGCCTTTGTCACGCATACCGTGACAAACGCGCCAGTCGCGGCCGATTTGGCGGAACGGACGCGCGCCGCCCTCCCGGCCCGCGTCCCCTACTTGCCCAGTCCGCGTCCCCTACTTGCCGAGTAGATGCAGAACGCCCAGATATTCTCCGGGCCCGTGTCGACCTGGATCCTCACCGGCAGCCTCGAGAACTTCCGCATCAACGTCGAGCGGGGCTTCGACGTGATCGGCTTCAAGGAGCGGCGCCGGCTGCAGGCGGCGGAGTTCGAGCCCGGCGACCAGATCGTCTTCTACGTCACGGGCGTCCAGGGGTTCGGGGGCATCGCGCGAGTGCGGTCGGAGACCTTCGAGGATCGATCGCCGATCTGGCCCCAGGGCACGAAGAGAACGCCCGAGGACTATCCGTGGCGGGTCGAGGCGGAGCCCGTAGCAATCCTCGAGGAGGATGCGTTCATCCTGGCCGAGGAGCTCGCTGCGGAGCTCGAGCACGTTCGTAAGTGGCCGGCAGCGCACTGGCAGCTGGCGTTCCAGGGCCAGTTGCGCAGCGTAGGCGAGGCCGACGCTGAACTCCTTCGCGACCGCATCTGCTCCGCCGCGGCGGTCCCCGCGGAGTGATCCACGACCGTCACTTCACGCTCGAGGAGGCGAACGCATTGCTCCCGCGGCTGGAGCCGCTGCTGGCGGACTTGCGCAAGGCCCGCGACGAGTTGACTGACGCCGAGGCGCACGAGGCGCTGGCCGGAGCCGCGTCCGGAAACGGCGGCGGTACGTCCGGACGGCAGGTCGGCGAGGCGTTTTTAGAGGTGCGCCGGACGCTCGCCGCGCTCGAGGAGCTCGGAATCGTGCTCCGCGATATCGATCGCGGGCTGATCGACTTCCCGGCGATCCTCGAGGGCCGCGAGGTCTACCTTTGTTGGGAGGAGTGCGAGGATGCAATCGGCTTCTGGCATCACCTGGACGCAGGCTTCGGCGGTCGACAGCCCCTCGCCTGAGCCGGCGCCCGCGCCTACCGCCGACGCAGCGCCGCCGCGCGGTCTGCGTCCGGCGGAGCGGTTGTGCATCCTCGGCGCGCTGGTGGTTGCGGGAAGCCTGATCCTCCCCTGGTACGACGTCGCGTTCACCGGCATCTCCCGAACCGCCCTCGACAAGTTCGGGTTCGTGCACGTCGCGCTGCTGCTGACCGTCGGATCGGCAGTCGTGTTGATCTTGCGCGCGAAACGGGGCTACGTCTTGCCCCGTCCGCTCTCGGAGGGCGTGTTGCTGGCAGTCGCAGGCGGCTGGGCCGCCATGCTCGTCATCTACCTGATGCTCGATCGTCCCGAGCAGCTGGAGGGCAGCACCAAGGTCGGGCTTCGCCTCGGCAGCTTTGTCGCCCTTGGTGGCGCTGTCGTGCTGATCGTAGGCGGGCTTCGCGTGCGCCGAGATGCACAAAGGCGCCACCTGAGCTGGGGCGTTTAGGCGTAGGAGAGCCCGGGAACTAGCGAACCGCTGGGTGGCGCGCGCCGGCCGACCCCCCAGTCGTGCGCGTGGCCGCTCAGCTTCTTGGCACAACCGGTGATTCGGGTGAGCCGCTTTGGCGGTGAGAGCAGCACGTGCCGGTGGTTATTGACAGCGAAACGGGGCGCCCGCCCAGCGCCCCGTTTCGCCTTGTCACATGGGAGTTGTAAGTGGCGGTGCCGTCAGGCGCCGCCAGACGCATGTGTCGTCGGTGATGCGATCGTCCGCCCTAAGCAGCGGGCGGGGATGCGCAGTCCCTCAATCGGCAGCTCGGCCAGAGAGCTTGAGGACGGAATTAGATAGAGGCGGGGCGTCTCGGCGGCGCCCCGCCTCTGGCATCGGAGGTGCCCCGCGAAGCGACCGTGCGGACGCCGCTCGGGGTTATGTTCGCTGAGGGAGTTGCCCTCGGGCGCGCCAGCGCCCTGCCGTCCCATCGGGGCACCGGCGTGCAGGCGAGAGTGCCCCGGGGGCCGAGTGGACGCTTGTTGTCTGGCCCCCGGGAGTACGCTGGCTGCATGGAGGCGGACACGGCTCGACAGGACGTCGACGCTGCCGTGATCGAGCGTGCGGCGCAACGGATCTCGGGGCAGGTGCGGGCGACACCGGTGCTCAACGCCGGGGAGCTCTCGCGGCGGGTCGGCTCACCGGTCGTCCTGAAGGCCGAGTGCCTGCAGCTCACGGGCTCGTTCAAGGTCCGCGGTGCGTTCCACGCCATGGCCGAGCTGGACCGCCGCGAGCTCGAGCGCGGCGTCGTTGCCGCCAGCGCCGGCAACCACGCGCAGGCGGTTTCACTTGCGGCCAGCCGGCTGGGCGTCCCCGCCGACCTGTTCATGCCAGCCGAGGCGCCCCTGGCCAAGGTCGCCGCCGTGCGACGCTACGGCGGAGAGGTGCACCTGGTGCCGGCCTCCTACGACGAGGCCGCCGAGGAGGCGCAGCGATTCGCCGATCGGAACGGGCGCGTGCTGGTGCCGCCCTTCGACAGCGCCAACGTGGTCGCCGGCCAGGGCACTGTCGGCCTCGAGATCGCGGAACAGGCGCCCGACACGAGGCTGGTGGTCGTCCCGCTGGGCGGGGGTTCGCTGGCCGCGGGGACCGCAATCGCGATCAAGTCGCGGATCCCCGATGCGCGTGTGATCGGAGTTCAGGCCGAGGCGTGCGCGCCGTACCTGGAGTCGCTGGCGGCGCATCGCCCGATCGGCGCACGCTCCGCCTACACGATCTGCGACGGCATCGCCGTCAAGCGCCCTGGGCGGATCACGTTGCCTTTGGTTGACCGGCACCTCGACGGTGTGGTCACCGTCTCCGACGACGAGGTCGCCGAGGCGATGGTGCTGCTGCTCGAACGCTCCAAGGTGGTCGTTGAGGGCGCGGGGGCGGTCGGGGTCGCCGCTCTCAACACAGGAAAGATCGAGCCGCCGGCTTCCGGAGCGATCTGCGTCGTCCTCTCCGGCGGGAACGTCGACGCCTCGCTGCTCGCGGAATGCATTCGCCTCGGGGAGACGGCGGCCGGCCGGCGGATGGTGCTGTTCACGGTCGTCCCCGACCGCCCCGGAGCGCTTGCCGCGCTGCTTCGCGTGGTCGCCGAGTGCGGGGCCAACGTCGTCGACGTGGAGCACATCCGCGAGGGCGTCGAGCTGCACATGCGGGAGACCGCGATCCAGCTGGTGCTCCAGACCGACAGCGCCGAGCACACCGGGCAGGTCCTCGAAGCGGTGCGCGAGCACGGCTTCGACGCGCGCCTGCAGCGCTAGCGACCGGCGCCTGCCGTCAGTCGCGAAGGAGTCCCTTGACGAGCTCGCGATCGTGCTCGTAGTCGAGCAGCTCGATCGCGTCCGGCGCGTCCAGCCAGCGCAGGTCGTCGACCTCTGCGTTGGGCTCGAACGTCCCCGAGACGGGGCGCATCAGCCACCAGCGCACCCGCTTGCGCCGGCCCTTGCGGTCGCGGTAGTGAGCGGGCGCCAGCTCCTCGCCCAGCTCACAGCGAAGGCCCGTCTCCTCCTCGACCTCTCGGAGAGCCGCCTGCTCGGCGGGCTCGCCCTCCCTGATCTTCCCCTTGGGCAGCGACCAGTCGTCGTAGCGCGATCGGTGCACGACCGCAACCTGCGGCACACCCTCCCCCTCGCGCACCACCACGCCGCCCGCGGCCTCGACCTCGGCCTGCCCGCGTCCGGAATTTCTGATGCGCACAGGCCGAGCCTAGAGAGAACGACTGCTGGGAAAGGTCGGGCCACCTCGCCGACCAAAGGTCGGGGAGGCGCCGCGGTCCCCGGGGCCCATCCGGCTCGTTCCGGGCCGAGCGGCGCCTCTCCCCGTCGCTTCCCGGCTACCCAGTCGTGCTCTCCGCAACCGGCGACGGCACTCCCTCGCGCCACGAGTACGCGTACGAGGGGTCGTCGAGCTCGGCCGCCACCTGGGTCAGCTTCATCGGGCGGAAGGTGTCCCACATCACCGCCAGCTCCTCGGTGCGGCGCATGCCCAGCGCCTTCTCGACCAGTCCGGGCTGCGGGCCGTGCGGAAGGCCGGAGGGATGCACCGTGATCGAGCCCACCTCGATGCCCTTGCGGCTCCCGAACTCGCCGGAGACGTAATAGATCATCTCCTCCGATTGCAGGTTCGAGTGGTGGTACGGCAGCGGTACCGCCTCGGGGTCGTAGTCGAGCTCGCGCGGGCAGAACGAGCAGATCACGAAGTTCGGGCCCTGGAACGTCTGGTGGACGGGCGGCGGCAGATGCAGCCGTCCGGTCCGGGGCTCGAAGTCGTGCACGTTGAACGTGTACGGATAGACGTAGCCGTCCCAGCCCACGACGTCGAACGGGTGATAGTCGAGCGTGTAGCGCTGGAGCCCGCCTCGCACGCGGACGAGGAGCTCGAACTCCCCGGTCTCGCGGTGGGTCTCCAACTCCTCGGGAGGATGGAAGTCGCGCTGGGAATACGGCGCCGACTCCAGCAGCTGCCCGTAGCGGTTGCGGTAGCGATTAGGGGTCTCGATCTCACCGGGGGTGTGGAACACGAGCCACGTCTGCGGCGTCTCATCGAGTTCGAACCGGTAGGTCGTCCCCCGCGGAATCACGATGTAGTCGTGCTCCCGGTAGGGGATCTCCCCGAACATCGTCTCGAGCGTGCCCGAGCCCTCGCAGACGAAGATCACCTCGTCCCCCTCGCCGTTGCGGTAGAAGGCCTCGGCCTCCGAGTCCGGCCGGCAGATCGAAAACTCCAGGTCCGCGTTCCACATCAGGCAGCGCCGGCCCGAAATCGGATCGCCTTCGGGCGCCATCCCACCGGTCACCAAGTGCCGGTGGACGTGGGCGTCGGGGGTCCACTCGCGGTGCTCGATGGGCGTGTGCTCGTGCGCCTCCGAGATCCGGCAGGGCGACTCGAGGTGATAGAGGATCGACTCGTTGCCCGAGAATCCCTCGAAGCCCATCACCTCCTCGACCAGCAGCCGCCCGTTGTCGCGGAACTGGACGTGGCGCTTGCGCGGGACGTCTCCAAGCTTCTGGTAGCGCATCAGTGCCTCCCGGTGGTTGGTTTCATCCCTACAGGTTCCCCCTCTTCTCCTGCTCACGCTCGATGGCCTCGAACAGGGCCTTGAAGTTGCCCTCGCCGAAGCCGCGCGCGCCGTGGCGCTCGATCACCTCGAGGAACATCGTCGGGCGGTCGGAGAGCGTCGCGGTGAAGATCTGCAGCAGATACCCCTCGTCGTCGCGGTCGGCGAGGATGCCGAGCTTGCGCAGGTCCGCGAGGTCCTCGTCGATCTCGCCGATCCGGCCGGGCAGCTCCTCGTAGTAGCTCTCCGGCGTCGCCAGGAAGCGAACCCCGCGCTCGCGCAGCTCGGTGATCGTGCGGACGATGTCCGTGGTCGCCAGCGCGACGTGCTGCGCGCCCGGGCCGCCGTAGTACTCGAGGAACTCCTCGATCTGCGACTTTCGCTTGCCCTCGGCGGGCTCGTTGATCGGGAACTTGACCCGTCCCTTCCCGTCGGCCATCACCTTCGACATCAGGGCCGAGTACTCGGTCGAGATGTCGCGGTCGGTGAAGTGGATCATCTCGGTCATCCCGAAGACCCGCTCGTAGTAGGAGACCCACTCGTCGAGTCGGCCGAGCTCGACGTTGCCGACCACGTGATCGATGCCGACCAGCAAGCCGGGGTCGTCGGCGTCGGCCCCGTCGGCGGGCTCGAACCCCGGCAGGAAGGCACCCTCGTAGCCGTCGCGCTGGACGAACGTGTGCAGGGTGTCGCCGTAGGTGGCGATGGTCGACATCCGGACCGTGCCGCGGTCGTCGGACTCCTCCCACGGCTCGCGCACGCCGCGCGCGCCGTGGCGCACCGCGTAGCGATACGCGTGCTCGGCATCCGGAACCGACAGCGCGATCACTCGCACCCCGTCGCCGTGCTGGGCGACGTGCCGGGCGATCTCGCTCGTGCCCAGCAGCGGAGAGGTGAGGACGAACCGGATCCGCCCCTGCTCGAGGACGTGCGAGGCGCGGTCGCGAATGCCGGTCTCCAGGCCGGCGTAGGCCGCGTGGCGAAAGCCGAGCGCGTGGGTGAAGAAGTAGCTGGCCTGGCTCGCGTTGCCGACGTAAAGCTCGATGTGGTCGATGCCCAGCAGCGGCATCTCGTCCGTGGTCTCTGGGCGTGAGGGGACCGTCTGAGTCTCCATCTCTCTCTCCTTGACAGCGTCGCTTCTCGCTTTATGATTGCCCGCTGACCGGCGTTCCTCAAGCGCTGTTCATTGCGTCTATGCCCACCAACGGCCACTTGATCGACGGTATCGACCATCAGATCGTTGCGCTCCTGCGTGAGAACGCCAGGCGCTCCTTCCAGGACATCGGCGGGCGGGTGTCGCTGTCGGCGCCGGCCGTCAAGCGCCGGGTCGACCGGCTCGAGCGAGAGGGCGTGATCAGGGGCTACTCGGCGAACGTCGATCCTACGGCCCTGGGCTGGAACACCCACGCCTTCGTGGAGCTCTTCTGCGAGGGCAGGATGTCCGGCGACGAGGTTCGCGAGGCGGTCACCGACCACCCCGAGGTGGAGGGCGCGTACACGATCGCCGGTGCCCCGAGCGCGATCCTGCACCTGCGGGCCGAGAACACCGCGCACCTCGAGCAGGCACTCGAGCGTCTGCGCGAGGTGCCGGGCGTCCAGCGCACGCAAACGCAGGTCGTGCTCTCGACGCTGTTCGAGCGGCCGGTGGCAAACGGGCGCGGTGCTGCCGGGAACCCCGCCGGCGCGGACGCGGGAGCAGCGTGAAGATGCCCGAGGCGAACGCCGAGGGCAACGCATTGGGTGCGGGAGCGGAGCAGCCGGCGGGTGGTCTGTGATCGATCACGCCAGTGATCTGAAGCTTCAGCATCTGGTCGAGCTCTCGAAGCTCGGGGACGAGTGCGCCGGGCTCGAGGCCGGCGTCGAGCGCTGGCTCTCCGAGCGCGACGTCGTCTTCGCCGACCACACGATCCCGTTCGTGCTCATGCCCCACTTCGTCTCGCCGGGCCAGGTGGCGCGCATCCGGCGGTCGGTCGAGGCGCTATGTCGCGTGCTCAATCGCTTCTGCGACGCCTATCCCGAGGACGAGCTGCTGCGCTCGGAGCTCGACCTGCCGGCGTTCGAGGACTCGCTGGTCCGGGTTGAGCCGGGCTACGACCGCCCGCTTCGAATCTGCCGCCTCGACGCCTTCCTCACCGGATTAGAGGTGCGCTTCCTCGAGTTCAACGCCGACTCCCCCGCCGGAATCGGCTACACGGACGTCCTGCACGAGTGCCTGCGCGACGGCATTCACCTGCCGCAGGTCGAGGCGGAGTTCGACTGCGCCTACGAGGCGATGCTGCCGCTCCTGCTCGACACGCTGCTCGACGCGTACGAGCAGGCGCGGGGGCGCCACAGCGATCTCCCGGAGCGGCCGCGCCTGGCCCTCGTGGACGTCCCGGACAGCCCGTCCGTCCCGGAGTTTCGAATCGTCTGTGCGGCGGCGCGCGCCACGGGAATCGACGCCCTTTGGGCGACCACCGAGGAGCTCAGCTATGACGGCTCCGTGCTCCGCGCGGCCGGCGAGCCCGTCCACCTCGTCTACCGCCGGGCGATGATCGAGGACCTCTCCGAGGGCGACTTGACCGCGGCCTATCGCGACGCCCGCGCCGTTGTCGTCAATCCGCCGCGCTCTCGTGTCGCCAACAACAAGAAGCTGTTCGCCCTGCTGGACGATCCCCGGTTCGCGCACCTGGTTGAGCCCCGCGAGGCCGAGGTCATCTCACAGACCATCCCCTGGACAAGGGTTCTGCGCCCCGGGAGCGTCACCTACGGTCGCTGGGTCGTCGATCTGCTCGACTTCGTCGCCGACAACCGCGAGCGGCTGGTGCTGAAGCCAGCGTCCGACTACGGCGGCCACGGAGTCGCGCTGGGCATCGAGACCGAGCAGGCGGAGTGGGAGCGGCTGGTCGCCGAGCACGCGGACCAGGGCGACTTTGTGGCCCAGGAGTACGTTCCCGTGCCGGAGGAGATGTTTCCCACGGTCGAGGACGGCCACGTTCAGATGCGCCTGAAGCGGTTCAACATCAATCCGTTCGGCCTCGGCGGCCGGTACGCGGGAACCATCACCCGCATCTCCGACCGCGCCGTGATCAACGTCTCGGCAGGCGGCGGGCTGCTGCCGTGCGTGGTCGGACGCCACAAGCGGAAGCTGTTGGTCGAAGAGGCAGCGGAACAGGAGGAGGAGGTTCATGGCGCCCCAACATGAGGCGCTGAGACGCGGCTACGACGTCGACGACAACGCGACCCGGTTCTCGAACTACTTCCACGTCCTGCGCGAGCTCGTGCACCTGTCGTGCGGTTGGCTGCCGCTCGTGCCGGCCTTCGAGCACAAGCTGCGGCTCGGGGAGCACATCCACGACGACGCCCGCGGCGTGTCGCGAATCAGGCGCCGCCTGTACGAGCTTCGCCACCCGAGCGACTACCCGGGAGCGCCGGGGCCGGAGCTGGCCGGGTTGCTCGACCGGCTGAGCGGGGCCGATTCGCCCGAGGACTATCTGGCCCTGGCCTACGGGACCGTCAAGCCGACCCTGCTGGCGGCGATCGAGGTGCACTTGGACGAGCTCGACCCGGTCACCGACGAGCCGTCGCTGCTCCTGCTCTCGAAGCTGCGGGAGCGCCAGCAGCGACACATCGATCACCTCGGCCCAGAGGACGGCGCGGACTCGGGCATCGACGATCTCGGAGCCCTCGCGATCCAGCTCAAGTCCTCGCCGCGCGAGCTGCGCATCCTCCCTCCGCTCACAGAGCCAGCTCGCGATTCCTTCATCGAGGTTACGCCCGAAGGCGACCCGTTCCTCACGGACGAGCTCTATGTGAACGACCCGGACACCAACCACGTCCCGGTCGAGCCCGAGGAGCAGCGCCACTTCTTCCACGCGCTGATGGATGCCGAGCTGTGTGCGGCCGAGCTGATGGCGCGCAACTCGCACGAGCACCCCGAGATGCCGTGGGACTTCCACGTCGACATGGCGCGCCAGGTTTGGGACGAGGTTCGCCACGCGCATGTGCACGAGATCCTGATGCCGACCGAGCTCGGGTGCCGCTGGGGCGACTATCCGATCGGCTTCAGCTACTTCCGCTCGATCTACGCGCACGACCTCCTCGGCCGGTTGGCGCTGTTCAACTCGACGTCCGAGCAGAAGGCGATGTGGAGGCACTCCCACCGGCGCCGGGTGCTGGTGGATCGCGGCCAGGAGCAGGTCGCCAAGGTCTTCGACTACCTCCTCGCCGACGAAGTGCCGCACGTCCACAACGGCGTCCGCTGGGGAAGCCACCTGCTGGGCGGCGACGAAGCGGCCTACCGGCGGAAGGTGAGCGAGCTGCGACGGGGCCTGGACCGGACCGGCGCCCCGAGCGAGACGCCGAGCGCGGCGTAGATCGACGCGAACTCGCCGCTTGCGTGCATGATCGCGTCGGGAACGCCGAGCTAGATGGCGCGCGGGGTCGGGCCCATCGCCTCCGGCGCGCCGACCGTGTCGCCGACGACCTCGCGCCGATACAACGCGTACTCGCGAATCGCGATCTGGATCGAGGCCGCGACGGGGATCGCCAGGATCGCGCCGATGATCCCGAACAGGGTCGAGCCGAACAGCACCGCGACCAGGATCACGAACGGCTCAACCGCCACGGCTCGCCGCTGGATCTGCGGCTGGATCACGTAGTTCTCGACCTGCTGGTAGACGATCGCGTACACGATCCAGATGATCAGCCCGATCGGGAAGTTGACGAACAGCATCACGATCCCGACGAGGACCGCCGCGATCGTGGCGCCGACGACCGGGATCAGGTCGAAGAAGAAGATGATCAGGGCCAGCGCGCCGGCGAACGGGGCGCCGAGGATCGACAGCACCAGGAACGCCAGCAGCGCCGCCAGGGTCGCCTGGGCGAGGATCCCGCCCACGTAGTTGGCGACCGCATCCGCGATGTGCTGCAAGGCCCGCTCGAGCCTGTCGGCCCGCTCCCGAGGTTGCGTACGCAAGAAGGCTTCAACCCAGCGCCTGCCTCCCGCGACCATGAAGATGCTGAGGATCAGGATCGTCACCCCGGCGAAGATCCCGTTCACGATCCCGACCCCGATGTCGCGCAGGATGCCCGCCGCGTCGCCGATCTTGCCCGGGATGTCGCCCGCGGCCGACTCGATCTCCGACGTGAAGTCGTACTTCTCGTTCAGGTCCCTGAGCGTCTCGTTGTCGTTGACGAAGTTCGTCACGTCCTGCGCGTAGCCCGGGACGTCGGCCGCCAGGTCCTCCGTCTGGCCGACGAGCGACGGGATCAGCGCTGCGGCGATGCCGATCGGGATCAGCACCAGCGCGAGGTAACAAATCGCGATCGCAAAGCCGCGCTTCATGTGCCGCTGGAGCAGGTTCACCGGGCCTGACATCGCGATCGCGAGGAAGGCCGCGATCACGATCCAGGTGATCGGGCGCCGCAGCAGCACGATCACGTAGAGGACCAGGGCGACCACGACGATGATCAGCACCGCGCGCAGCACGGCGCGCCCGAAGGGGTCCCGGGGCGTCATCACGGCCATCATCGCCTCACGTAGTTCGGCGGCGATGCGGCCTTTCCTGGGCTCGGGACGCCGCGCCCCGCGCCGGGACTAGGAGACAGGGGTCTCGAGACGGCCGAGGCCGTCGGCCTCGAGGGCGACGACGTCGCCTGGCTCGACCCAGCGCCCGTCGGGACGGCCCTCAACCTGAAGCGGGCCGAGCTCCAGCAGGCAGCCACGCCCCAGCGTGCCCGAGCCGAGCACGTCCCCCGGGCGCAGGCGTGTGTCGCGGGCCGCGTGGGCGACGATCTCGGGCCAGGAGAAGTGCTGCTCGGAGGCATCCGAGGCGGTCAGCTCCTGGCCGTTGAGTTCGACCCGCGCCTCGAGGAGCAATCGCCCGTCCTCGTAGTGCAGCTCGTCGGGGGTGACGAGATGAGGGCCGAGGCTGGTCGCGAAGTCCTTCGCCTTGTGCGGTCCGAGGCCAACCGTGACCTCGTTCGCCTGCACGTCGCGGGCCGACCAGTCGTTCATCAGCGTGAACGCGGCGATCTCGCCCTCTCCGCCGCCGAGCGGAACCCCGATCACCGCCGCGATCTCGAGCTCGAAGTCGAGCATGCGGGTCGGCTCGGGTCGGCGAACCGGCTCGCCCGGGCCGAGGATCGCTGCCGGGTTGGAGAAGTAGAAGGCCGGCGCCTGGTACCAGTACGGCGCGATCTCGACGCCGCGCCGTCGCGCGCCGGCCGCGACGTGTTCCTCGAAGGCATAGAAGTCTCGGACGCTCGGCGGCTCGGGCTCGGGCGCGAGCGTCGTCAGGCTCGGCAGCTCGAGCTCGACGCTTGTGCGCGGTCGGCCCTCGCCCGCCAGCCAGACGCGCATCGTCGGCGCCTCGAGCACATGGACCCGCTCACCCTCGACCTCGCCGACGAAGATGCCCCGATCCGGATCTCGGAACGTTCCAACGCGCATCGGGCGCAGCTTCGCAGGATCGATGCGAGTGCCACGTTGACCCCGACTATCGGGCGAACGTGCGGTTTGTCGAGCTCGGCTTCGGTAGGTTGGGCGCCCATGCCCGCCCTTGACGAGCTGCGCACGATGCTGGCCGAGATCTCGGATCTCGGACGCGCGCGGGCGCTGCTGTCCTGGGACGAGTGGACGCAGATGCCGCCGCGCGGCGCGGCCGTGCGCGCCGAGCAGCTGTCGACGCTGAGCCGACTCCGTCACGAGCGACTGTCGTCGGATGAGCTCGGGCGGCTGCTGGACCGGGCACGTATCGAAGTGGAGGGGCAACCCTACGACTCCTTCGAGGTGAGCCTGGTGCGCATGGCTACCCGGCACTGGGAGAAGGCGCGCCGCGTCCCGGCCGAGCTTCGCGCCGAGATCACCCGGCAGACCTCGATCTCCGAGCACGCCTGGGAGGAGGCCAGGAACGAATCCGACTTCCAGGCCTTCCTACCCCACCTCGAACGGGCCGTTGCGCTCGCCCGGCGATACCTCGAGTGCTTCGACTTCGACCACCCCTACGACCCGCTGCTCGACGACTATGAACCGGGCATGAAGACCGCCGAGCTGCGACCGGTGCTTGCGGACCTGCGCGACGGGCTGCGCCCCCTGCTGGCCGAGATCGCGGGCAGCGGAGTCGAGGTCGACGACTCGTGTCTGTATGGCGACTTCCCGATCGAAGCGCAGCGGCGGCTCGCGCAGGAGGTCCTCGAGGGCATGCCGCTCGAAGATGGCGCGTGGCGACTCGACGAGACGGTTCACCCCTTCGCAACCGGGATCGGGGTCTCCGACGTGCGGATCACCACCCGGTTCGTCCCGTCGTACATCGGCGCGGCGCTGTGGGCGGTGATCCACGAGGGGGGACACGCGGCGTACCAGAACGGCATCGACCGGCAGCTCGAGCGCACCCCGCTGTGCCGGTCCTCCTCGCTGGGGTTCGACGAATCGCAAAGCCGCCTGTGGGAGAACTGGGTCGGGCGCGGCAGGCCGTACCTCACGCATCTTCACCCGCGACTCGCCGAGCTCTTCCCCGGCCAGTTCGGTGGCGTCGATGCCGAGACGCTGTATCGCGCCGCCAGCAAGATCCAGCCGTCGCGTATCCGCATCGAAGCCGACGAGGTCACCTACAACCTCCACATCGCGCTGCGCTTCGAGCTCGAGCTCCAGATCGTGGAGGAGCGGCTGGAGCTCGCCGACCTGCCCGAGGCCTGGAACGCGGTGACCGCCGACTACCTGGGCTTGGAGGTCCCGGACGACGCTCGCGGCGTGCTCCAGGACATCCACTGGGCGTCCGGATCGTTCGGCTACTTCCCGACGTACTCGCTCGGCAACGTGATCGCCGGCCAGCTCTGGGAGGCCGCGCGCGCCGAGCTTGGCGACCTAGACGCGCAACTCGCGGCCGGGGAGATGCGGCCGCTCAGGGATTGGCTTGCGGAGCGCATCTATCGCCACGGCGGCAAGTTCCTTCCCGCCGAGATGGTGGAGCGCGTCTGCGGCGGCTCGCTCGACCCGGCGCCGTTGCTGCGGTACCTGCGGGATCGGTTCGGAGAGGTCTACGGGCTCGAGACCACGCAGACCGCAACTCCGGCCGTTTCTTAGTGTTTGCTCACGAAATCCTGAGCAAACCCTGATAAGGAGGACGAGTGGCAGGGGACCATCCCCCGGGGGACCAACGACGCGTGCGCCCGGCCCGCCGCAGCCCGGCGAGCCGGCCATGGCACCGCGCTCTGGTGGCGGCGGCCACGACCGGTGCGGCCTCGATGGCGGCGCTCGGCATCATGGCGTCGAACTCCAGCGCAGCCGACTCGCCGCGGCTGCGCGTCGACGACGCGAGCCCGTCGAAGCTCTTCGGCGCCAGCGGGGGGTCCGTCGATTTCGAGTTCGAGATCGACGGCCGAGGCTCCCGTGACTTGACGGTGGAGGCCGTGCGGGCAGGTGGCGGCGTCTATCGTCGCTGGGCGCTGGAGGACGTGGCCGGGGGCGAGCGCCAGCGCGTCAGCTGGAACGGGAAGCGCGACCACGACTCCGTGCCAAACGGCGAGTACTTCTTCCGCGTGCGGGATGAGCGGGGACGCAAGGCGGACCGCGACCGGCCACCACCTGCGCTCGGTCACACGCAAGCTGCGCACGTGGGATCGGTGGAGCTAGGGGCCAACTAGCCGCCGGCCGGCGGCCCCGGCGCTCCCCCGGCTCACCGTGCGCGACGACGACATGCGCCGTCTGTCGCGGACCAGGTTCACCGGGTCAGCCCCCGGGGCCACCGGCCAGGCGGCAAGCGTTGCGCCGGGCTTACGCCGGGCGAACGTTGATCGCGCGCGGGCCCTTCTCCGACTCCTGCGACTCGAAGCTGACCTTTGCGCCGTCGGTGAGGGTTCCACCCTCGACCTGGCTGTGATGCACGAAGAGATCGCGACCCGGCTCATCGGGAGTGATGAAGCCGAAGCCCTTCTCGTCGTTGAACCACTTCACGGTACCTGTCATTTACGCCCTCCAGGGCTGCGAGTGCTGCGGTACGAAGGGGCCCTGGGCGGGCGGTCCTGCGAACTGCTGGCACGGTTTGCGGCGGGGAGGGTACCGGCCGCGCCTGCGGAGCGCCGCGCGGCCGACCTCTGGTCAAGCGGCGGCAGTGCGAATAGGCTTTCGCCACCCGCAACTCGACCAGAGGAGGACTCTTGGAGGAATTCGACCAGGAGCAGTCCGGCTCCGAGCAACTCGACGAGGTCGAGGAGGAGGCCGCGGATCTGGACACCGGCGACGACGAGTTCGGCGAGGGCGATGACGACGCCGACTTCGACGCTGACGACGGCGACGACGACATCTAGAGCACTCCTAGCCGAAATCGAACGCCGGCCCGGACGCACAGCGGACGGGCCGGTCGCCGTTAGGGACGACCTCCCGTGGAGCGACTGGGCCCTCCGTTCCGCCGCGCTTGACCGCCTGCTGGCCGAGGTCGACCGGGGCCGGCGCCGGATCGTCGAATGCGGCTCCGGCGTGAGCACGATCGCGCTCGCGCGCGCCCTGCGCGAGCGCGGCGGGCGGATTCACGCGCTCGAGCACGACCCCGGCTGGGCCGCGTTCGTCGTGGCGTGGTTGGAGCGCGAGCGGCTCGACGAGATCGCGACCGTGGTTGAAGCGCCGCTGCGGGCCCATCCGCTGGCCCTGGATGAGACGGAGTGGTACGACTTGGCCGCGCTGTCGCGCCTGCCTCAGTCCGGCATCGAGCTGCTGCTGGTCGACGGGCCGCCGGCTGGCGAGCCCGGCCTTGGCCGGTCTCGGTATCCGGCGCTACCGGTCCTCAGCGATCGCCTAGCCGAGGACGGGATCGTGATCCTGGACGACATCGACCGCCCCGGCGAGGCCGACGTGCTGAGCGCCTGGGAACGCGAGATGCCGTTTCGGTTCGAGCGCCTCGACTCCGAGCGGATCGCGGTCGGACGCCGCGAGCCGCCGGCGGGGTCGGCGGCACGCGGGTCCGGGATGGATCAGAGCTAGGCGCTCTCGCTTGCGAGCTCGCGGGCCGGGGCCGTGCCGAGCTGGGTGTGAGCCTTGCTGTCGCGGCTGCGAATCAGCACGAAGGTCAGCACCAGGCCGAGCAGCGCGATCCCTGCGCCGACCAGGAACGCCGACTGGAACCCCTCGTTGAGCGCATTGGTGAGGGCGGAGGGGTCGCCGCCAGATGACGCCATCAGGTCGTCGGTGCGCGAGTTCGCGACGGTCGCCAGCACCGCGAGCCCGAGCGCGCCTCCGATCTGCTGCGACGTGTTGATCAGTCCGCTCGCGAGCCCCGACTCTTGATCGCGCACGCCCGAGACCGCCGCGATGATGGTGGTCACGAAGGCGAAGCCGAGACCCGTCGCGGCGAGCAGCGAGGGCCCGAGGATGTCGGAGACGAAGCTCCCGCCGACCGAGACCTGGGAGAACCAGATCAGAGCCGCGGCGATCATCGCCATCCCAGCCGCCAGCACCGGCTTGAAGCCGATCCGCGTCACGAGCTGGGAGGCGATGCCCGAGGCGACGATGATCATCAGCGCGAGCGGCAGGTAAGCGAGCCCGGCCTCAATCGCGCTGTAGCCCAGCACCTGTTGCATGTACAGCGTGATGAAGAAGAACATCGAGAACAGCGATCCGCCCACGAGCAGGCCGACGGCGTTGGCGCCGGTCAGCGTCCGCAGGCGGAAGATCCGCAACGGCATCAGCGGCGCCTGGGAGCGCAGCTCGATCGCGACGAAGGCCGCGATCAGCGCCGCCGAGACGCCGATCAGGCCCAGCGTTTGCAGCGAGCCCCAGCCCGCGTCGGTCGCGTCCACGATCGCGTAGACGAGCAGCGACAGGCCGGCCGTTACGGTCACCGCACCGGCGGCGTCGAAGTGCCGCGTCGCCGAGTCCGAACGACTCTCGGCGATCAGCCTCGGGGCGAGCGCGGCGACGATGAGCGCCACCGGCACGTTGATCCACAGCACCCACTCCCAGCCGAGGCCGTCGGTGAGGATGCCACCGAACAGCACACCGGCCGCGCCGGCCGCACCGGCGACCGCGCCCCAGGCGCCGAGCGCCTTGTTGCGCTCCGCGCCGTCGCTGAAGGTGGTGGTGACGATCGAGAGCGCCGCCGGTGAGATGATCGCGGCGCCGAGACCCTGCGCAGCGCGGGCGGCGATCAGCTGGCCTTCGGTGGACGCAAAGCCGGCCGCCAGGGAGGCGGCGGCGACTAGCAGCAGCCCACCGATGAACACGCGCCTGCGGCCGAGCAGGTCGGCCATCCGGCCGCCGAGCAACAGGAAGCCGCCGAATGTCAGTACGTAGGCGTTGACGACCCAGGCGAGGTTCTCCTGGGAGAAGTTCAGGCCCTCGCCGATCGAGGGGAGCGCGACGTTTACGATCGACGCGTCGAGGACGACGATGAACTGGGCGAAGCAGAGCAGGACGAGGGCGATCCAGCGGCGGCGCTCGAACTCCTGGGCGGTGGTCATCATGGTCTCGTTCTCCTTTGCTGGTGCGAATCTGCTTATAATCGGAAGCCGAGTTCCGGTTTCGCTATAAGCACTATACGGAATTGCGATTCCGTTTGCGTGCTGAGCGTCACACACACGACGAACGAGCGGAACGGAAATAGACATGGCGACGACCACCACCCCACAGACCCCGACGGGCACCCCCGTGAAGCAGCGGGCCGATGCGCGACGGAACCGCAAGCGAATCCTCGAGGCGGCGCGGCTTCAGTTCTCCGAGCACGGGCTCGAGGTGCACATGGAGCGGATTGCGCAGGCCGCCGGAGTCGGCGTCGGGACTGTGTACCGGAACTTCCCCACCAAGGAGGACCTGCTCCAAGCCCTCGTCGACGAGCGGTTCGCGTACTTCGCGGAGGTCGCGCGCGAGGCGCTCGACGACCCCGATGCCTGGAACGGTTTCTGCTCGATGATGCGAGAGTCCGCCCGGGTGACAGCGGAGGACCGCGCAGTGTCAGAGGCGTTGGACCAGATGTCCGGCCTCTGTAACGCCGCGGCCGAGAAGGTCGGCCTGGACGAGGTCGTCGACGAGCTGATCGAGCGAGCCAAGGCGTCTGGTGCGATGCGCCCCGATTTCAGCGTCCACGACATCTCCAGCATCATGTGCGGGCTCGGGCGCGCAACTGCGGTCCGCGAGGGCCCACCGCCCATGGACTGGGAGCGCTACCTCGAGATCATCCTCGCCGGGCTGCGGGCCCCGGCCGCCGAACCTTCCGCACGCTAGTCCTCCACACCTGCGAGCTTCCTCAGCAGCAGGCGCAGGGTCTCCCTCTCCTCTGCGTCAAGCGGGGCGAGCAGTTCGTCGGCGAAGTTGACTGCGACCCCCTGCGCGCGCCCGAGCGTGCGCTTGCCCTTGGCCGTGAGGTGGAGGGCGTGCTTGCGCCGGTCCTGAGGGTGCTCGCGGCGCTCGGCTAGCCCCAGCTCCTCCAGCTCGTCGATTGCGGCGACCATCGAGCTCGGGTCGATCAGCGAGCCAGCGCCCAGCTCCTGCTGGGTGATCCCCGGGTGAGCCGAGATCAGGTTCAGGATCCCGAAGTGCGGCGGCCGCAGGCCGAGCGGCTGCAACGCTGCCGCGAACCCGGAAGCAGTGCGGCGGCCCATCCACGAGAGGAGGAAGCCGGTGGCGCTTGCGAGCGGCTCCGGGGGCGGCTGGGAGAGCCGGGATTCCTGTGGTTCGTCGGCGGGCATCTCAGTCCATTCTAGGTTGACAAATAGTGTGTGCTACAAATCATTGTGCGTGGCAATCTTTCGTTCACCGGTTAACCGAACTGCGACAAGGGGGCTAGCCGCATTTCGCATCCTTCCGGTCGCTGACAGGGTTTCCACGACGCTCGTTCGACCCACGATCGGAGGCGATACGTGCCCGCACTGACCCGTTGGGTCCTCTCCCACAAGCGCACCGTGGTGATCGCCTGGGTGGTGCTCACGATCGCCGGCATCGCCGCCGCCGGGCCCGCCTCCGACGCGCTCGAGCCGGAGTTCTCGGTCCCCGACAAGGAGGGTTGGGAGACCAACCAGGTGATCGCCCAGCGCTACCAGGAAACGGGCGGTGACACTGCCCCCCTCGTCCCGGTCGTCACCCTGCCGGAGGGCGAGAGCGTCGAATCGCCGCAAGTCCAAAAGGAGCTTGCTCAGATCGACGCGCGCCTCGACGAGGCTCTGCCCAACGCCCGGATCGCCTCGTACGCCTCGACCGGAGACGACACGTTCGTCTCCGACGACGGGCGGACCACGTACGCACTCGTCTATCCGCAGCCGGACCCCGACTCGGCATTCGGCGAGAATCCTGCGGCCGAGAAGGTCGCCAGCAGGGCGCTCGAAGGCGCCACGGTCGCGGGGCAGCCCGTCCACCTGACCGGCTTCGACGCCTTGGCAGAGGACAGCGGTGCGGACAGCGAGGGCCCCGGGGTTCTGCTCGAGGCGCTGCTAGGAGGGTTCGGGGCGCTGCTGGTGCTCACCTTCGTCTTCGCGTCCTTCCTCGCGATCGTCCCGATCGTGATGGCGTTCGCGTCGATCATGACCACGTTCCTGCTGCTCCTCGGGTTGACCGAGGTGGCCACGATCTCTCCGATCGTTCAGTTCCTGATCGCGCTGCTCGGGCTCGGCGTCGCAATCGACTACTCCCTGATCGTCGTTTCGCGCTGGCGCGAGGAGCGCTCGCACGGGCGGACGGGCGAGGAGGCCGTGCAGCGGGCGATGGAGACCGCGGGCCGCGCGGTCGTCTTCAGCGGCATCACGGTCGCCATCGGTCTCCTCGCGCTGATCGCACTGCCGCTGCCGTTCCTGCGCTCGATGGGGTACGGCGGGATGCTGATCCCGCTCGTCTCGACGCTGGCCGCGATCACCCTGCTCCCGGTGGTGATGGCGAAGCTGGGGCCGCGACTTGACTGGCCGCACCGGCGCACCGATGACAAGGCGAGCCGCGCCTGGACGCGTTGGGCGGAGGGCGTCTCCCGTCGGCGCTGGCTCGCGGCCGGGGCCGGCATGGCCGTGATCGTGGCACTCGTGATCGCCGCGGCCGACCTCCAGCTCGGCACCTCGGACGCCAACACGCTCGCCAAGTCGGGCGATGCCAAGGACGGCCTGACCGCGCTCGAGGATTCCGGGATCGGCGAGGGCTCGCTGCTGCCTCACGAGATCCTGATCGAGGGAAGCACGGATCCGGACCAGGTCGCCGCCGCCCTCAACGACGTCGACGGCATCCACGGGGCCGTCGCCCCGGAGAACGGCGACTGGCGACGGGACGGGACCGCCATCGTCGAGGCCGTCCCCATCCCGGACAGCGGCTCCGACGAGGGCGAGGACACCCTCCAGGCGGTTCGCGATACGGCGCACGCCGCGGGACCCGACGTGCTCGTCGGCGGCCAGCCGGCGGCGAACGACGACTTCATCGACGCCGTCTACGGGAGCTTCCCGCTGATGATCGCGCTGATCACCGTCAGCACCTTCATTCTCTTGGCACGCGCCTTCCGCTCGCTGCTGCTGCCGGCCAAGGCGATCGTCCTCAACGTCTTGAGCGTCGCTGCCGCCTGGGGCGTGCTCGTGCTCGTCTGGCAGCACGGCTACGGCTCGGAGCTGATCTGGGACATCCAGGCGACCGGCTCGATCCCGTCCTGGATGCCGCTGATGATCTTCGCCTTCCTGTTCGGCCTTTCGATGGACTACGAGGTGTTCATCCTCGCCCGGATGCGGGAGGAGTACGACCGCACGGGCTCCACCGAGACGGCCGTCGTCCAGGGCATCGGGCGCACCGGCCGTCTGGTCACCAGCGCGGCGCTGATCCTGTTCCTCGCCTTCGCCGCCCTGGCGTCGAGCCCCGGTACCGACGTGAAGATGTTCGCGACCGGCCTTGGCGCGGGGATCCTGCTCGACGCAACGGTGATCCGAGCGCTGATCGTGCCCGCCGTGATCACGCTGATGGGCCGGTACAACTGGTGGCTGCCGAGCTGGCCGGCGAAGCTCCTGCGGGTCCAGCCGTCGCCACTGGCGCGCACGGGCGAAGCCAGGGCCTGACCTCCACCCCGCGGGATAGGTTCCGCGGGTGCCCGAGACCCTCACGGCCGACCAGGCCGCTGCCCGGCTCCAGCCCACCGACACGCTCGGGATCCCGCTGGGCACGGGTCAGCCGCCGGCCTTCCTCGAGGCGCTCGGCAAGCGCGACGACTGGAGCGATCTTCGGATCTACGGCGCCCTGCTGCTTGCCTGGTCGGAGGCGTTCAAGCACCCGAACGTCCACTACCTCTCGGGTTTCTTCGGACCCGTCGAGCGGGCGCTCCGCGATCAGGGCGCCAACCTCAGCTTCGTCCCTGCCGACTTTCGCCGCTTCGAGCCGCTGCTCGAGGCGCAGGCGCCGCGCGTCATGGCAACGGTCGCCGCTCCTCCCGACTCGGACGGTTGGTGCAGCCTCTCGCTGCATGCCGGCGGCACGCTGAAGGAGCTGCGGCGAGCCGGCGCGGACCCCGAACGCCTGCTGATCGTCGAGGTCTCCCCCGCCTTCCCGCACACCTACGGCCTGCCGCCCGAGCACCGGCACGCGCTCTCCCTCGAGGAGATCGACGTCCTCACAGAAAGCGAGGCGAAGCCGTTCGCGCTCGTCGATCCTGAGCCCGCGGAGACCGACGAGGCGATCGCGGCTCACGCCGGCGCCTTCATCCCGGACGGCGCCACGCTTCAGACCGGCATCGGCGCCATCCCCTCGGCGATCGTCGGCAGGCTCGCCGAGGGCAACGGCGGCGACTACGGCGTGCACTCCGAGATGTTCACGAACGGCCTCATGCGGCTGCACGAGGCGGGCAAGGTGACCAATCGCAAGGGTCAGTTCGACGGCGTCTCGGTCGCAACGTTCGCGGGCGGGTCGGAAGAGCTCTACGGCTGGCTCGATCGCAACGAGCAGGTCGCGTTCCTGCCCGTTGAGGTGATCAACTCACCCGAGCTGATCGGACGCAACAGGCTGATGGTGACGATCAACGCCGCGATCGCCGTCGACATCCACGGCCAGGTGGTCGCCGACACGCTCCACGGCAGCCAGTACTCCGGAGTCGGAGGGCACGAGGACTTCATCTCCGGTCCAGCGCTCTCGCTCGAGGATCGCGCGCTGCTCTGCCTGCCGTCGACGGTCACAGTCGAGGGCCAGGTCCGCTCGCGGATCGTGCCCTGGTTCGACGCCGGAGCGGTGATCACGACGCCGCGGCATCAGGTGGACGTGATCGTCACCGAGCACGGCGCCGCCGAGCTGCAGGGACTCACAGTGCACCAGCGCGGCGAGGCGCTGGCGAGGATCGCCCATCCGGACTTTCGCGACGAGCTGCTGGAGGCAGCCGAGCGCGCCTCGGGCGGGCGGTCGGCAATGCCGGCCGGAAACTCCTAGCCCGGCGTCAGTCTCGGCTCAGCCAGACCGCGATCGCCGCCGTGAAGATGATCAGGTCGCCGATCACAATCAGGTGAGCCCAGCCGTCGAAGACCTGGATCGCGGCGACGGTGAGCGCCGCGAGGATCGCGATCGAAATGACGACGAAGGTGATCGTCGCGCGGCGGCCGGCGTCGGTGCGCGGGCGCATGCTGCGCTCGGAGTAGGTCGCCCGCTCGAACTGGTTGCGATCTGCCTCGGTCATCCTCGACATGGTTCACCCCTGGGTTGGACTCAGGTACGAGCCTACCCCAGGACGAGGCGCGGGTGTAGCTGTCGCCTAGCCGCCCCCGCCGCCGCGCACGAACGTGTCCAGCGCGACCTCGTAGCGCTCGACGGCGGGCTCGCTGCTCGCGCCGCCCGTTTGTGCGGCGCGGCGCCGAGCGTCCGACACCGCCGCCTCGGAGGCGTCCATCTGCTCGCGCGAGTCCCAGTAGCTGGTCCCGATGACCTCGCCGCTCGAGCGGTTGACGATCAGGGTGAACCCGCGGAACCCGTCGAGGTTCTTCCAGGTCGGCAGGTCCTGCTCCTCGACCTGGGCGACCGCCTCGTCGACCCGTTCGGGGTTCATCTGAATCGTCGTCACCCTGGCATGCATCTCCGCTCCTTCCCAGTCACTGACCAGCACGTGCTGCTTTGCGGCCGGCCCAACCCTATCCAGACTCGGCGCCGACACGAAAGCCCGCGCCCTACCGGGGCTCGAGCCGGAGGATCTCGACCATGAACGGGTCGTCCGCGAGCTCTACGTGGCTCGAGAAGCCTCGGACCGCCCGGCCGGTGACGCGCTCGACCGCGGCGCGGAACGTCGGCGCGATCGCCTTCTGGTACTGCGCCGCCGATGCTCGACGGTCCCGACCTGGCCGTTCGCGAGCAGGAACTCTTCGTTGGGCATCAAACTATCTCGCCCGAACATGTGTCCGGGGCGTGGTCGCAGGCCGGGTGTAACATGGGTCTCGTTAGGCGATGATCTTCTGAATCCAGCGGACCAATCCGAGGGTGGGCGCCCCAGGGGTGAGATGGCGGCATCGATCTCGACCGGACTGGTCCAGGTTCATCGCCAGTACTACGGCAAGGGGCCCACAAAGGCGAAGACCTACTTCGTCAACGACACGGTGATCTGCATCCTCGAGGGCGGGTTCACCACGGTCGAGCGCACGCTGATCGACGACGGCCAGTCCGACGCCGTGTACGAGATCCGCCGGAGCTTTCAGAAGGCGATGGAGATTCAGTTCACCGAGGTCGTGCAGGCGGCGACCGCTCGCAACGTGATCGCCTACATGAGCCAGGTCCACGAGGATCCCGACCTCGCGGTGGAGCACTTCGTGCTCGAGGCCGGAAGCGGACGGCTGACCTCAGAGCACGAGGAAGAGCTGCAGTCCAGCGGCTGAGGGCCCCGCGCGTCGCGGGGCGAGCTGGCCGCCCCGGGGGCGCTTGAGGGTCGCGGTATAGTCCCTGACGGCCGTCGAGCGGAGCGGCAGGCAGGCGACGACGCGACACTCGCAGGGTCACACAGGTCAGTGGGACGGACCGGGGGGAACGGCCCTCAGGCGACATAAGAGTTAGGTCACACCTACGACTGAGGTGGTCCTTGAGCACGCCGGCTAACGCATCATTGCTGGAGGTCGTTTCCTCCGAGGACGGCCGTGCCTTCCACGTCCGCGGAGAGCTCTGCCTGTCGAGCGTTGGGCTGCTGCGCGAGCCGTTGTTCGCGGCGATCGAGAACGGCTCGGGCCGCATCGTGGTCGACCTCAGCGAGTGCACGTTCATCGACTCCAGCGGCCTCGAGCTCCTGGCCCTCGGTTCGTGGCGGCTGTCCGCCACGGATCCGCGGCGAGAGCTGGTGGTCGTGAGCCCCGGAAGCGCCGTGCGACGAATCCTCGACCTCACGGGCATGGACCACATCGTCACCGTCCGCGACGCCCGCCCGCCGGGTTCGACCGATGCCGAGCGGGCGGGCGCACTCGCCGAGGGCTTGGCTCGGTAACCGGTCGACCGCCCGCCAGCACTCTGGGGAGGGGCGCCTCTCGTTGGCACTCCGTCAATATCCTCCAGGCGTGAGCCCAGGCAGGCTGCACAGCGGGAAGGGCGGATGACCACTCCCGTCCCGGTCGCGTCCAAGCCGCCCCGGATGTCCGACAACCCGGTGCGACGAGTGGTCGACGACGTGCTCACCGAGCGACGCGCCAAGGGGCGGTTCCCTCCCGGTCCGGAGGACTTCAACCTCAGGCGCAGCCGGCAGATGGCGCACGACCCGCTGCCGATCCTGCTGCCGCTCTATCGCGAATACGGCCCGATCTTCAGCGTCCGCCTGCTGCACGCGCGAAGCGTCTTCATGCTCGGGCCCGAGGCCAACAACTTCATCCTGGTCGAGCATCCGGAGCACTTCCACTGGCGCGAGGGAAGCTTTGGAGACCTCATCCCGCTGCTCGGTGACGGCCTGCTGACGATCGACGGCGCCTACCACGACCGCGCTCGGCAGATCATGATGCCGGCGTTTCACCGCGAGCAGATCATCGCCGCGGTGCAGACGATGACGGCCGAGGCCGAGGGCGCGATGGCCGGCTGGCGGCCGGGCGACGTCGTGGACGTCTACCACTGGGCGCGCAACCTGGCGATGCGCATCGCCATGCGAGCCCTGCTCGGGCTCGACCCCGACGACGCCGGCAAGGGCGCCCTGGCGGCCGAGCACTTCGAGCGCGCCCTGGGCTTCTACGGCATCGACTTCCACCTGCGGCTCGTTCGCGGGCCCCGCTCCCCCTGGCGACGGATGAACGCGTCGCGCAAGGTGCTCGACGAGATCGTCTTCTCAGAGATCTCGGAGCGCCGCCGCCATCCCGACGCCGAACGGCGGGACATTCTCAGTCTGCTGCTCGGCGCCGAGGCGGAGGACGGCTCGCGCCTCTCCGACCAGGAAGTGCGCGACCAGGTGATGACCCTCATGTTCGCTGGACACGACACGTCGACGTCGACGATCTCGTTCATGCTCTACGAGCTGGCGCGGAACCCGGGCGCTCTGGCTCGCCTGCAGGCCGAGCAGGACGAGGCGCTGGGCGACGACCCCCCGTCCCCCGAGCAACTCGAGCGAGGGCTGCCGCAGCTCGAGATGACGGTCGACGAGACGCTGCGCCTGTATCCGCCGGCCTGGATCGGGCCGCGGCGTGCCGTCTCGGAGTTCGAGTTCGCGGGCTGTCACGTTCCGGCGGGCGCGTACGTCAACTACTCGTCCTGGGCGAGCCACAGGCTGCCCGAGGTCTTCCCCCACCCTGAGGCCTTCATCCCGGAGCGCTTCGAGCGCGAGCGCAAAGCGGCGCTGCCACGGGGCGCGTACGTGCCCTTCGGCGGTGGCTCGCGGATCTGCATTGGCAAGCGCTTCGGGCAGACCGAGGTCAAGCTCGTGACGACGATGGTTACGCAGCGGTTCCGCCTCGAGCTGGTGCCGGGCCACGAGATGACGATCCGCCAGATGCCCACCCTGAGCCCCGACGGCGGGCTGCCGATGGTCGTGCGCGAGCGCGCGCTCCCCGCCGGGCTCGCCTAGAGGCCCGTAGTTGAGCGAGAACGCCGGCGCCGCGCCCGGGCCAAAGCCCGATTTCGACCGTGCCGAGGCCGGACGGCGGGCTCGCGCGTTCTTTGACGAGCTGTGGGCCGAGTCGGATCCATGGAGCCTCGACGACTCCGATCTCGATCAGCGGCGCTACGCGCGGCAACTCGAGCTCCTCGGCGACCGCCGCTACGGTCGCGCGCTGGAGATCGGATGCGCGGCGGGCTCGTTCACCCGTGGACTCGCGGCGCTCTGTGAAGATCTCCTGGCGATCGACGTCTCCGAGCGAGCGATCGAGCGGGCGCGCGCCGCAGACGGTGGAAGCCACAATGTCGAGTACCGCGTCGCGAACGTGATGGAGCTCGACCTGCACCGCGAGGGGCCCTGGGATCTCGTCGTCTGCACGGAGACGGCCTACTACCTGGGCTGGCTCTACCCCCTGTTCGACCTCGCCTGGCTCGCGCACAGCCTCCACGACGCAACGTCGCCCGGCGGACGTTTGGTGCTGGCGAACACCATCGGGCGCGAGCAGAGCGGGATCATGACCCCCTGGCTGATCCACACGTACCGCGACCTCTTCGGCCACGTCGGCTACGCGCTCGAGCGGGAGGAGACGATGCGCGGCACCAAGGAGACCGTCGAGTTCGAGATCCTGATCTCGTTGTTCAGGC
>JBKPDQ010000048.1:0-27993 GCA_046728015.1 Actinomycetota bacterium
GGGCGCAGCTCGCCGCGGTGCCGACCCGCTGGATGGGCGAGATGCCCGAGGCGGTCTCCTTCGAGGACGCGGCGGCCCTGCCGGTCGCCGGAGTGACCGCGGTGCGGATCCTGGACGTCGCGGGCAACCTGCTCGGCAAGCGGGTTCTGATCACCGGGGCGTCGGGCGGGGTCGGTCGGATTGCGGTGCAGCTCGCCAAGCGGGCTGGCGCGCACGTGACCGGGGTAGTCGGCAGCCTCGAGCGCGGGGAGGGGCTGCGCGAGCTCGGCGCCGACGAGCTGATCACCGACCTCGATGCAGACGAGGCCGATCCCTACGACGTGATCGTCGAATCGGTCGGCGGCCCCGGCCTCGCCGCCGCACTCGGCCGCGTCGCCCCCTGGGGGATCGTGATCAGCTTCGGCAACTCCTCCGGCGCGGAGACCAGCTTCAACGTCTCGCCCTTCTACAACCTGCCCGGCGCGAGCCTGCGTGGACTGCGGGTCTGGCCCGAGATCGACCGCCACGAGTCGGGTCCAGCGGACCTGCGCCTCCTCGGTGAGCTGGTGGCCGCCGGCGAGCTCGACCCACAGGTCACGCTGACCGGCAGCTGGCGCGAGCCCGGCCCCGCGATCCGGGCGCTGCTCGAGCGGCGGGTGCGCGGCAAGGCCGTGCTCACGGTCGACTGACCGAGCGTCCTCCCGACCCGGCCTCGCCCGCCCCGTAGCCTGTCGGCATGGCTCCAACCGCGGCCGAGCTCCTCGTCGACTGCCTGGCCGCCGAGGGAGTGGAGTACGTCTTTGGCATCCCGGGCGAGGAGACGCTCGACCTGAATGCGGCCCTGGCCTCGAGCGACGTGCGCTTCGTCCCGGTTCGCCACGAGCAGGGAGGCGCCTACATCGCCGACGTCTACGGGCGGCTGACCGGGCGCGCAGGTGTCTGCCTGGGAACGCTCGGGCCGGGCGCCACCAACCTCGTCACCGCGGTCGCCGACGCCTTCCTCGACCGCGCGCCGCTGGTCGCGCTGACCGGGCAGGCGGACCTCGAGCGCCAGCACAAGGAATCGCATCAATACATCGACGTGGTCAGCATGATGCGGCCGATCACGAAGTGGAACGCGAGCCTCTCGGATCCGGCGATCACCGCCGAGGTCGTGCGGAAGGCGTTCAAGGTCGCCGAGTCGGAGAAGCCTGGCGCGACCCACGTCGAGCTGCCCGAGGACGTGATGGCCGCGCAGGTTCCCGACGACGCGCCGCAACGGCCGCTGCCGCGCGAGGCGATGCCGATGGTCGAGCCGCCCGACAACCTGCTGTTGGAGGCGGCGGCGATGATCAACGCCGCCGAGCGACCGATCGTGCTCGCGGGCAACGGGCTGGTGCGCGCCGGCGCCGCCGGGGCGCTGCGCGAGTTCGCGCGCGTGACCCAGATTCCGGTGGCCGAGACGTTCATGGGCAAGGGCCTGATCGACGCCGAGTCGGAGCTCGCGCTCGGCGCAGTCGGCCTGCAGGCCGGCGACTTCGCGATGGCGGGCTTCGACGAGGCCGATCTGGTGATCGCCGTCGGCTACGACCTGGTCGAGCACTCGCCCGCGCTCTGGAACCCCAACCGCGAGCACCGGATCATCTGCGTCGACTCGGTACCCGCGGAGACCGACGAGAACTTCATTCCGGAGGTCGAGCTGATCGGCCACCCCGAGCGCACGCTCTCGCGACTCGCCGAGGAGACCAAGGCGGCCACGGGCGGCGGCGGCTCGCAGCGGCTCCGCGAGGCCGTGATCGGGCGGCTCGAGGTCGCGGGCACCGACGACTCGTTCCCGATGGTCCCGCCCCGGGCGCTGCTGGAGGTCCGCCGCCTGCTCGGGCGCGACGACATCCTCGTCTCGGACGTCGGCCTGCACAAGCTCTGGATCGGGCGCCTCTGGCCCGCGAATGAGCCGAACACGGTCCTGATCGCCAACGGACTCGCCGGGATGGGCTTCGCCGTCCCCGCCGCGATCGCCGCCAAGCTCGTTCATCCGCAGCGCAGGGTGGTCGCGATCTCCGGCGACGGCGGCTTTCTGATGAACGCACAGGAGCTCGAGACTGCGCGCCGGCTCGGCACCGGGTTCGTGAACGTCGTCTGGGAGAACCGGCAGTTCGGCTCGATCGTCTGGAAGCAGCGCCAGCGGTTCGGCGAGAGCTTCGGCGCCGACTTCGACAACCCGGACTTCGTCGGGCTGGCAGAGTCTTTCGGGCTTGCGGCCTGGCGCTGTGACTCGGTGGCCGACTACCGCCAGCGCCTGACCCAGGCGCTGGCCCTCGACGAACCGTCGCTGATCGTGGTCCCGATCGACTACTCGCCGGACCTCGCGATCGCCGAGGAGCTGGGCGCCGAAACGGTCCGGATCTAGTCGAGGACGCCGAACAGAAACAGCAGCAGCAGCGTCCCGACGGCCGAGACCAGGAGGGAACCGAGGCACCCCAGCCGGTTGTAGAAGAACACGAACACGCCGCTGCTTTGACTGAGTACCCGGCGCGGCAGGTCGCGAAGCCGCGGCCGCCGCGTTTCAGACGTTTTGCCTGCAACTGACGCATCGAATTCCGAGCGGGACGAGCGGGTGGCGAACACCTGTGCGGGGGCCGTCTGATACCTTGTCGGAGCCGGGTCGCCGAACGGCCCGAGGAGTTCCGTAACTCCGTGCACTCGTGAGTGCGTCCGGGTTTCAGGTCTCCCGCCACTCGAAGCACGAGTCGCACCACACGTCTTTCGCCGGACTCGGCGCCCCGCGTTCGCGCACGGACGCCCAACCAAGACCACGAGAAAACGCCCAAGGAGACAACCACCAACATGACCACCGCCGTCAAGACCGCCGCGCAGGATTCCGCGCCCACGTGGACCTGCGATCGCTGCGAGATGACGATCAGCTACATGCCCGGCCACGAGCGCCGCACGCGCCCGAACGGCTGGGCCAAGGAGCGCGGCGGCACGTACTGCCTCGCCTGCCGCCGGTCGATCGCCGCGGAGGCGGCCTTCGAGGCCGCTCCCGCCGACATGCCGATGGAAAAGCGCGCGAAGCTGCGCGCCACGGCCGTGATCGACTTCGAGATCAAGCGCGATCCCGACCGGCCGAACGGCGAGATCGCGAAGATCGTGCGCTGCTCGGTGCCGGCGGTGCTCAAGGCGCGCAAGCGCCTCGCCGGCGAGACGTCCTAGCGCTCGGCGATCACCTCGCTCGCGCCAGCGCGAGCAGCATCCGTAGCGAGCTGAGCGAGCCCGGCCACGCCGCTTCGATCGCTGCCCTGGGGCATGCGCGAAGGGCCCAGCGAAGCGCGAGCACGACCAGCAGCGCGTCGTCGAGCTGTCCCAGTCCCGGGATGAAGTCCGGGACGAGGTCGATCGGGCTTGCGAGATAGGCGACGAGCCCAGCGAGCACCAGCCCGCGGCTTCGCGGCACGCAGGGATTGCGCGAGATCCGCCTGACGAAGAGGATGCAGTCGGGGATCAGCCGGGCGACCGCGCGCGCCTGCTCCGAGCGCCGTGCCAGCAACAGCACCCCGATGAGGACCAGGTATGAGGCTGCCAGCGCGGCGAGGACGGCCAGGGGCCACGGCACCCCTGGCAGCCTACGAGTTGGTCCCTCACCTCCCCGGCGAGAACGGCCCCGCTAGTAGCGCCTCAGCTCCCGGCGCAGCACGAACACCTGCGTCGAGACCTCGTTCTCGGTGTCGCGCTTGGGAATGAAGCCGACGACGCGACGGTGAGTGATCCTGGCGACCGCGGCCGATGCCCGGTAGCCGTATCCGGCCGAGTGCGGGGAAAGGCCCGCGTGGTCGGCATCGTCGGCATCGACGCCATCCTGCGCCGCGGGCGGGCGCTCGTCGATGACGCACTCAATGCGATCTCGGCCGACCTCGACCTCGATCGACCTCGGGCGCTGTCCCGCGAAGTCCTGCCAGACCACTCCCAGCGAACGAGCGATCTCCTTCGAGGTCTGGACAGATTCGGCCCCGTCGTCCTCGGGACTTCGTTGGTGCAGGTCGCTCATGGCGCCCCTTTTCCCTCTCCTCGCATGGCCGAGTTCCAAAGGGCTGAGGAGAAGTGAAGGGCCCACCCGGCGTGTGTACCCAGTCTAGCGGCGGCCCAGGGACCGGCTGCTAGCCTCTTCGGAGTCGGGTGCCGCAGGGCCGCCCGAGGAGTTCCGTCTTTCCGTGCACTCGTGAGTGCGTCCGGGGTTCAGGATTCCCACCACTCACACAAGGAGTTGCACCACATGTCTTTCGCCGACCTCGGCGTGTCGCGTTCGGTTAGGGACGCACTCAAGAAGCGCGGAATCACCGCACCGTTCGCAGTTCAGAAACTCGTCATTTCCGACGTGCTCGCCGGCCGCGACGTGCTCGTCCAGTCGCCCACCGGCTCGGGCAAGACACTCGCCTTCGGCGCGCCGATCGTTGACCGCCTAGAGCCTGGGAACGCAAAGCCCGCCGCGCTCGTGCTGGCGCCGACCCGCGAGCTTGCCACCCAGATCGTGGCCGAGCTCACAGGCGTCGCCCGCGCCCGCGACCTCACCGTCGCCCCCGTCTACGGCGGCGTGGGGATCGAAAAGCAGGCCCGACGGGCTGCCCGCGCCGACATCGTCGTCGCTACGCCCGGGCGCCTCGAGGACCTGCTCCAGCGCCGGCTGCTGACGCTCCAGCAGATGCGAATCCTGGTCATCGACGAGGCGGATCGGATGCTCGACATGGGCTTCAAGCCCGCGGTCGACCGGATCGTCGCCCGCACCCCCAAGTCCCGCCAGACGCTGTTCTTCTCGGCGACGCTCGAGGCCGCGGCCGGCAAGCAGGCTCGCGCCTACACTCGCGACGCCCGCCGCCACGTGCACGAGCCCCAGCGCTCCGACCGCGGGACGGTTTCACACCGGTTCGTCCACCTCACCCACGAGGCCAAGGTGGGAGCGTTGGTCAGCGAGCTGCGCGGTGCCGAGCGCGGACGGACGCTGGTCTTCGTGCGCACCAAGCGAGGTGCCGACCGGCTCGTCAACAGACTGGGCAAGCACGAGCTTCACGCCGTCGCCATGCACGGCAACAAGTCTCAGCCCCAGCGCCAGAAGGCGCTCGCCCGCTTCACCACCGGCGACGTCGACACTCTTGTGGCGACCGACGTGGCCGCGCGAGGCATCGACGTCGATGACATCACCCACGTGATCAACTTCGACGCACCGGGCGATCAGGACTCCTACGTGCATCGCATCGGCCGGACCGCTCGCGCGGGGCGTCACGGGTCCGGCATCAGCTTCGTGCTTCCCGACCAAACGGGCGAGATGCGGCGCATCGCCGCCAGCCTGGGACTCGAGCGCGAGTTCGGGGTTACGCGCTCGAGTTCGGGTCCTCCTCGCCGGCGAGGGTCACGGCGCACTCGTTGACGGTCTTGAAGTGGCGCTCCTGGATCGGCAGCGCCCAGTCGACGAGCTCCCTGATTGGCTCCTCGCCGGCCTTCTCGTTGAGCTTGCCGAGCACCGCCCAGTGGCCGACCTCGCCGGCCTCCGCCATGATCAGGAACTCGAAGCCGTCGAGGTCGTCGGCGTCAGAGCCGAGGTAGGTCTGCATCATCTCCGTGGCCTCGGTCTTGGTCTCCTGGGCCTTGTCGAGGATCGCCGTCTTCTTGCCGTCGCGGTTGTCCGCGATCTCGGTGCAGCGCTGCTCGGTCTCCTCGGCTTCCTGGCGCATCTGCTGAAGTCGGCCGGCGATCTCGTCGTCGTCGGTGAGGCCCTCGACCTTCTCGGTTGCACCCTGCGCGGCCTGCGCCAGGCCCAGCACCTCGGCCAGCTTCTCCTCGAGCGTCGTCAACTCCGCCATCTGGTCCTCCTCGCTTGATCGTCGTCGCGCCCCGGCTACCCGGCGGGACGGGGCCGGAATCGGGCCTCACCGACGTCGCATCGTTTCCCGCACGACGGGGCGGGTAGGGCACACCGGGTGACGCGCGCCGCATGCGGCCGCCTTCGACCGCGAGGAGCGCGATGACTTCGGGCTCCGCGCGCCCGTGTCGCTGTTTCCGGTTCGCTTGGCCCGCCGCGCGAAGCGGCGGTGACGGGCGTTAGTCGAGCGCGTCGTCCTGCGGACGGATGCTGAACTCGATGTCGTCTTCGCCGTCGCCGCTGACCTCGGCGTCGAGGACCTTGTCGGCAAGCAGGTTGGCCGCCGTGGAGTCGACGTAGAGCGGTGCGCCGTCGACCCTGGTGTCGTCGGGGTCCGGCGCCAGCACGACGTCGAGGAACAGGTTGGTCTCGGGACCGTGGCCGTTGTTGGACTCGAGCCGGGCCTGGAGCTTCAACCCGGCGGTGTCGGGCAGCTCGGCGTTGGCGACGATGGCGTGCAGCGCCTCGGCGGCGTTCGGGGTCAGGGCGAGCATGGGTTCTCCTCGGCGGTTCGGGGGACGGCGGGCGAGATCGGGCGCACCAGTGCCCGGTGGGCGGGCGGTCCAAACATGGCCGCCCACGGGGCACGGTGCCGTCTCAGTTGAGTTTCTCTTCCCGTTCTTCCGCGGCCGCCTGGTGCCGCGTGGCCGCGGCGTCGGCATCCGCAAGCTCGCGCTCGAACTGCTGCGCCTGCTCGGCGTGCGCGTCGGCGGCCTGGGCGTGCTCGTCGGCGAGGGCCGCGTGCTCGGACGCGGCCTCGCGGTGAACCTGCGCTTCGGCGCCGAGCTCCCGGGCCGTGGCGCGCTTGGCGTCGGCGACGTCGCGGTGGGCGCCCCATTCGCCAACCACGCGGCGCCGCTCGATGTCGCGCTCGGCGCGCGCTCGCATCACCATCGCGGTGAGCAGGAAGAGGATGATCGCGCCGCCGATCACGATCAGGATGACCAAACCGGTGGACATGCCCGGTCCTTACCCGGAGAGCGTCCTGACTAAGCCAGCGCTCGCTCGACCTCGTCGGGCTCGGAGGCTCGCGCGGCCCTCCCGGCCCCCGCCTGCGGCCGCAGCCGGTTGTTGTCCGGAGGCCTGGAGACGAGGTACATCGGCACCGACATCCCATCCCTGGGCGCGCACCTTGGACACGTCGGGCCCTCCAGTGCGTCGAGCTGGCCGAGCGTGGCGCCCGTCCGAAACCGGCACCGCGGGCAGTTAAGATACACGCCGCTCACCGCTCCACGCGAGCGCCAAGCACTGGCCCGCGCTGATCGCGGGGGTTCAGCGAGGGCAGGACGGTCAGATAGACGGTCTGGCCGCGGGCGCGACAGCGGCCGCAGACGTGGACGGTCGCGAGCTGCGCCTCGCGCATCAGGCCGCAGGTGGGGCAGATCAGGTACATGCCTTCTCCTCCGAAGAGCTGTCGGTTGAAGGAGGCCCGAGTCCCGACCGCCCGGCCGGGGTCCGTTCATCCCGCTTGGTCACGACCCAGAGCAGCGCCGACCCGGATCCGCTCACGGCCGCCTAGGCGTTACCCCGGTCCGGAGACGTCGAAACCTCGCGGTCCTCGTCGCCCTCGTGCTCCGGCAGGAGCAGCATGGGGATCGAGATTCCGTCGGTCGCCTCGCACCGCGGGCAGGCCTGCTCGTCGGTCGACGTGATCTGGTGCAGCCGCACACTCATCCTGAAGTGACAGCGGGGACACGTCACGTGGGCGATGGTCAACGTCAAGCCTCCTTGCTTTCGCGCCCTCTTTACCCTAGGCCTGGGAGCCGAAACGGGCGTGTTAGGCAAGCGCCCGATCGGGAACAGTCAGGCGGACGGGCGTGCCGGACGATCAGGATCCAACCGACGAGATGGGCAGGTACCCAACCGCGGCGGCTCAGGTTGCCGACGGGCCGCTGCTCGTGCGCGGCCGGCGGCTCGGCGACGGCCGCTACGTGCTCGATCGTCAGCTCGCGCGCGGTGGCATGGCGGCCGTGTGGCTGGCGCACGACGTGATCCTCGAGCGGCCGGTGGCGATCAAGGTGCTCTCCGACACGCTGGCCGGAGACGCCGAGTTTCTCGCCCGCTTCCGGCGTGAGGCCCGCGTGGCGGCCGGGCTCTCGCACCCGAACCTGGTCAGCGTCTACGACTTCGACGCCGGCGACCAGCGGCCATATCTGGTGATGGAGTACGTGGCCGGCGGCGACCTCCGCCAGCGCCTCGCCAAGGGCGGCGAGGGGGTCGAGGTCGAGCGGTTGGCGGGCGAGCTGCTCGCCGCCCTGCGCCACATTCACGCGGCCGGCGTGTTGCACCGCGACGTCAAGCCGCAGAACGTGCTGATCGGCGAGGACGGCCGCGCTCAGCTCACCGACTTCGGGATCGCACAGCCACGCGACGCCACCTCGATCACGCAGACAGGCAACGTGCTGGGCACCGAGCGCTACATCGCCCCGGAGGTCCTGCGAGGCGAGCCGCCCAGCGAGCGCTCGGACCTCTACGCGCTCGGCATGGTGCTGGCCGAGGTGGCGCGGACGGGGGTCGGGTTCGGCATCTGGGAGCTGATCGACTCCCTGCGTTCCGAGGACCCGCTCGACCGGCCGTCCGGCGCGCCTGCCGCGCTCGCCGAGCTCGAGCGTGCGACGCCTGGCCACCCGGCCCTGGGCCAGCCGACGCAAAGCTTCGAGCCGATGCCGGTGCCGCCGACCGAGGAGGTCGAGGTCGTGCCGGGCTCGGCGTCGACCCCGGGCGCGCCGCCGTCTGACGCTCCAGCAGGCCGGCGGACCGCGATGGGCAACCTGTTCTCCTCGCCCGACCGGCGCCTGGTGCTCGGCGGCCTTGGCGCGCTGCTGGTCGCGGTGGTGCTTGTGGTGGCCCTCGCGGTCTCGGGAGATGAAAGCGATCCGGCCGAAGGGCTCGGCGCGCGCGTTCAAAACCAGGGCGGGGGAGACGAAGCGCCGGCGGGCGGCGATCAGCAGCAGCAGCAGCCGGCGCCGGAGACCACCCAGACGACGCCGGAGGAACCTTCCGTCGACGCCCAGGCGAGCGGCGCCGAGCTGAACGACCAGGGCTTCGCCCTGATCCAGCAGGGTCGATACGACGAGGCGATCCCGATCCTCCAGCGGGCGGTCGAAAAGCTCGCTCCGATCGGCGACCTGACCTACGCCTACGCGCTCTTCAACCTCGGCAACGCACTGCGGCTGGCGGGGCGGCCCGAGGAGGCGATCCCGATCCTCGAGCAGCGCCTGGAGATTCCAAATCAGACCGATGTCGTTCGGCGCGAGCTGGCGGCGGCCCTCGCGGCCGCCGGCGTGACCGACTCCAGCGGCCCGGGCTCGGGCAACGAGCCGAACGGCAACGCCTTCGGCCACGAAAAGAACGGCAAGGACAAGGGCGACGACTAGCTAGTCGCGCGCGCCGACGAGGCTGGCGATCGCTTCCGGGATCGGCACCGTGCCGCGAAGCACGTCGAACGCCAGACTCGCAGTTCGCGGCTCGTCGAGGCAGGCGAGGAGCGTCGCGGCGACGTCGTCGCGCTCCACCGGGCCGCTGGTCTCCAGCGGCGTGCCGACCTCGATCAACCCGCGGCCCTCCTCGTCGGTGAGCATCCCGGGGCGCACGATCGTGTGCTCGAGGCGGGCAGCCTCGAGTGCCTCGTCGGCGTCACGCTTGGCCTGGTAGTACGGGCGCATCTGCTCCGACCAGCGCTCGGGGCGCTCGACGCCCATCGCGCTGATCATCAGGTAGCGCTCTGTGCCCGCCTGCTTGCACGCGTCGATCAGCTTCACGGCGGCGCCGTAGTCGACCGTTCGCTTTCGCTCTGGTCCGCTGCCGGGCCCTGCGCCGGCGGCGAAGACCACGGCGTCGGCGCCCTTCACGTGCTCGGAGATGTCGTCGGCGGCCTCGACGTCGCAGACGACCGGCTCGGCGCCGCGCTGCTCAAGGTCCGGCGCCTGGTCGGGGTTGCGAATCAGGGCCCGAGCCCGATCCCCGCGCTCGGCGAGCAGCTGCTCGAGCCGCAGCGCGATCTTGCCGTGCCCGCCGACGATGACGACGTCCATATGTTCAGGTGAGCGGCTTTAGCCGCGAAAGCAGCGTGTGTCGTTGCATTGATTCAGGTGAGCGGCTTTAGCCGCGAAAGCAGCGTGTGTCGTTGCATTGATTCGAGCCTACAGCTCGGCCTCGGCAACCTCTTCGCGCTCTGAGTCGAGCAGGCGAACCTCGGCGAGCTCGTGGTAGTCGAGCTCCATCGCGTGCCCGGCGCTCCCGGTGCCGTCGGAGACGTCCAGCGATCCCCAGGGAACGCGAGTCCCGTCCGCCGTCACGAGCTGCATCTCATAGGTGCCCGAACGCACCGGCGCGCCCTCGTCGGAGCCCACCACCACCACGCACCAGGAGGGATCTCCCTCGTAGCCGAACACGGTTCCGATTCGCCGCCCGCCCGCCGCCTCCAGCGGGGCGGCGGCGAAGTACTCCCCGTTCGCAAGCGCGAGCGTCTCGCCGTAGCGGTCGGCGAGCTCGCGGTCGGAGTCGGTCGCGAACCAGACGCCCGCCGCAGCCACCGTCGCGGCGACGGCGGCCACCGCGGCCGGCACGAGCACGCGGCGCCAGCCCCTGCTTCGCCGGGTCGTCATCTGAGCGAGCACCCGTCCCTCGAAGCCGGGCGGCGGCTCGTGAGCTGGCGCGAGCAGCAGCAGCTCGTCGGCGCTGACCGAGAGCTCCTCGAGGTAGCGCCGGCATTCCGGGCAGCGGGCGAGGTGCTCCAGTGCCTCGGCGCGCTCCTCGCCGTCGGCGATCCCGAGCGCCAGCTCGGGCGCCAGCTCGCGCACGCGGTCGCAGAGCGGGCCGGAGGTCATCGCTCCGTCTCCTCCAGGTGCTCGCGCAGCTTGATCATCGCGCTGCGAATCCTGGTCTTGGCCGTGCCAAGCGGCGTGCCCTCGATCGCCCCGACCTCGCGCGCGGTGAATCCGAACAGCGCCGCCAGCAGCAGCGCCCGCCTTTGCTCCGGCGGGAGGGTCGCAAGCGCCTGGCGCACGTCGACGAGCTCGTCGCCCGCCTCGCCGGCGTCGACCTTGGCCCACATCGCGCTCTCGCGGCTGCGCAGCTCCTCGGGGTCCACCGGATCCGTGCGCCGCACGCGCAGGTGGTCGATCGAGACGTTGCGCGCGATCGACAAGAGCCAGGTTGCGACACGTCCGCGCCGCGGGTCGTAGGCGCCGGCGTGACGCCAGGCGCGAAGAAATGTCTCCTGCGCGATCTCCTCCGCCACCGCTCGATCCCCCACCATCGTCAGCGCCAGCCCGTAAACGCGGGCCTGGAAGCGACGGACGAACGCCGTCGCCGCCTCGGCATCACCAAGCGCGAGCCCCGTTACGAGCGCTTCGTCGGACAGCGGCCACATATGGAACTACGAAGTCGGTGTTCGCAGGGATTGCGGCAATCCCCGCCGCGCCCTCACCCGTATGAAGACTTGGACCACGTGGCGAGGAGGTTATTGGTGGTGCGCAAATTTCTGACGGTGCTCGCGGTCGCCGTGCCGCTCGCGGTCTTCCCGCTTGCGCTTGCGGCCTGCGGGGACGACGACGACGACGGCGAGACCACTGCCGCGTCCGAGACGACCACGGAGGAGACGACGACCGACACGACCACTGAGGAGACCGGCGGTGGGGGAGGCGGCGGAGGCGGGGGTGAGACCGTGGACGTCAGTCTCGTCGACTTCTCGATCGACCCGGCAGATCCGACCGTCAAGGCCGGGACCGTGACCTTCGCGGTCTCGAACGACGGCCAGTCACTCCACAACCTGGAGATCGAGGGCGACGGCCTCGAGGAGGAGCTGCCCAACGATCTGTCTGCCGGCGACAGCGGCGATCTCACCGTCGATCTCCAGCCGGGAACGTATGAGTGGTACTGCCCGGTCGGCAATCACCGCGACCTGGGCATGGAAGGCGAGGTGACCGTCGAGTAGATCGTTCGCGGGACCTCCACCCGCGACGGGCACCCCAGCCACACGGTGAGCCGCGTCCGGGCGGGGCGGGCGCGGCTCGCCTTACGTGCGCGGGCACCGGCGCATAGGATGCGTCCGCACCCAGCGGGGCGGGGAGCGAGAAGGGAGAACATGGTCACCGGAGATCGGGCGGGCGCCGCGCACGAGGCGCTGAGCGAGAGCTTTCCAGACGCGATCACCACACCCGACGACAGCGAGTGGGACGCCGCCCGCTACTCGTTCAACCTGGTGATCGACCAGCAGCCGGAGGCCGTCGCCCGGCCGCACGACGCCGAGGAGACCGCGGCGATCGTGCGAGCGCCCCGCGATCTCGGTCTGCGCCTCCACGTCCAGGGCTCGTCTCACAACCCCGCGCCGGTCGGCTCGCTCGAGGGATACCTGCTGGTTCGCTTCGATCGGATGAAGGGGGTCACGATCGATCGCGAGGGCGAGACCGCCCGGCTCGAGGCCGGGACGCGCTGGTGGGACGTCGTGCCGCAGGCGTCGGAGCTCGGGCTCTCGGCGCTGCACGGTTCCTCGCCGGAGGTCAACGTCGCCGGGTATTCGCTCGGCGGCGGGATCGGGTGGCAAGCCCGCCACAAGGGGCTGCAGGCCAACAGCATCACCGCGATGGAGGTCGTCACCGCTGCGGGCGAGCAAGTGCGGGTGGACGCGCAACACGAGCCGGATCTGTTCTGGGCCCTGCGCGGCGGCAGCGGCAACTTCGCCCTCGTGACCGCGCTCGAGTTCCGCCTCTACCCGGTCGAGGGCTTCTACGCGGGGAACCTGATGTATCCCTTCGAGCGCGGCGCGGAGGTCTTGCACGCCTGGCGCGAGTGGACCCGCGGCCTGCCCGAGGAGGCGACCACCACGGCGCGCCTGCTCCAGTTCCCGCCGCTCGAGGAGATTCCGGAGATCGTGCGCGGCAAGTCCTTCGCGGTGGTCAACGGCGCCGTCTTGGGCAGCGAGGACGACGGCGCCGAGCTGTTCAAGCCGATGCGCGAGCTCGGCCCGGAGATGGACGACGTCGGCATGGTCCCGCCCGGCGCGCTCTCGGAGATGCACATGGACCCCGTCGATCCGCTCCCGTACCTCACCGCGCACTCGCTGGTGGACGACCTCACCGACGGCGCCCTCGACGAGACGGCCGAGCTCGCCGAGAACGGGCCTGTGCCGATCGTCGAGTTCCGGCACGTGGGCGGCGCGCTGTCGCGCCCCGCCGAGGGATCTGGCGCGATCGCCTCGGTCCCGGGCGAATTCCTGACCTTCGCCGTGATCCCCGTCTTCGATCCGAGCACGGTGCCGCAGATCAAGGCCGGGTTGTCTCGATTCAACGGCGTGTTCGCGGCCAACGACATCGGCCGCTACCTCAACTTCACCGAGGTGGAGACCGAGCTGGAGACGATGTTCCCGCCCGAGACGATCGACCGCCTGCGCCAGGTCAAGGACGCCTACGACCCCGACGGCGCGATCCGCGGCAACCACGCTGTGAGGGCGCCGTAGCAGGGGCGCGCGCCCGCGGGGGAGGGCGGGCGCGCGCGGGGGGACCGACGGGAGTCTCAGCCGGCGGCTTCGGCGCGGCGCAGGCCGCGCACGGCCCAGGCGCTGAACAGGGCCACCAGTCCCAGGACGACGGCGAAGGCGAGTCCCACCTCGACCGGGTCTCCAATCACGAGTCCGCGTCCGGACTGCAGCACCGCCGTCACTGGGTTGACCTCGGCCACGGCGTGCACCCAGCCTTCGACCAGGTCCAGCGGCACGTAGACCGGCGCGGTCAGCAACAGCACGAAGACGGGTACCTGCATCAGCGGCGCGCCCTGGAAGCTGCGCACCCGGAATGCGATCCCGGCCGCAAACAGCGTGAACGCGACGTTGAAGATCAGCGCCAGGGCGAAGAGGCCGAACAGGTCGAGGCCGGAACCGGTGATCGACGCGCCGCCGATCAGCGCGACCACCACCAGGACGGCCATCACCAGCGCGGCGCGCGCGAGCGCGACCAGGGCGTAGCCGGCGATCAGCGCGGTGCGATCGCGCGTTGCGAGCAGCAGCCGGCGCGCGAAGCCGAACTCGAAGTCGCCCGCGATAGCGAAGCCGGTGAACACGCCGCCGAACGCTGCCGACTGGAGCAGCACGAAGACGAACTGGAAGCTGTCGTAGTCCGGGTAGTCGAACCCCGGCGTCGCGTCGACTGCCGACAGGCCGCCGGCGAACGCGAGGAAGAAGAAGATCGGCATGATCAGCGGCGGCAGCAGCAGCGCCGGATTGCGGAACATGTTGTGGAGCTGCCGCCACGCGACGGTCCGCGCGACGCTCGCGAAGCGCCGGCGGCGCGAGATCGTCCGGGCGCCGCTCACGTTCTCACCATCCTCGTTCGCAGGGCGGAGTTGGCGGCGAAGATTCCGACCACGAACAGGGCCGCGGCGAGGCCGAACCCGAGCCCCAGCGCTTCTGAGTCCCAGCCGTACACGAACAGGCTGCGCACCCCCTCGAGCATGTAGCTGACGGGGTTCCAGTCGGCGATCGTGCGGAACCAGTCGTTGGCGATGAGGTCGCGCGGCAGCGCCATCGAGCTGAAGAAGAGGACGATGAACAGGATCGGGAACATCCCCTGCACGGCCTCGCCGGATCCGGTGCGCAGCCCGAGGAACAGGCCCACGGCGCCGAACGCCATCGAGATGACGAGCGAGAGCGCGAGCAGCACGAGCACGCCGGCCGGGCCGGCTTCGAAGCTGCCGCCCGCGATCAGGCCGACCGCCAGGAAGACGACCGCCTGTACGAGCCCGAGCGTGACCACGCCGGCGAGCTGACCCGCGAGCAGCGCCGGCCCGCGCAACGGCGTCAGCTGGAGCCGGTTGAAGAACCCGCGCTGGATGTCCTCGGCGAGCCCCTGGCCGCCGTTGATCGTCGCGAACATAGCCCCCTGCATGAAGGCGAAGGCGATCGCGAAGGTGACGTAGGTGTCGGTGGGGAAGCCGGGCAGGTCCGTGGCGGCCTCCAGCCCGCTCGCGTTCACGGCGAGCAGGATCAGCGGGAACGTCAGGGACGGGACGATCATCGCCGGCTGGCGCATCACCCGGGTCACCGACCGCTTGGCCAGGTAGCCGATCTGGGTGAGCGTCGCGCTCATCGTCTAGCCGTCAGTCCCGTGCCGTCACGCCGCCGCGGGCTCCAGGGCGAGCTCGCCTGTCGACGGCTCGGCGGGCTCGTTCTCGTCGCCGGCGCCCTCGAGTCGACGGCCGGTCTTGTTGAGGAACACGTCGTCGAGGCCCGGCGCGTGGATCTCCAGGTTGGCGACCCGGATCCCCTCGGCGTCCAGGGCGCGCACGATCTCGGTGAGCTCCTCGACGCCGTCGGTCAGCCGCACGGCCACTGCGCCGGGAGCGGCCGGCTGAAGCGAGCCGAAGCGCTCGAGCGTGGAGCGGAGCCGAACCGCGTCGGCCTCCTCGGCGGGCATAGCCTCGACGGTGGGTCGGCCGATCTCCGCCTTCAGCGACTCCGGCGTGCCCTCGGCGACGATCTTGCCGTGGTCGATGATCCCGACCCGGTCGGCGAGCTGGTCGGCCTCCTCGAGGTACTGCGTGGTGAGAAAGACGGTCACGCCGTGCTGCTTGGCGAGTCGGGCGACCTCGTCCCACAGCGCCGCGCGGCTCTGGATGTCGAGGCCGGTGGTGGGCTCGTCGAGGAACAGGATTCGAGGCTCGTGAACCAGGGCGAGGGCGAGGTCGAGCCGGCGCTTCATGCCGCCCGAGTAGCCGCCGACGCGCCGGTCCGCGGCGTCGGATAGCCCAACACGGTCGAGCAGCGCCTCGCTGCGGCGCTTGCCGTCCTCGCGGCCCAGGCCGTGCATGCCGGCCTGCAGTCGCATGTGCTCGCGGCCGGTCAGCAACGGATCGAGCGCGGCTTCCTGAAGCGCGACGCCGATCGCGTCGCGGACGTAGGCGCCCTGGCGCACGATGTCGTACCCGGCCACGGTCGCCGAACCCGCGGTGGGCGGCAGGAGCGTGGTCAGCATGTGGACGGTGGTCGACTTGCCGGCGCCGTTCGGGCCGAGGAAGCCGTAGATCTCGCCCGGGGCGACCGTCAGGTCGATGCCGTCAACGGCGCGCGGGCCCTTCTTGAACTCGCGCACGAGCCCCTCGACCTCGATGCCGTTCTCCGAGCGGGCCGCGTCGGCGCGTGCGTTGCCGTTGAGATTGAGTCCGTCTGGGGCGCTGGTCACGATCGAGCCTCCGTTTCGCGTCCTGAATCAGGTCGAAGTCGAGCTCAGTGCTCATGGAAATCAGGTTCGCAGTCCAAATTTCAGACAAGATAAAAAGTTGTTACCTTCAACTTTCAAGTGTGTAGACTAGCAAGCGATTCAAATGACTGTGCCCCCGTCAGAGAGAGTGCTCGCCGCCGGAACCAAGCCCGCGCCGACTCCGTCCGCGAACGTCGAGCGCTACGCGACGACGCCGGCCTCGCAGGCCTGGGCCCTGTTGAGCCGCGTGATGTTCGAGCACGGCAAGCCGCGGATGATGGCTGTGAGCTCGGAGTTCGAGCTCTCCCCGCCGCAGGCGATCACCCTCCGGCTCCTCGATGAGCCGCGGCCGATGGGAGAGCTCGCTGTGCAGATGCACTGCGACAACTCGAACATGACCGGGATCGTCGACCGGCTGGAGGAGAGGGATCTGGTGGTGCGCGGGGTGGCCGAGCACGATCGGCGGGTGAAGCTGATCGCGCTCACCGACGAGGGCCGGAAGGTCCGCGACGAGCTCGACCGCCGGATGGCCGAGCCGCCCGAGGCGATCGCCAAGCTCTCGGCCGCCGACCACCGCACCCTGCGCGACATTCTCAAGCGCGCGCTCGACTAGTAGCGTCCGGCGTCGCCCGATGGCGATCCGCGGCGCAACCGAGTCTGACCTGCCGGCGCTGCTGCCGCTGATGCGCGCCTACTGCGACTTCTATGAGGCGAACCCCTCCGACGGGGGGCTCGAGGCCATGGCCCGGGCGGTGATGGCGGCTCCCGAGGACCAGGCGTTCCTGCTCGTGGCCGAGGACGACCCCGGCGAGGTGGTCGGCTTCGCGGCCTGCGCCTGGAAGTGGTCGAGCCTGCGCGGGGCGCGCATCGTGGTCCTGGACGACCTCTTCGTCCACCCGGACGCGCGGGGCCAGGGCTTCGCCGACGCCCTGATCGTCGCAACGGCCGAAGTCGCCGGCCGCCACGGGGCGCCGGTCGTCACCTGGCTCACCGCGCCCGACAATCACCGCGCTCAGAAGGTCTACGACCGGGTCGGCGGCAAGTCGGAGCCGTTCCTCGAGTACGAGCTCGAGCTCGACTCGTAACGGCTCCCCGGGTCGCCGGACCTACAGGGCATGGAGCGAGCACTGATCTGGTCCGGGGAGGGGGAGGACCGGGACGGCGACTGGCACGTCGAGTTCGCCGCAGTGGAGCTCGACGGGAGCGGGCTGCGCGCCAGCGGCGCCCAGCTCGGCGCCGTGCCCGTTCCGTATCGCCTCGACTACCGCCTCGACGCGACGGGCGAGGGCTTTGTCACGCGCAGTCTGCACGTCGAGGCGACCGGCGCCGGCTGGGAGCGACGGCTGCGGCTAGAGCGCGACGCCGATGGCGGCTGGGCGGTCGAGGTCGGCGGCGAAGGCTCGCCGCAGCGCGGCGATGACGCCGACGAGTTCCCGGCGCCCGGCGGCGACGCCGAGGAACTCGCCGGCGCGCTCGACTGCGACCTCGGGCTGTCGCCGCTGACAAATGCGATGCCCGTGCACCGCCACCGGCTCGATCGGGAGCCGGGCTCAGTCGACTTCCTGATGGCCTGGGTCTCGGTGCCGGATCTCGCCGTGCACGCGTCGCGCCAGCGCTACGAGCACCTGAGGAGTGACGGGGACGGCGCGATCGTTCGCTACGCGAGCCTCGACGGCGACGAGGTCACCTTCACCTCGGACCTCGAATTCGACGCGGACGGGTTGGTCCGCGTCTATCCCCAGCTCGCCCGGCGAGTCGAAGCCGCAAAGAGCTAGATCACCCGATCAGCCGTTTGCCGGACGCCGGTCACGCGGATAGGCTCTCGACGGGTTCGGTATCGAGCGGGCACGCGAGGAGCTGAGATGGCCGACGATCAGAAGAAGGAGGGGCCGAAGACCCCGACGGCGCGAAAGCAGGAGCAGCGCCGCAAGGAGAAGCTCGCGCTCGTCCAGCAGCAGATCGACGAGGGATCGCTGACGATCAGGCAGATGACGCCCGAGGAGCGCAAGAAGTACCCGCCGCGGCCCCGCAAGGACCGCAGGAAGCGCTAGGGGGTCCAACCACCGGCTCAGCGGTCGCGGCGCTCGTCGTCGGCCGCCTCGCGAATGTCCTCGCTGACGCGGTCTTTGAAGGGCTTCAGCTTCTCGAAGACTTCGTCGGGGTCGACGCGGTCCTCGCCGCTGTCGCCCACAAGCCACGGTGCCGCCTCCACGGCGGTCTGCCAGCCCGCCTCCTCGGGGTCGGTGTCGTCCCTGACCGGCGACCCGTCGCCCTCTGCCGCTTCAATCGAGTCGAGATAGACGTTGGTGTACTCGCCGCGCTGCTGCTCGTGGAACTTGATTCGCGCGCGCGAGCCCTCCAGCCCCTTCGCCGCCTCGCCGATGCGCTCGCGGAAGGTCGTGTACTCGTTGCCCTCCGCGTCGCGAAGCACGAAGCGCGTCGTGCCCGTCTTGGTCTCGAACTCCCGGACGCTGTCGACGTCCACCACGGATTCGGGCATCAAATCACCACCGATACATGCTGCTTTCGGGCATGAATGCCCTCGCCTCAGGACGGCTAATGCCCACTTTTGCCCGCAGTTATGCGGGCGCGAGCTCGACCGGAATCCCGTTGAGCACGGCGTTGCCCGAGAGAGGATCGACCTCCGTGGGCGAGAGGAGGTTCGAGTTCACACCCGCGTGCTCGCTGGCGACGCGCAGACGCACGCCCGGAGCGTCGTGGCCCCAGCCGTGGGGGATCGAGATCACGCCCGGCATGATCTCGTCGGTGACCTCGACCGGTGCGGTGAGGTCGCCGACCTTGGAGCTGACCCGCGCCTGGCCGCCGTCGGTCAGGCCGAGGCGCGCGGCGTCGACCGGGTTGACCCAGACGGTGCAGCGGTCCTTGCCTTTCACCAGCGCGGGCAGGTTGTGCATCCAGGAGTTGTTGGAGCGAAGCTGGCGACGGCCGATCAGCACCAGATGGCCATTGCCGGTCGCGAGCTCGGCCTCCAGGCGTGGCACGTCGGCGACGATCTGCGCCGGCGCCAGCTCGATCTTGCCCGAGGGGGTGCGCAGCACGTCGGGGATCCGCGGGCGCATCGGGCCGAGGTCGATCCCGTGCGGCGCCGCCTCCAGCTTCTCCAGCGTCAGGCCGTCGGGATCGGCGCCGAAGGCGTCGCCGAACGGCCCCGCCCGAAGCATGAAGTCGAGCACGCGCTCGGGCCCGCGGCGGCCGTCGAGCGCCTCGATCAGCTCTGCCGGATCGCGGCCCTCCAGTCGCGATCCGGGGAGGCCAACCTCTCTGCTGACGACGGTTTGCAGCACCAGGTCGTCCCACGCGTCGAGCTCGGCGTAGGGGCCCTGACCGGCTGCGATGGCAGCGAGGCGCAGCAGCGTCTCCCACTCGTCGGGCTGGCCGGGCGCGCGGGCGATGACCGGCGGCGACCAGTTGGCGATGCTGCGAACGGCGAGCTGGTAGAGCGCGAAGTCGTAATGCGCCTTGGCGAGCGGCTCGGGGGCGGGGAGGATGACGTCGGCGTGGCGGGTGGTCTCGTTGACGTAGATGTCGATCGCCAGCTGGAACTCGAGGCTCTCGACCGCGCGCTCGAGCGCCGCCGCGTCGGGGGTGGAGACCACCGGGTTGCCGGCGATCGTGACCAGCGCCCGTACCTGTCCATCGCCCGGAGTCGTGATCTCCTCGGCCAGGCAGACGACGGGCAGCTCGCCGAACACCTCCGGCACCCCTCGGACGCGGCTGGTCCAGCGGCCGATCTTCACGCCCTTGCCGGTCGGCCCGCGGCCGGCGGAGTTGCGCTGCGCGACGGCGGCCAGCGGGAACATCGCCCCGCCGTCGCGGTCGAGGTTGCCGGTCAGGTAGTTGATGACGTCGACGAGCCAGCTGGCGAGGGTGCCGAAGCGCTGGGTCGTGGTGCCGATGCGGGCGTAGACGGCGGCGCGCTCGGCGGCGGCAAGCTCCATCGCGAGGCGGCGGATGTCGGCGGCCTCGATCCCGCATAGCCCGGAGACGGCCTCGGGCGTGAAGGGCGCGGCCAACTCTGCGATCCGGTTGGCTCCGTTGGCGTGCTCTGCGAGGCGGCCAGGGTTCGCGAGGTTCTCGGCGAGCAGCACATTGACGATCGCCATCAGCAGCGCGGCGTCGGTGCCCGGTCGGATGAAGTGGTGTTCGGTGGCCTCGCGGGCGGTGCGGGTGCGCCGGGGGTCGACGACGACCACCTTCCCGCCGCGCTCGCGGATCTCCCGGATGCGCCCCCGCATGTCGGGCGCGGTCAGCAGGGAACCGTTGGACACGAGGGGGTTCGCTCCGAGGATCAGCAGGTGGTCGGTGCGATCGACGTCGGGCACGGGCACGCTGAGCCCGGCGCCGAACATCAGCCCGGCGGCAACCTGCTTGGGCATCTGGTCTACCGTCGATGCCGAATAGATGTTCCTCGTCCCCAGCGCCTTCAGGAAAGCCTGCCCGTAGATCATCGGGCCGAGGCTGTGCGCCGAGGGGTTGCCGAGGTACACGGCGACGGCATCGCGCCCGCCCTGCTCGAGGACCGGGGCCAGCCTGCGGTCGACCTCGGCGAACGCCTCTTCCCACGTCGCAGTCCGCAGCTCGCCGTCGCGCCGCACCAGCGGCGCTCGCAGGATGTCCGGGTCCTCGTGGAGCTGCTTGAGACCCTGCGACTTGGGGCAGAGGAAGCCGTGGCTGAAGACGTCCTCTTCGTCGCCGCGGACCGAGACGACTTCGTCGCCGCGCATGCGCACCTCGAGACCGCAGGTCGCCTCGCAGAACGGACAGGTGCGGTAGTGGACCGTCTCGGCTTCCACTATCACGGAGCCTAACGGGTCTCGACTCAGTCCGTTGTGTGACGAAACTGACTCCGCCACAGAGTTGTGACGGGGCGCACTCGCCCTCGGGAACGGGCGGGCTACAGTGGGCGACGTGGTCGAGGTCGCAGCGGCCAACCAGGAGGCGACGGAAGCCTGGAACGGCGTGCTGTTCGACCGCTTCGTCGCCTTCCGCCAGATCATCGTCACGGGACTGGCGGTCCACGGCGAGGAGGCGCTTCGGACCGATCCGCCGAGGCCGGGAGATCGGGTCCTCGACATCGGCTGCGGCTTCGGCGATGCCACCCAGCGGCTCGCCGGCATCGTCGGGCCTGAGGGCGAAGCGCTTGGCGTCGACGTTGCCGAGCGCTTCATCGAGCAGGCGCAGACGGAGGCGGCGGAGGCCGGGGTCGAGAACGCGCGCTTCGAGACCGCGGATGTCGAGGTGACGCGGTTCGAGCCCCCGTTCGACTACGCCTACTCGCGCATGGGGACGATGTTCTTTGCCAACCCGGTCGCGGCGCTCCGCAACGTTCGCCAGTCGCTGGTCCCCGGCGCGAAGCTGTGCTCGGTCGTCTGGCGCCAGAAGATCGACAACGAGTGGCTGTACGTCGCCGAGCAGGAGGTTGAGAAGCACGTTGAGGAGGACCCGGACTCCGACGAGCCCACCTGCGGCCCCGGGCCGTTCTCAATGGCCAACGCCGACACCACGAGCCACATCCTCCTAAACGCCGGCTTCGAGGAGGTCGCCCTGCGGCGCTACGACGCCGGCTTTCGGATGGGCGCCGACCTCGACGAGGCGGTCGCGTACATGATGGCGCTGGGGCCGGCCGGCGAGGTGCTCCGACTCGCCGGGGTGGAGGCGAAGCGACTCGAGCCCGAGATCGTCGCCGGACTGCGCGAGGCGCTCTCTCCCTACGCGCGCGACGATGGGGTGTGGGGGAACATGTCGACCTGGATCATCACCGCGCATGTGCCCGGCTAGGCCGGACCTCCACCGATTTTTTTCGTTGCCTACGCCGGAGCCGCAGCGGCCTCGAGCGCGGCGCCCCAGAGGATGTCGTGCTCGGAGACCTCGATCTCGCTGAGACCGAAGGCGCGCATCGCCTGGATGAGGATCACGACCCCGGCGACGATCGTCACCGCGCGGCCCGGCTGCAGGCCGCGCACCTGAAGCCGCTCGGGCAGAGGCTTCGCGGCCAGCGCCGAGAGCATGTGCTGAATCGAGTCCAGCGACAGCCGGTAGCCGTGCACGCGCTCAGGGTCGTAAGGCTCGAGGTCCTGGTCGATTGCCGCCAGCGAAGTCGGCGTGCCCGCGACCGCGATGCCCTCGTTGGCCTGGGCGATGGCCGCCCCCTCGAGCGCCTCGCTGATCAGCCCGCGAACGTCCGCCGCCAGGTCCTCTAGCTGCGCCGGCTCGGCCGGGTCGGTCCTGAGGTAGCGCTCGGTGTGTCGCACGGTCCCGGCCTGAAGCGAGGCGTAGAACCCGACGTCGGGGCCGTCGCCGACGATCAGCTCGGTCGAGCCGCCGCCGATGTCGATCACCAGCGTGCGCTCTCCGGGAGGGCGATCGGCCGACGCGCCGGCGTAGGTGAGTCCCGCCTCCTCGGCGCCGTTGAGGATCCGAGCGTCGAGGGCGAAGCGCTCCCGCAGCTCGGCCAGGAACATCTGCGCGTTGGAGGCGTCGCGCACGGCGCTCGTGGCAATCGCGGTCACGCGCTCGGCCCCGAGGTCCTCGTAGCGCTCGATGTACTTGCCGACGACGAAGCAGACGTCCTCGATCGCCTCGGCCGAAAGCTGCGCCGAGGTGTCGACGCCACGGCCAAGCCGGGTCACGGTCGAGCGACGCGCCACCTCACGGACGCGGCCGTCGCCCGCTTCTGCGACCAGCAGCCGCGTCGAGTTCGTCCCGATATCGATAACGGCAACCCTCACTCGCGATCCGGCGGGATGCTAAGGCCCGACGGCAGGGACACCGGCGCTGACTGGCTCAGTCCTCGTCCGGCTCGCTCCGCTCGATCGATTCCAGGTTGCCGACGATCGTGGCGAGGGCGGACTCGAGGTCCCGGCGCTCGGCGGCGGTGAGGCTTGCGGTGGCCTGCTTGCGCAGTCGCTCGAGCTCGCGCTCCAGCGGTTTGCGCACGCAGCGACCCCGGTCGGTGAGATAGAGCCGGACCAGCCGAGCGTCGCGCTCGTCTCGCCGGCGTTCGAGAAAGCCCGCCGCCTCCATGCGGGTCGCCATCTTGACCACGGTGGGCGTGCTGACTCCGAGGCGCTGGGCGATGTCGCCAGGCGTCAGCCCGTCCTCGTTCCATAGCTGCTCGAGCACGAGGTTCTGGCCGACGCGCACGCCGTGGCGACTGAATGCGGCGTCCGCCGCACCGCGCATGAGCTTCGAGGCTCGGGTGAAGAGAGGGACGAAGTCGCTCACGGCGCGGAGTCTACGGGCTTCGTTAACCGGCTAATGAATCTTTGGTACCGTTTCGTTTGCCGGCTATCAATAGCCGACTCACGAAAGGAAGAAGCAATGACGGTTCTGATCACCGGCGCAACCGGTCGCGTCGGCAGCCGCCTGGTCCCCCGGCTGCTTCAACAGGGCGAAGCGGTGCGAGTCCTCGCGCGGAACGGCTCGCGGGCTGAGCCCCTGGCGCAGCGCGGGGCGGAGCTCGTCGAGGGCGACCTTCGTGACGGCGCCGCGCTGGCGATTGCGCTCCACGGAGTCGATGCCGTGATCCACCTGGCTGCCGCCTTCCGCGGGGTTCCCGACGAAGAGGCCGTAGCTGTCAACCGCGACGCGACGGTAGGCCTCGGCCGCGCCTGCCTGAATGCCGGCGTCGGGCGGCTGGTGTTCGCCAGCACCAACCTCGTCTACGGCCCGGGCCGCGGGCGCCCGGCGCGCGAGGACGACGATCCCGCGCCCGACGGCTCGTACGGGATCTATCCGGAGACCAAGGCCGCGGCCGAGCGGGCGTTGCGAGAGCTGCACGGCGACTCCGAGCTGGACGTACGCGTGCTGCGGCTCGCATTCGTCTACGGCGATGGCGATCCGCACCTCGCCGAGTCGCTGCGCTGGGCGCGCGACTGGCCCGCCCACAAGCGCCTGCATCTCGTGCACCACGCCGACGTCGCGCAGGCGTTCATCCGGGCTCTGCGTGCGGCAGGGCTCGCGGGTGCGATCTTCAACGTCGCCGACGATGCCCCGGTCTCCACGGTCGAGGTGCTCGAGCTCAATGGCGAGCCGGTGCCCTCCGACGCAGCATTACGCGAGCTCGACGATCCCTGGGAGGGCATCGTGGATACGACTCGGGTCCGGAGCCAGCTCGGCCTGCGGCCCGTGTATCCCTCGGTCTATACGGCGCGCGACGCCGGGGCGCTTTAGCCTCGGGCGCGCGCCGGCCGGGGGCCGGGGCAGGTCCGTCGCGGCTAAGGTGCGCGCGGTGAGCAGCGCCGACTTCGAGTCCTGGGAGGCCGATCTCCATGGGCACCGGGCGATCTACCGGACGGTCGGAAGCGGCCCGCCTGTGGTCCTGATCCACGGCATGGTCAACTCGTCGCGCCACTGGAAGGACGTGGCGATGCGCCTGGCCGATCGCTACCGCGTGGTCGCGCCCGACCTGATCGGCCACGGCGACTCGGCGACTCCGCGCGGCGACTACTCGCTCGGGGCCCATGCCGCCGCGATCCGTGATCTCCTGACGGCGGTCGGGATCGAGCGCGCGACCGTGGTGGGGCACTCGCTCGGCGGCGGGGTGGCGATGCAGTTCTTCTGGCAGTTCCCTCAGCGAGTCGAGCGGCTCGCCCTGACCTCCAGCGGCGGGCTTGGGCGCGAGGTCAGCCCGCTCCTGCGTGCCGCCGCGCTCCCCGGCGCCTCGGCGGCGCTGTGGGTGGCGGCGCAGCCCCGCGTGCTCGACGTCCTCGACGGGGTGGGCGAGCGACTCGACGCCCGGGGCGAGGGCCGCGGTACCTACGTGCGCGCGGTAGTCCGGGCGCTGCGGCCGCTGGAGGGCGCCGGCGCGCGGGCCGCGTTCCTGCACACCCTGCGCTCGGTCATCGACATCCGCGGGCAGCGCGTGAGCGCGATTGACCGTCTGTACCTGCTGCGGCCGGTGCCGACCCTGATCGCCTGGGGTGAGCGCGACCGCACCATCCCGATCGAGCACGGCCGCGCCGCGCACGAGGCGATTCCCAACAGCCGCTTCCGCACGCTCGCGCGCGCGGCGCACTTCCCGCACCTCGAGGACCCGGAAGGGCTGGCGAACGTCCTCGATGAGTTCATCGCCGAGACCGCGCCCCACGCGATCGAGGACGCTGACTGGGGCGAGCTGCTGGAGTCGCGGATCGCGCGCCGGCGGCACCTGCGCGTCGCCTGAATCAGCCTTGAACGGCCTGAATTGCCGCGCTAAGCTTGTTGGTTCCGCCGCGGGGTGGAGCAGTCAGGTAGCTCGCCGGGCTCATAACCCGGAGGTCGTGGGTTCAAATCCCACCCCCGCTATTAGAAGGGCCCGGAGGACGAAAGTCCAAAGGGCCCTTCTTTATGCGGAAAGCCGGCTGCAACGCGGGCGGCTTCGTCTCCTTGGCGCGAAGCGCCGCAGCGCCCAGGGGGCTCGGTCCGACGCAGGCGGATCGGACCGACGCTAGGAACTGTGCGGGGCGGATGCTGTGGTTTCGCCCTGATCGCTCATTGTCGGCATTGAGGCGGAGCGCTTCCAGGCTGATGTCTGATACCGCATCAACGCGGCCAGCGCGGCCACGGCTGCTGCGCCTCCTGCGGCGAGCGCGGCCGCCAGAGAGTGATCAGAAACGACGGCGGTGAGCAGCCCGACGGCTGAGCCGGCAAGCACGGCCGTGATGACCGCGACCATCCCCGCGACCGTTCGGTATCCCTGCCAGGCTCCGCTCCACAACCCCTGCACCCGGAGCCTGTGCGGGTTGACGCCTGGGTCCGGGGGTGGTTGGGGAAGATCGGTTTGTCGCTGTTCGAGAACGCTGAGCAGATATGGGGTCAGCTCGGGCGCCTCGTCGAGGTAGTAGCCCCGCAGCAGCGCGATCCGCCGCGCGTAGCGGAGATCCTCGATTCCCGACTGCAGCACTCGCTCGAACGTCACCAGCCCCGTGAACGCGAGCGTCGGAAGCAAAATGAGACCGAAAGCGTAGAAGGCTGTCCCAACGCGACTAGCCGTTGCGATCAGTCCTAGAGCGATCAAGCCACCCGAGACGGCCCCGAGGAATATTGTCGCTCGTCCAGTCGACTCCGCGATCGTCGACCCTCGGGCCACCTGGAGCGTGAAATGCTCGGTCGTCGCGAACGTCACCGCCGCCGGGCGCGGGTCGGCGGCTGGCCCGTCAATTTCGCTCTCGAGCCGTGGGCGGCCGTCCCCACCTTCTTCGCTCCTGGCGTCCTCCGCCAATCAGCCGGCCCCTTTCATTCGCAAGTAGAGCCTGGCAAGTCGAGAATCTATCGGAGTGGACCACCTTCGCCCGGAGTTCGTGGCGTTCCTCCGGGCCCGGAGGGGAGAAATCCCAAAGGGCCCTTCGTTATGCGGATGCCGACGGTCAGTTAGCGGGATCTGTTTCGGAATCGCGGACCGCCTAGCGCCGCAATCTCCCTACCCACGTTGGGACTCGTCCACTCGCCGCGGTCAAACGGGTTTCTCAGGCGTCGCCGTAGAGGTCTATCCCGTGCGGCTCCTGGATGATGTTTCCGCCGTCGACCACGACCGATTGCCCGGTAACGTAGCTCGCTTCCTCCGAGGCAAGGAAGGCGACTACCGCCGCCACCTCGTCGGCCGTTCCCGGACGTCCGAGCGGCGTGTGCTTCCCGGCCTCCAGCTCGTCCGGCTCTGAAGAAGCCGTTGCGATCCAACCGGGCGCGACCGAGTTGCAGGTGATGCCGTCGCGGCCGTGCTCGACCGCGATCGTGCGCATCATGGCGTCCATGGCGCCCTTCGCCGTCGCGTAGCCCGCGCTGCCGGGCGCGGTGACGAGCGGGCCCGTCACCGAGGAGACCATCACGGTGCGCCCGTAGCCGCGCGCCACCATCCCGGGCAGGACGGCCTGCGTCGTGTGGAATGCGGTCACGAGCGTGATGTCGAGGTGGCGCTGCAGCTCCTCCGGTGCGAGCTCGCGGAAGCGCGGGGAGGCGATCTCGACGCCCGTCTGCACCATCCCGGCCGAGTTCACGAGGATGTCGACTTCGCCGGCCGCCTCGACGAGAGCGAACGCCTGCGCGCGGTCGGTGAGGTCGGCGACGTGCGCGGAGACCGCGGCGCCTTCGGTGCGCAGCTCCTCCGCCCGCGCCTCGATGCGGTTGGTCGTCGACGTGATGGCGACCTGCGCGCCGAGCCTCGCCAGTAGGCGCGCGGACGCGAAGCCGATCCCGGCCTTGCTCCCGCAGCCGGTGACGAGGGCGGCGCGTCCGGCGAAGTCGAACGGCTTGCGGGCCATTAGTGGCCGGCGATCCTACCCCCGAAGTCGCCCGGGCCCGTTTGGCCATCCTGGGCAGATTGCGGGACCTAACGCATCGCCGGAACCCGATCTCCGCCGTGACGGTAGAAGGGGGTAGGTGGAGGACCGGCCACTTGATGACGATGACGCGCTGGTCGCGCGCGCGAAGCGCGGCGACCGGAGGGCTTTCGAGACGATCGTGGAGCGAAACCAGGGGATCGTGTTCCGTACGGCCTGGCTGATCACGCGGTCGAGGGAGGACGCCCAAGAGGTCGCCCAAGAGGCGTTCCTGAAGGCCTATCGCGCGCTCGACCGGTTCCGCCAGGGGGCACCGCTTCGCCCATGGCTGCTCACGATCGCCGCCAACGAGGCGCGCAACCGGCGCGTGGCGAGCAGCAGGCGTGAGCGATTGACGCTGCGCGGCGCCGAGGAGCGCCGCCCGGACGACGCGGTCCCGTCGCCCGAGGCGGCGCTCCTGGGCTCCGAGCGGCGGGCCGAGCTACTCGCCGCCGTGGAGCGGCTCCGCGAGACCGACCGTCTCGCGATTGCCTGCCGCTACTTCCTCGAGCTCTCCGAGCACGAGACCGCTGCGGTGCTCGGCTGGCGACGGGGCACCGTGAAGTCGCGGCTCGCGCGCGCACTCGAGCGGCTGCGGTTCGAGCTCAGCGGTACC
>JBKPDQ010000049.1:0-16069 GCA_046728015.1 Actinomycetota bacterium
GTCGTCGTACCCCACCGCATCGCGGACCTTCTGGCGCACGCTCCGCATCGCCTTCGTGGATGGTCACCGATAGCAGAACAGCCGCCTCGGATTGCACCTCATCGGCCGAAGCCTGAAGTGCATCCCGAGGAAGTCGAACCCCTCCGCGGCGTCGACGACCCTCGTCTTGTCCGCGTTCAGGCTCAGCCCCAGACCGTGCACGATCTTCTCCATGCGCTGAAACCACGGCTGCGGGTTCCCACGACAGAGAATCACGTAGTCGTCGCAGTAGCGGATCAGCTTCGCTCCGCCCGCCTTCTCTTCCCACGCCACATCGAGCGCGTGAAGATACGCGTTCGCCAGCAGCGGCGAGATTACCCCGCCCTGGGGAACCCCACGTTTGCCGGATGCCGTCAGCATAAGCTTCAGCAAGTGCAGGATCCCGGCATCCTGAACCCGGCGGGCCACCTTGCCCAGCAGCAGATCGTGCCGCACGCTGTCAAAGTACGCCGCCAGATCCAGATCGATCACCTGCGTCTTGCTTTCCACGATCGCCTTCTGCACCCGGACCACCGCCTCCTGCGCCTTGCGCCTCGGCCGATACCCGTACGAGCCGCTGTGAAAGTCCGCCTCGAAGATCGGCTCCATGATGAGCTTGAGCGCCCCCTGCACCACCCTGTCCCGTATCGCCGGAATCCTCAGGAGGCGAACCTTGCCCCCCTCCTTCGGAATCGCGACGCGCCGGTTCCGCAGCGGCCGATAGGTGCGTGTGACCAGCTCGTCCCGCAGCGCCCCCAGAAACCCTTCGAGCCCCACGGCCTCGATCGTCTCGAACGTCACGCCGTCGATACCCGGCGGCCCCGTTGTTCCGCTTGGCGAGGTCGTACGCCGCCCGCAGCGTCTCCAGCTTTGCCAAATGAACGTACAGGCTCCAGAACCGCCACTGCTTGTCAGCCTTCGCCTCGACGTAGAGCCTCCGCCTCAGGTCCTGCAGACTGATGGACGCCATTGTCAGGCCGCCCCTGCCTTCCGTGTTGTCGGAGACGTTGTCGAACAGCCGGGCCCCTTCGCTCCGCGGGCATTACCCCGCCTCCCCGCTACTACGGGCCCGTCCGCCACCCTCTCGCCGTCCGCCCATTTCCCAGGTGCGCTGGTTATAGGGCCGACTCGCTTCCGCCGCTTTCGCCGCGGGGCGAGGAGGGTTTCTCCAGTTGCTCGACCTGTCCTCGTCACCGTGCCGCCGCTTCCACCCCGCCGGAGGGACCTCGCCGCGCCAGCCAGCGTGCGACGGGCCCTGCTGCCTTCACGGAGCTCACAACCGCTCGGCCTCCGGGGCTCTTCAGTCTCGGGGCTACCTCTGCGTTCACTCTCGTTGCGGCCCGGCCACTCGCTCACCCTCCTGCCGAGGGCTTTGTCGATGGGCTCCAGAACGTCGGTCTCCCTTCGTCTTGCCATCCAAGCTACGGGGCTGCTGGCTCTTGCCCAGGCGGGACTGACTCCCGCTGAACACATCAGCGTTACTCTGGACACACGCGAACTCCTGAAGCTCGGCATCGACGTGGCGGAGCGCACGGTCTCCCGGCTGATGCCGAAGCGGCGGCCCCAACCGTCTCAGACCCGGGCGACGTTCCTCGCCAACCATGTCCACGACTTCGTCTCCATCGACTTCTTCACCGTGCCCACCGCGCGCTTGCGCGTCCTGTTCGTCCTCGTCGTGCTCGCTCACCATCGCCGGCGCGTTGTCCACTTCAACGTGACCGAGCACCCCACCGCCTACTGGACCGCCCAGCAGATCGTGAACGCCTTCCCGGACGACACTGCGCCCTCTTATCTCCTGCGCGACCGTGACCAGGTCTACGGCGCGCAGTTTCGGCATCGAGTGAAGGGGATGCACATCGAGGAAGTCCTTACGCCGCCGCAGAGCCCCTGGCAGAATCCCTTCGCGGAGCGGCTCATCGGCTCGGTGCGACGGGAGTGTCTGGATTATGTTCTCGTGCTGAGCGAACGGCACCTGCGCCGCATCCTGGCCCGCTACTTTTCGTACTACCACCACACTCGCACGCATCTCGCGCTCGACAAAGATACGCCGGACGGCAGACCCGTCGAGCTCCCCGAGGCGGGCAGGATCATCCAGATTCCCGAAGTCGGTGGCCTGCATCATCGCTATGTCCGCCGGGCCGCGTAGTCGCAGCACCACAGCGGCCGGTCTTCGCCACCACCTCGTTCCTCTCCCCCTTTCTGGTCGCCGTCTGAAGACTCGTCCTACGAGCAGGCCGAGGGGCCCAAGGATGCCAACAACCTCTGTCCCCTACCAATCTCCGGCTGGCCCGGACCCTCTCGGAAGAGCGCGGGATCTTCGGGACGCGTGCTGGAGGCTACCTGTTGCCGGTGAAGCGTCCTCCACCTGAGCCTGGGCGTCACGGACTGCCTCCAACGCCTGATCGACCTCCTGAGTGGCCCTGGTGGCAGCCATGTGCCGGTCGGACGCCAATCGCTCCTGTTCAGCGATCTAGGCTCCTAGCCGCTCTATCTGGATTGAAGATTCGAGGGCTAGCTTCTGGCCGATTCCGGCCGGAGGCATTGGCTGAAGAACTTTGAAGCCCCCGCTGAGTGACCGACAACATCAAGCGGCGTTACGGGATCGCGGCGCAGGCGGGCCAACCGGGCCCGGCGGTCCCGCCGATGAGCTAGCGGGGTCGGGCTATCTCGGGCGGCATCTGATAGAGATATTCCCGCAGGTATTTGAGCTCTTCGCCCTTGTCCTCCATGTCCACCCGGATGAGATCGCGGATGGAGATCATGGACTGCATGCGGCCTTCACTGACTACGAGCAAGTGTCGGATATTGGCCTGATCCATCTTGCGCATGGCCGACTGGTAGTCCTCGTCGGCATCGGCCACCACAAGCTCGCGGGTCATCACCGCCTCCACCGGCGTGTGGAGGGGGTCGAGGCCCTTGTCGACCACCCGGCGCACCACGTCGCGCTCCGAGAAGACGCCCACGAGCTTATCCCCGTCGAGGACGATGACGATGCCGACGTTGTGGTTGGTCATGAGATGGACCGCTTCTGTGACCGTAGCCGTCCGCTGGACCAAGAACAGGAAGCCCTGCCGCATGATGTCGCGGATCTTCTTCATGTCGATACCTCCTGACTCGAGCCGGGCCGGTAGAAGGATCTGCGTCGACTATGAGCACCGCGATTCCACGTGTCAACCCGACCCTGCGCGGCCAATGAGTGCATGGACGGGCGCGGCCAGGCGCGACATGATGCTCCACGATCGCCCAGACGAAGTAGGTTTCTGCAGGCGTCGCACCGCGGTGGCCTCGGCACTGTGCCCCGCTTTGGTGAGCTTCGTGGCCAAAGCGTCACGGGTGCGGATGAACTCCTCTGGGGGGACCGTGAACAGTTCGTCGGGCGGAGTGGCCATACGTACATGTCGAAGGGAAAGTCCTGGGTGGCTGTGTTCATCCAGCTCACCTTGTCCACGAGCCGGAGGTTCGCAGTCACGCCGATCCGCGCCATCTAATCCTTGATCACCGTGGCGATCACGTTGAAGACGGATTTCTCGGTGTTGGTCATCAGCTCGAAGGAGAGCGGCTTCTGCGGGCCGTAGCCGGCCTCGGCGAGCATCGCCTTCGCCTTGGCCGGATTCGTACGGACACAGCGCGCGATCCTTGGACATCGGCTTGCCATCGGCCGGCACGGTGAACCTTCATCATCGCGACCATCGGCGTCGTCTCTTTCCCGGTCATGATCTGGGCACGCGGGTTCTGCCCCCCGGATCGTGTCGACGTGATCGGCCGAGAAGTCGGCGATGAAATCGATCTCACCGGCCTTGAACGCGGCCATCTGGGTGACGGGATCCTTGATCGTGCGAATCACGACGCGATCCAGGTAGGGGACCCCCGGCTCGAAGTACTTGTCGAAGCGGCGCTCCTTTCCTGTGGCTTGCTCACGGCCGTCTCGACGAGGCGGGGCCCGGTCGCCCTGCCTCAGGCGCCGCCGGTGATCTTGCGCTGCATGTCCTCCATCCGCGTCAGCGCGGCTTGGATAGCCTCGGCGACCATCCCCTTGACGGTCGCGTCGTCGAGGGGCCGGAGGCCCGTGAAGAGCTTGAGCTGCTCGGGCGCCTCGGCGCGGCGCGCGACCATCTGGGCCGTGCCCAGGGCGGTGGCCGTCGCCGCTTCCACCGCCGCCTGGCGGCTCAGCCCCGCCGCCTGGCCGGCGTCGATCAGCGCGTCGAGGACCGGCAGGAAGTACGTCGGCCCCACCGCGGTCAGCGCCGTGTAGAGGTTCATCCAGCGATCCTCGACCTCGGGCGCCCGTCCGAGCGCGGCGAGGAACGCCTCGGCCAGCGCGCGGCGGGCGCCGGTGGCGCTCCGCCCGTAGCTGACGGGGTTAAAGCCTTCGCCGACGACGGACGGCGAGTTCGGGTTGACGCGGACCACGGCCACGCCCGGCACGGCCGCCTCCATGAATTCCAGAGGGACGCCGCCGGCGAAGGACACCACGACCTGCCCGCTCCCGAGGGAGCTCCGGATCTTCGCCAGCACGTCGGTCACCACGGCCGGGGGCACGGCCAGTACCACAAGGTCGGCCGCGCTGGCCGCCTCTGGAACCTCGTGCACGGCCACGCCGTAGCGGGCGGCGATCTCCTGCCGCCGCTCGGGCTTTGTCTCGCACGCCACGATGTCGCCCGGGCGGCTGGCGCCACCGCCCAGCAGCCGGTCGATCACGACGCTGCCGATGGCGCCGGCGCCGATCACGCCGATACGCTTGCCTTGCAGCATGGACATGCCGGGGGTCTCCCTCACTGCGTTCGGATGGCCTCGGTCACGATGCGCCAGGCCGGGTTGCCGTCGACCAGGCGCTCGGCGTTGCCTCCCAGCACTTTGGCCTCGGTGGCCGCATCCACACGCAGCTCCTCCCGGAGGATGCGACGGCACTCGGCCAGGCGGCTGGCCAGGCGGCCCGGCTCGCGCCAGTTGGCGTCGCTGCCGTAGATGATGCGGTCGGGCCCGAAGGCGACGAGCAGCGGTCGGATGAGATCCGGCCACATCGCGAGCGGGAGCAGCGACCACGAAACGTCGACATAGACGTTGGGCATCACGCTCAGAGCGATGGTCTGTTCCACAAACGGCCGGCCGCCGTGGGCCACCACAAGCTTCAGGTCGGGAAACTCGCGGGCTACGTCGTCAAGGTAGATGGGCAGGCAGTACTTCGTGCGAGTGCCGGCAGGGTCGTCGGGGTTGCAGTAGATGAGGCCGGCGTGGACGAGCACTGGCACGCCGAGCGTCTGCGCACGCCCGAAGGTGGGAAAGCAGGCCGCCTCGTTCGGGTAGAAGCCGTGGTCGTCGATCGGCCCGCCTGAGGTGGATATCTTGAGGCCGCAGAACCCCTGTTCCTTGACATAGCGTTCGAGGCGGTCGGGCGACTCGGGACGGCGCGGGTCGAGGAACGCGAAGGCGGTGAGGCGGCCGGGTGCTCTCGCCACCGTCCGCGCCACCAGCTCGTTGTCGAGCGCGAAGATGACCGCGCGGTCGAGGCCGGCCGCGTCGAGACACCGGGGGAAGCTCTCGACGTAGGCCTGCCGGTCGGCCGGGGGCACGTTGCCCCAGGCCGTGAGGTGCACGTGGAAGTCGACGACGCCCACGGCCGCGCCCTACTTCAGGGTGACCAGAGCCGGCGCCACCTCGCGCAGCGGCTCCAGGACGTAGAGGTCGCCCGGGCCCCGCCGCTCCTTGATCTGCTTCTTGTCCAGCATGAACTGGACGGTGACCGCCATGTCCTCCGCCAGCGCGGGGTCGAGGGATAGGCTGTACTTGGTGGCCTTCATCGTTACCTCGATGAGCGGCACGGCCATGTTGGTGTGTTTGCTCATCCACTTCGCCACCGTCGGGATGTTGCCCTTATCCTGCAGGTAGTCGTTGGCCGTGGCCAGAACCTTCAGGACGGCTCGCACCGTCTTGGGGTTGTCCTTCGCGAAATCGGTGCTGATGGAGAACACGCCATGCCCTGGAGTCATCCGATGCGGACCCTCTTGGCCAGGCACGAACGACCAGGAGCCCGAGGCGAGGATCTTGCCGCCGGCCTGCACGGCGCGGGTCACGTTAGGCTCCCAGCCGAAGATCGCGTCCACGTCGCCGCGTGTGAAGGCCGCCACCGACTCGGCCATGTCCATGTGGAACTGCTGCACCCTGGTGGCGTCGAGCTTGTAGCGGCGCACGAAGCTCTGGAAGAGCAGCTCGGAGGTGGTGCCGGGGAAAAAAGCCACCTTCTTGCCGTAGAGATCCTCGGGCTTGCCGAGCTCCTTCTTCACCACCGCGCCCAGCGAGTCCGACATCTCGCTGAGCTGGGCGAAGATGCGGACCGGCAACCCCCTGGCCTGCAGGTTCACGGCCGGTTGCTCGCCCGACGTGCCCATGACCACCGCGCGGGAGGCGAAGGCCTCGGCGAATTCGCGGCCCGACGGCGTCCAGCGGATCTGCGGGGTAAGCCCCTCCTTCTTGAACAGCCCTTGCTCGACGGCCACGACGATCTGGGCACAAAGCTGGGGACTCTGGCTCACGCCCAGGGCGATGTCGGTGGTCTCCACGGCGGCGAGAGCCAGCCAGCCGGGGCCGGCCAGGGTCAGGAGCAGAACGACGGCGACGGCGGCACCACGGTTCATGAGTCTCCTCCTCCCGGTGCTCACAGCGACTTCCAGGGGACGATCCAGCGCTCCAGTTCCAAGAGCGCCTTGGACAGCGCATAGCCGAGGAGCCCGATCGCGATGATCCCCACGAAGATCCGCGGGGTGTGGAAGTTCAGACGCGCCTCCTGGATCAGGTAGCCGAGGCCGGCATTGCTGGCGATCAGCTCAGCGGCCACCAGCACCAGGAAGGCCATGCCCATGCCGATCCGCAGCCCCGCCACCACGTGGGGGAAGGCCGACATCAGCACGACGTCGCGGAAGATCTGCAGCTCCGAGGCCCGGAGGCTCCGCGCCACCCGGACGTGCACGGGGTCGACCCCATGGAAGCCGGCGATGACGTTGATGAGGATCGGGAAAAAGGCAGCATAGGCGATGAGGAAGACCTTGGACAGCTCGCCGATGCCGAACCAGGCGATGGCGAGCGGGATGAGGGCCAGGGCCGGGATGGGGCGCGCTAGTTCCAGGATTGGGTCGCACAGGTCGTGCAGCGTCTGCACGCGCCCGATCAGCATGCCGAGCGGTATGGCCAGGGCGACGCCAAGCAGGAACCCCTCCAGCACGCGCAGCAAGCTCACGCCCGCGAAGTGGAAGATCACTCCGGTCGTCGTAAGCTCCCACGCCTCGTGCAGCACCTCCGCGGGCGAGGAGAGCAGGAACGGGTGGATGAGCTGCGCCTTGGTGATCGCGTACCAGGCCCCCAGCAGCGCCGCGACCGACACGGCGTTGAGCAGACGGCGCCGGCTGACCTGGCGACGACCGGCGGCGCCCGTCATGCGGCGGCCCCTCCCCGCAGCGCCTGCTCGATCCGCCGGTAGGCGCTGACGAACTCGTCGCTGGTCCGGCTGCGGATGCGGGCCCCGGGGATCGTCACCGCCGCCCGCACCCGGCCCGGCCGCGCCGACAAAACGATCACCCGATCGGCCAGGAACACCGCCTCGGCGATGGAGTGGGTGACGAAGATCACGGTTTTCCGATCGCGCTCCCAGATGCGGAGCAGTTCCTCCTGGAGCGCCTCGCGCGTGAAGGCGTCGAGCGCTCCGAAAGGCTCATCCATCAGGAGCACGGAGGGACCGACGGCCAGCGTCCGGGCGATGCCCACGCGCTGCTTCATCCCGCCCGAAAGCTGGTGCGGGTAGTGGCGCTCGAAGCCGGCCAGGCCCACGAGGTCGATGAACCCCCGGCTCCGCCGCTCCCGTTCGTCCCGGTCCACGCCCTGGACCTTGAGCCCGTACTCGACGTTCTGCTGCACGGTGTACCAGGGAAAGAGCGCGTGCTCCTGGAAGACGATCCCGATCTCGGGCGGCGTGCCCACCACCGGACGACTGCCCACCAGGATCTTGCCCGCCCGCGGCGTCACGAACCCGGCGAGGCAGTTGAGCAGCGTCGTCTTGCCACAACCCGAGGGCCCGAGCAGGCAGACGAACTCCGAGGACTCGATCTCGAGCGTCACGCCGTCCAGGATCTCCACCACGGCGCCGTCGGGCGCGGGCAGGGCGACCTCCACGCCGTCGACGACGATGCGCGGCGGCCGCGAGGCGTCGGTGGCCATGCCGTCGTCAGAATCCGGCCTTGTCGCCGAAGTCGTAGTCGATGAGCCGCTTGCTGACGACGATGGTGTCCACCCGAGCGCCACTGAACGTCCCCACCGCGAAGAGCGCCTCCGCCGCGCGCAGGATTCACCCCCGGGGCGGGACCGCGGGCGTGGCCGCCGTTTTCTGCCTGCGTCGTGGGTGCTTCTCCTTCCGGTTACTCATCCGTAGCCGGACGGGGAGGGATTATGGACCGAACGGTTACTCACCCGTCAAGGGGCCCCTCTTCGATGAGTACGCGCCATACTTGACGGTTATTCGGAATGATCGGATCGCCCCACGGGACGTGGTCGACGAGCTTCTCATCGTCCGTGCGCCTTCGGCGCTTCTGCCTGGAACAACAACCCCCTCTTCGTCATCCCGGATTGGAACTTTGTGGTCGTGCGGCTCGGTCAGGACCAACGAACGGGTTCGCCATCACGAACGCCACCTGGAGTGAGTTCCTTCGCCGGCTGGGGGCCGCGCTCACCACCGGTAGGGATCGCGCGCCCTCCTCCTTGTCAGCCTCCGAGGTACAGCCGCTTCACGCGAGGATCGTCGAGGATCGCCCGCCCGGATCCCTCGTAGCGGTTCTGCCCCACCTCCAGCACGTAGGCGTAGTCGGAGATCTCCAGCGCCTTGGCGGCGTTCTGCTCGACCATCAGGATCGTCTGGCCGTGCTGCCGGAGGTCCTTGATGATCCGGAAGATCTCCCGGAAGACGAGCGGCGCCAGCCCGAGCGTCGGCTCGTCCAGCAGGACCAGCTTCGGCCGCAGCAGGAGGGCCCGCCCCATCTCGAGCATCTGCTGCTGCCCCCCCGACAGGTTGCCGGCGCGCGCCCGGCGCCGCTCGCGAAGGACGGGAAACACCTCGTAGACCCGCTCCAGTTCACCCCGCAGCTCTTCCGACCACGTTCGGATGTACGCGCCGAGGAGCAGGTTCTCCTCCACCGACATCAAGGGAAAGACGTTACGGCCCTGGGGGACGTAGGCGAGGCCGCGGTGGAGCAGATCGCCGGGAGGGCGGTTCGTCACGTCCTCGCCCGCGAACACGACCCGCCCCTGACGAGCCGGCAGCAAGCCGAAGATGGTCTTGAACACCGTCGATTTGCCGGCACCGTTGGGCCCGATGATCGAGGCGATCTGGCCGGACTGGACGGCCAGCGTCACGCCCTTGAGAACTTCCATCCGGCCGTAGCCCGCATGGATGTCGCGTACCTCGAGGAGCGCCATCGCTAGGTCCCGAAGTAGGCGTCCATGACCATGGGGTTGGCGTGGATTTCCGCCGGCGCGCCCTCGGCGATCTTCTCGCCCTGGCTCAAGACGATGATCCGCCGGCAGAGCGACATGACCACTTCCATGTTGTGCTCGATCACCACGAACGTGTATCCGCGGCCGTTCAGCTCGTGAATATGCTGGACGATGCTCTTGATGATCGTGGGGTTGAGGCCCGCCATGGGCTCGTCGAGGAGGACGAGCTCGGGCTCCGGCATGAGGGCCATGCCGAAGTCGAGGAGCTTCTGCTGGCCGTAGGACAGGTCGGAGGCCAGGTGGTCGGTGACGTGCGTGAGGTTCAGGAAGTCGAGGAGCTGGGCGGCGCGGTCGCGCTCTTCCGATTCCTCCCGCCGGAAGAGGCGCCCGACCAGGGTGCCCCGGCGCTCCTGGGCGGCCATCAAGAGGTTCTCCAGCACGGTCATCTCGGGGAAGAGCTGGATGAGCTGAAACGTCCGAGAGATCCCGCGCCGGGAGATGCGGTCGGCGGTCAGGCCGGTGATGTCCTCGCCCTTGAACGTCACGCGGCCGGCCGAGAGCCGGAGCACGCCGGTGACGCAGTTGAAGAGCGTGGTCTTCCCCGACCCGTTGGGACCGATGAGCCCGAGGAGCTCACCGGGCTCCACGGCGAGGCTCACGTCTCTCAGGGCGGAGAGGTGATAGAAGTGCTTCGTCAGATCCCGAACTTCCAGGACTGACATGAGTCCTCCGGTTTCACCGCGTTCCCGGCGCGTCCGGCGGCGCCGCCAGCGGGGCCGGCACGCGCTTGCCGCGACCGAGCCAGGTGAGCGCCACGTCCCACAGGCCGACCAGCCCCTTCGGCATGAACAGCATCATCAGGATGATGGCGAGCGAGTAGATGATGAGGTAGAGGCCTTCCGAGCCCCGGAGAGCCTCGGGCAGGATCGTCACCACCGCCGCTCCGATGAACGGCCCCTCGAAGCGTCCGAGGCCCCCCATGACGACCATCATCAGGAACTGGATGGACCGATCGAGTGTGTAGGCGCCGGGGTCGATGTAGCCGAGCAACGGGGCAAAGAGCGCCCCTCCGATCCCGGCGTAGGCCGCCCCGATCGCGAAGGCCATCAGCTTGTAGTTCCGCAAGCTCACCCCCACGACCTCGGCCCGCATCTCGTTCTCGCGGATCGCCCGGAAGGCCCGGCCCCACCGGGAGGTCAGGATCCAGTAGGCAGAGGCGACCACGACCGCCGCCCAGCCCAGGATGTAGAAGTAGTAGGCGCGGTCGGATCGGAAGCTGATCGGCCCCCAGGCCGGCCGGGCGATGTTCGAGATTCCGAACGACCCGCCGGTCAGCGTCTCCCAGTTCCGGAGCACCAGGAAGGCGATGATGTTGAAGCCGAGCGTCACCATGGCCAGGTAGTGATGCTTGACCTTCAGCGCCGGGAAGCCGAGCACCAGGCCCCATCCGAACGCGAGGGCCAGGCCCGCCAGCAGGCCCAGCTCGAAGGGCACGCCGTGCTGACCGAGGATGGCCACCGCGTACGACCCGAACGCCATGAAGGCCGCGTGGCACAGGGAGATCTGTCCGGCGTAGCCGAGGGTGAGGTTGAGCCCGATGGCCAGGATCAGGTACACCAGCGTGAGGCTCAGGATGTACAGCTTGTACTGCTCGAGGAGCAGGGGGGCGAGCGCACAGAGCGCCGCCGCCCCGGCGACGGCGAGCCACCGGGCCGGGCCGTACCGGCGGACCATCAGGCCCACTCCTCCTTCACGCCCCAGATGCCCTCGGGTTTGAGCAGCAGGACGGCGATGAGGATCACGAGCGCGAAGGCGTCGCGGAAGTGGCTCGAGATGTAGGCCGCCGAGAACGTCTCCACGACACCGACCAGGAGTCCCCCCAGCAGCGCACCGCGGATCTGGTTAAAGCCGCCGATGATGGCGGCATAGAACGCCTTGAGGCCGATGGCGACGCCGATGTCGTACTTCACGAGGTAGATCGGCGCGATCAGAATCGCGGCCACGGCGGTGAGCGCGGCGTTGAGCATGAACGTGATCGTGACCAGTCGAGACACGCTGATGCCGAGCACCGAGGCGAGGTTGCGGTTCTGAGCGACGGCCTGCATGGCCCAGCCGAGCTTCGTGCGGGTGATGAACGCGTGGAGAAGGCCGATCACCACCCCGGCGAACAGCACGTTCATCAGCTCCTCCCGCGAGAGGATGATCGTGCCGATCCGGATCGGCTCCCGCGAGAAGATCGGCGGGAAGGGCAACGCCAGCGGCGTCCAGAACTGCTGGAGCGAATACCGGATGAACAGGCTGAGCCCGATGGTCGCGATCACCAGGGGGAGCACGCCCATCTTGAGCAGCCGGGTCACCAGGACCGCCTTGACCACGTAGCCCAGGAGCACGGTGGAGACCAGGACCGTCGCCAGCAAGGCGGCGGCGAAGGGCAGCCGCCACACGACGAAGAACAGCACCATCGAAAACGCCGGCACCACCACGAACTCGCCCTGGGCGAAGTTGATCGTGTTGGACGTCTGCCACAACAGCACGAAGCCGATCGCCGCCATGGCATAGATGGCGCCGATCGACACCCCGGCCACGAAGAGCTGGATGAGGTCCGTCACGCGCGGCGCTCCTCTCGGGGATGGGCGTGGCCGGGCTCCGCCCGTCCGGCCGGTCCCGCCCGTCTTACTTGCAGAGGCGCTCCTTGTAGGCACCGCGCAGCATCGGTACCGTCTTGGCCACCACCGGCCGCTGATCCTTCACCTCCACGATGAAGCTCTCGCGGTCGAGGCTTCCCTTCTCGTTCACCCAGACGTCCATGAGCAGGCCGGGCTCCTCGGTCGCGGTGAACAGGTTGTTGTGCAGGCAGGCCCGGACCTTTGCCTGGTCCCAGGCGCCGACACGTTGCACGGCCGCCTTGAGCATGTGCACGCCGATGTAGCCCTTGTACGCGTTGTGATCGGGCACGCGGCCGTACTTCTCCCCGAAGCGGCGGCCGAAATCGACCATCGCGGGCTGCGGCGCGGTGGCCACCAGCCCGACGTGACACCGGGCGCCGTTGACGGCGGCCCCGCCTGGCGTGATGGTCGTCTGCGTACACAGCGTGGTCTCGCCGACCGGCTCGACCTGGACGGCCATCTTCCGGAGCTGGATCATGAAGCGCGCGTTCTCTTCCTCGTGGCTGTAGACCACGACGTGGGTGGCCCCCGAGCCGCGGACCCTGGTGAGCTCCGGGGTGAAATCGGCCTGCTGTACCTCGGTGGAGATGTCGACGACCGGGGCCTTCCCCCGCTCCTTCATGAACTGCACGAACATGTCCCGGCCGCCCTTGCCGAAGGCGTTGTTCACCCAGACCAGCGCGATCTTTTCGGCCTTGACGTCGTCCAGCAGCCAGCGGACGAACTTGGCCATCCCCGTGTCCTGGGTGAACGAGGTCAGGAAGATGTTGTCGCTGCCCTTCTGGGTGATGATGATGGACTCCGATCCGGTGAACTGGGGGACGCCGGCCTGCCGCGCGATCTCCATGTTGGCGACCGTGCTCGAGCTATACACGGTCCCGAAGACCGCGAAGGGCTTGTCGTTGAGCACGCGCCGCATGACGGCCACCGAGGTCGGAGGGTCGGTCTGGGTGTCCTGCACGCTGGTCTCCAGCCGCATGCCGAGGATCCCGCCCTTCCGGTTGATCTCCTCGATGGCCATCATGACCGCATCACGCCACATGGCGCCGACGCTGGCGCCGCCGCCCGTGATCTCGGCGACGATTGGCAGCTTGACGACCGACTGGGTGCTGGCCGTGGCCGCCAGGCCGAAGGCCAACACCACCGCGAGCAGGCACGAAAGCGTGCGGCGCTGTCTCATGGCGAGATCCTCCTTTGCAGGCGATCGATCAACGAGGGGTTCCAGCCACTGGCAATGGCAAGATCCTACCTTGCCTACAGCACTCAATCCGTCAAGATCATCGGCGGGTCGGAGTGATGATCACCGCGGCTGGCCCGGGGTGGGCTGGGATTCCTTACGGAGCGCGGCGCCCTGAGGGCGCAGAGCCGGCGGCGGCGCGCGCTGTCGCCGCCCCGGCTCTCGGCGAGCTCCTCTGCCGATCCCGGGCATCCGCGCCGGCGACCGGTGCCGACGGGATCGGAAACTCGTTCCCCCGTCCTTCGGGATCTCGACTCTCCGGCTCCGCTGCGGCCGATAGTTGCGTTGGACCAGCTCGTCGCGCAGTTGCACCAGAAACGCCTCGACGCCGACCGTCTCGATCGCCTCGAACGTCACACCGTCGATGCCCGGCGCCCCGTTGTTGCGCTTGGCGAGGTCGTACGCGGGGCGGAGCGTCTCCAGCTTGACCACATGGACATACAGGCCCCAGAACCGCCAGTCCTTATCCGCCTTCGCCTTGATGTAGAGCCTCCGCCTCAGGTCCTGCAGACTGATGGCCGCCATAGTCAGGACGCCCCTGCCTTCCGTGTTGTCGGAGGCGTTGCCGAACAGCAGGGCCCCTTCGCTCCGCGGGCGTGATCAAGCAGCGTGGTCTTGCGCGCCCTCCAGGGCGCCGGCGTGGCCCTGCACGAGATCCAGCCGGCGTCCGTGGTCTATCCCACAGACAGTCCGCTCTCCAGCTACTTACACCACTCGGGTCCCGTCGTGCCGGTGTACTGACTCACCGACGAGATAGCCCCTCCGGCGGGCGGGCAATCCTCGGGATCAGGGCGAGGGAGATATCACAGCGCTGGAGAATGAGGGACCGATCGCTCGAAGGAAGGCGTCGCACCGAGGATGAAGCGGCCTGATCTGTCTACGAACCATCCAAGAAGGCGGAGCGAATCGCCGGGCCGGTAGAGCGCTCCGTGGAGAACGCGAATGGCCGACGACCTTCTCGATCAACGTCAAGCCGCAACTCGGCTCGGGCTTTCTCAACGGCTGGCCGATGGGGTTTCTGACCGGCACACGTGCGCTCGCTCACGCGAACCGACCGGGGGGTGTTCAAGCTGGGGCGTGGATCGCCGTCCCAGGATCGTGTACATCTGGTGCGTGCATTCGCCCTAGGCGATGTCGGGCGCGCCGACCACCTTCTGCACGGCGACCTACGGCCGGTCTTGCGCGAGCTTCTGGCTTGGTGCTCCATGTGTGACATGAGCGGCGACGGCAGACAACCGGATCTCGGTGGTCGGCTCCTGCTCACCGGGGCGCCCGGCGTCGGCAAGACCACGGTCATGCGCGCCGTGGCCCGCGCGCTGGGGCGCCTGCTCCTAGGCGGCTTCATCACGGAGGAGATCCGCGTCGGCCGAGAGCGGCAAGGCTTCGCGCTCGTGACGTTCGATGGGCGGCGCGCGATCATGGCCCACGTGGACCGCGCGGGCAGGCCGCGTGTTGGCAAGTACGGCGTGGACGTCGCGGTGATCGACGAGATCGCGCAGTCGGCGCTGGCAGCGCGCCCCGGGATCGACCTCTACCTTGTGGATGAGATCGGCAAGATGGAATGCCTGTCCGCGGCCTTCTTGACGGCGATGCGGGGGCTGCTCGACGGTGACACCCCGGTCGTGGCGACGATCGGCCAGCGTGGAAGCAGCTTCATAGACGAGGTCAAGCGGCGGCGCGACGTGGGGCTCTGGGAGATCACGCGCGCCAACCGCGACGGCATGCCCGCCCAGGTGTGCGCGTGGGTCGAGCGCCATCTGTCTGCGCGCGTGACCCAGACGGTGGCGCGCCCGAGACGAATGTGAGCCGGACACGGCGACCGGCGTGAAGGCGGAACGTGGCGGCGTCGATGGCGCGGCGGACCAGGCGAACGGCGGTGAGCCCGGCGAAGCGGAGAGCAAGTCGCAGGTCACGCGGCGACGCGCCCGTCGTGGTCGTCACCGCTGCCGGACGGGCATCGGCCGAGCGACGGCCGAGACCTTCGCCGCCGCGGGCTGGCGCATGGTCGTGGCCGAGAAGCAGCGCGCGCTGGGCCGGGCATCCGCCCGGGCGCTGGCACGAAGCGGTCGCGACTCTCTCTTCGTGCCGACCGACGTGGCCGATCCTGGCTCTGTCGAGCGCATGGTGGGCACCGTCCTCGAGCGCTGCGGCCGCATCGACTGCCTCGTGAACAATCAGACTGGCTCGCGCGTCGGCGTGACCGTGTTGCGAAGCGGTGTTCAAGCTCGGGCCAGAGCCCGGTCGCCCACGCGTCTTTCGTCAGCTGGCCGGCGGCGAACGGCTTTGATGGCCAGTGGAGTCCCAGGCGCAGCGGGACGATTCGCTCGCGCAATGGGGCGAGCACCCCATCGAGGAGCGCGAAGAAGCGCGCCGACTCCTCGTGCGCCTCGGCCTCGTCGTGCAGCCACCCATGGCAGAAGAGGAAACAGTCGGTTGCAGACCCCACGGCCTTCGCAACCCGCTCGAGCTCGACCCTGTCCAGCGAGACGACCATCCTTCGTGAGGGTCACCTCGAGGATCCCCGGGCCGCGGCGGGGAGGAGCTGGCACCGCCATCGCCCGGCCTCGATCCCGCCCTGCAGGCGAGACGCCGGCCCCTGGCCCGGGGCTGACCTGGACTTCGAGTTCCGCGGGATGGCCCATCTGCGTGGGTGTTACACCCCGCTCCACGCCCG
>JBKPDQ010000050.1:0-5911 GCA_046728015.1 Actinomycetota bacterium
GGCCTCGTACCGGCCGTCTATGCGTCCGGGGGCAGGGTCTTTCACGGGCGCCTCACAAAGCAGGGGAACAGGTGGCTCCGCTGGGCGTTGGTTGAAAGCCGTGCGCCCCGCAGTGAAGACGGATCGGGAGCTGCGCGCCGACTACGAGCGGCGCCGGCACCGAAAGGGGCCGAACCCGGCCAAGATCGCAACGGCACGTCGGTTACTGACCATCGTGCCTCGGGTGCTGAGCCAAGCGCGGCCGCCGGGGCGCCGCGAATGGAGGGTGATCCTCGAGATCGCTCACGGACACGATCGGTTGGACAGAGAACGGAGAACATCCGGGCGAAGGATTTGGCAACAGCTTTCCATAGAAGCGCTTCGCGGACGAGTGGAGGAAGCACAGGCGATGAGGGCGGGCGTGAGTCCGGCGACCGGACGGCGGTATCCGCTTACGATGATCTGCGCGGTCTTCCGGGTGCCCCGCTCCAGCGTCTATGCGGCCACGACGCTGCGGCCCGCGGCCGCTGGGCCGGCCGCGGACGGTTCATGCGTCGCGAGCATGACTTCCCTCACCCCGGGGGGAGGGATGAACGAGCTGAGCGATGGGATGATCCGCCCGTTCAACGCCACGAGGGAGGGGAGACATGGGTCCATATCGGAAATCCCGGTTGCCACCTAAGCCGGACACGAGGCAACCACCTCTGCATACGCCACAACGATGGGAGGCACCAATGCTCGCACTCGTCTTCTCCGCTATCGTGCTGCTGTCGCTGGCGCTGTCCTCGACGGCGGCCTCCGCATTGCCGACGTGCGTGGCGCTCGGGACCGATCCGGCCTTAGGTCTGGTCGGAAATCCTCACCTCAGCGCGGTGACGAGCGCGCTCGTTCCCGCCGCGGGGACCAACGCCGCCTACTGTCAGGTCAACATCACCGTCTCCAGCGAGTCGGGAGAGGCGGCCGGATACTTGCCGGGCCAGTCGGAGCAAATCAGAGTCCGCGTGGGACTTCCACTCAGCCTGGCGGACGGCGGAACGGGCGGCGTGCAAGGAGCCTGGAACGGCAAGCAACGAGATCTCGGCGGCGGCGGCTATGTCGGCTCGGTGGGCGGCGTCACGGCGGCGACCAATCTCGGCTATGTCGGCTCGGCGACCGACACCGGCCATTCCACACCCGGAGGTTCGTTCGCGCTCAATCCGGACAACACGTTGAACTGGGGATTGATCAAGGACTTCGCGGTGGAAGGCATACACGCGCAACACGTATGGGGCGCGGCGATCGCCAACACGTACTATGGAAGCGCCCCGACCCGTCGATACTGGACGGGCTGCTCCACGGGTGGGCGTCAAGGCCATCAGCAGGCGCAGACGTTCCCGAAGGACTACGACGGTATCCTCGCAGGCGCGCCGGCCTTCAACTGGGACCGCTTCATCCCCTCCGAGCTCTGGCCTCAGATCGTGATGTTCCAGGACCTCGGCGGCCCGATCTCGACCGCCAAGCTCGCGGCCGTGACCAATGCCTCGATCGCTGCCTGCGATGCCATCGACGGCATCATGGACGGGATCCTTCAGGACCCTCGCCAGTGTCACTACGATGCCACCGCGTTCGTCTGCACCGGCAATCCCGGAGGCCCGGCGAACTGCCTCACCCCGGCGGAAGCGGCGGCGGTCAACAAGATCTGGAACGGACCGGTGAACGCCAAGGGCGATAAGATCTGGTTCGGGCTCGAGCGAGGCGCGTCGCTGAGCGGCCTGGCGGGCACCAACCCGTTCTCGATTACCGTCGACCACTTCCGATACTGGATCAAGCAGGATCCGACCTTCGACTGGCACACGGTGACGGAGGCCTCGTTCGTCAACGACTTCGCGACCTCGCAGGCCCTCTTCCATGACGCCATCGGCACCGACCAGGCGAACCTCCACGCGTTCCGAAACGGCGGCGGCAAGATGATCATGTATCACGGCCTGTTCGACCAGTTGATCTTCCCGCGCGGCAGCTACGACTACTACAATCGCGCCGCCAAGAAGATGAAGGGCTCGGGCGCGGGAAAGCCGTCGGCGGCCAGCGGCATGGCGGCCCTGCAGGAGTTCTACCGCTTCTTCCCGTATCCGAACAACGCCCACTGTGGCGGTGGAAACGGCCCGCAAATCGACACGAACCTGCTGTTCGACGCCCTGGTCAACTGGGTCGAGCACGGGATCGCGCCTGACCACGTCGTCGCCACACAGAATCTCGGCGGCGGCGCGACCCGTACGCGCAAGATCTGCAAATATCCCGACGTCCTCGTCTACAACGGCGCCGGGAGCACCAACAACGAGGCAAGCTTCCACTGTGATGTGCATCTGCAGGACGATCCGGCGCTCCTCGGTGCGGACGCCCTCGGCAAGCCCTAGACGCGAATCGCGATCGAAGATCGCGCGCGGCCGGAGACGGAGGTGCGCCGCAAGACGCACCTTCGTCGTCTACGCTGCCGGCTGGGGCCGCACGGGAAGCTGGCGAGGAGGACTTTGTGGGTTGGGCTCCGTGTACAGGTTCGGGCGCTCGCTGGAGCGCCGGTGCACAGCAGACCACTATGCGCGCGTTCTGATCCGATGTCTCTTCGGCAGACTCCTTGCGCTAACCTATCGACACAAGCTCGCCTTCTCAGAAGTCGGCGCTCCCCCCACGCGTCAGCGGGTGGCGCTTGCCGCCCGCCCCCCGCGACAGCGTCGCCTTCTCACTGAACGACGTAGGCCAGCACGGGCTTCGTCGTCAGCCGCACGGCGGAGCTCGATGCTGAATCCGAGGTAACCGACGGCTCAGACTACGATCACGTCCACTTGCCCGTTCAGATGTGAACGGGTAGTCCTGCTTTGGTACGATAGCTAGCGTTGGAGCATGATTCCGCCTTCCTCTTGGTCCGTGAGCCACCAGCGGGGACAGGTCCGCTGTTGATGCTCTTGGACGAGGCGTCCGTCGGGGTTCGTTGTGACCAACAGCGATGACGTCGTTATCACGCCCGGAGGCCCGCGCCGGAGGAGCTCGGTGTATCCGGTGGCGCCCGGCGAGACCGTCCGACGAACGCGCGAGGGAACCTACGTCGTGGTTCGCGAGGCGCAGGGCATAGGCGAAGGGAGGGCGTCCATGCCGGAGGAGCTGGTGATCACTCCAGGAGGCCTCCGGCCGAAGTCTCTCGTCCATCACATGGCGCCTCAAGCAGTGCTCGACCTCACGGATTGTCATCAACGTATCCTGGACCGCTCTGGAAAGGTCCTCGCCGACCTCGGAGTCGTCGAGATACGTCCAACGGGTATCCCTCTCATGCCGCGCAACGTGGTTCATCCTCCTCGAACTGAGCAGGACGCTCGGGCAGTACCTGCGCCCCTCCCCGCCTTCGGTTCCGGATGGATCACCTATGCGTCCTGGGCGAACGGAACAGGCAACCCCGTTTCATTCTTTACAACGACATGGACTGTGCCCCCTGCGCCGCCATCGAGCTCAGGTCAAACCGTTTTCCTCTTCAATGGGATCCAGAACTCATGGGGTATCTACCAGCCTGTCCTGCAGTGGGGCCCTTCCGGTGCCGGAGGGGGGAACAACTGGGCCGTCGCCAGTTGGTACGTCGGGTTCGATGGCTCTGCGTTCCACTCAACGCTCGTTGGAGTGAACCCGGGAGATGTCCTCGTCGGGGTGATGACGCTGACCGGCCAGTCGGCTGCGGGCTTCAGCTACAACTCGCAGTTCCAGGGTATCGCCAATACAAACCTAGCGATACAGAACGTTCCGCAACTCACCTGGTGCGTCGAGACGCTCGAGTGCTACGGGATCACGAAATGTTCCGACTATCCGGACACACCCAAGACGGCGATGTCGGCGATCGACATCCAGACGGGCACGACCCGCCCCTCGCTGGCTTGGACGATCACCGACGCCGCCACAGAATGTGGTCAGCACACGCTCCGATTCGACGATGATCTGCCGAGTGGAGAGGTCGACCTCTGGAATCGTTCCGGCCCGTTCTGGACCGCCGGCTCGGGGACGATCGCGCCCCATGCGAGTCAAGAGTGGTGGTTCAGCTGGGGAGGCGACGGCGATGTGGGGCCGCAACTGATCCAAGCCGAGCCACTCAACGCGCCGAGCCAGTTGGCGACGACGCAAATCGCCGTGGACCGTGACGCGAGCGGTCACCTCACGTACCACGCCACGGTCGTGAACAAGGGATCGGTCGCGGTCAACTTCCAATGGCGAGGCGGCGGACGATGAGAGAGGAGGAGTGATGGCGTGGACAGCAGGGTTGGGCACGATCGCCCCCGGTACAAGTCAGGAATGGTGGTTCAGTTGGGGAGGCAATGGCGACGTCGGACCGCAGCTGATCCAAGCCGAGCCGCTCGGCGCCTCGGGAGAGCTCGCAACAACGCAGATCGCCGAGAGCCTCGACAGCAACGGCCACCTCACGTACTTCGCAACGGTTGTGAATAACGGATCGGTCACCGTCAGTTTTCAATGGCGCGGCGGGGGGTTCTAAGGAGGGAGGCGATGCCAATACTTCACGTCCTTGTCAACGACAAGGGAGATGTCCTGGGCACGTGGCAGGTGAGCCACAGGGCGGGCGAATCGGGCCCGGAACAAGTCATGCTCGTGGCCGGACCAAGGCAAAAGGTCGTACAGGTCGAGATCGACGACGACGTCGCGCGCCTTGATCCAACCGCTCTTCACAACCGGATCAAGAAGGATCATATCAAGAAGGGCCGTAAGAAGTAGGTCCGGTCATCTCAGGTTGCGGAGCGGCGCGATTCGGTGGACGAGGCACGCCCGCATGGCGCGGGCCCTTGACTAGTCAGGCCCGCTCACGCGAGCATCGCCACCGCCCGGATGACGTGGGCCCGGTTCAGCGGTCGGGAACCCGCTTTTCGTTGGAATGGACTTCGGGAGGCCTCTCACCGAAGCCCTACATCACCGAGCCCTGTAATTGTAAAAGACAGGTGACTGCGGCCCGGGGGGGCGTGGCGGGAGGAAACGGGACTCCTATGAATTCGCAATCGAATCCGGGTACCGTTATTTCGTCAATCATGATGCATTAGTCGTTGGCATTCAGAAGTTTCGTCGGCCTAATGACTCATGAATTGGCGCATGCCCCGTGGCGCTCCGATGGGATGGCAACAAAAGCAGGGGGTTCACGGCGAGAAGGCATCAGTTTCCGGAACGGACGCTCGGTCAATTGACCCTCGCGCTGGCGCAACCACTTCAAGGTCCTTTCAAGAGGGAAACGTAGTGTTGAGCCCTTCCCTGTGCCCAGGCGAGCTGAGGGAGCGTACTGTCCTGAGCGGCCCACCGGTAGATCGTCTTGACGCTCACCCGGAGCTCGTTGGCAGACTCCTCGGGGGTTCAGTACAGAAATTCACGGGGATCCACGGTGGCCGGCGGCTGAGGGCCGGGCCTCGGTCTCAAGCTGTTCCCGTCCGAGCCGCGACTTCTCGCTCATGGTGAGGACTTGGAACGGCGGGCGCCGCCCACGGAGGGAATTCATGAGTCGCCGCAGCCCGGCCGCGTCGTGAATTCCGCGCCCCTGATACCGTCGTCTGCGAAGACGTGCTCGTCATTGACGGTCCAGTCCTTCGCCGCAGCGTAGGCCCGAGCGTGATCGATCTGCCGGATGACGGACCTGGCTTCGTCGGCGACGCCATGCTGCTCGGTGGACTTCCGCGCCGATCACCGTCGATCCAGCCGCGGGCACCCAGTGAGCGCGCTCAGAGTGTTTTCAGGAATTCGACGAGATCCGCCTTCTGCCTGACGTTCAGGCCCAGCCCGAAGGACGTGTCGTAGTGATCGACGACGGCGGGGAGATCAGCCGCGCTGCCGTCGTGAAAGTACGGCGGATGCTGCCACAACGCGCGAAGCGGCGTCGTGCGGTACCGCTTGGTCGCGCTGCGGGAGGCATAGACCGGCTCGGTGC
>JBKPDQ010000051.1:0-54824 GCA_046728015.1 Actinomycetota bacterium
CCTGTCCTCCACGGTGACGCCCGTGACCGCACTCATCGTCAGATTCTCAACCGTGATCGTGTAGGTGAGGACGTCGCCCGTCTGGACGGGGTCGGGAGAGTCCGACTTCTCGACTGAGAGCAGGTTCACCCCGGCGCCGGCCCCGGCGGTCAGCAGGGTGACGCTCAAGGTGGCGAGCGCCACCAGCGTGATTCCCACAGCCGCGGCCGTGAACCGCGGCGAGCGAGCTTGAATCGCAGACATCTCGAACCTCCCTGGCAGATTGGTTTACGAGCGGCGTCTACCCGCGACGTGCGGCGTCATTCAAGCCAAGAGGGCGAATCTATGCCGCAGATGGACGGTGCGAGCTCAGCTGATCCCGAGCCTGATGAACGCCCGTCGTGCGGGGCCGACTCGGCTCAAAGCAAGGTTGGCAGCCCGCACCGTCCGCCACGCGGGGTTGGGGGCGTCCATGAAGCCCGCGGCAAGCAGGGACTGAAGGACGAAACGGCGGCGCCGACGTTGACGCGGCAGCCCGTAGGCGGCTAGGAGCCGGTGCGGAACCGGCTCGGGTCCGGCGTGGTTGGAAAGCACACTCCCCAGCGCGACCGCGTCCTCGAGCGCCAGGTTTGCTCCCTGCGCTGAGTGCGAGTGCACCACGCCAGCCGCGTCGCCCGCGAGCGCTACGCCGTCCGCGACCTGATCCTTGGCCCAGAACGGGCGCACGTTGACGGTGGTGAGCTGCTCCCACGAGCTCACGGCCGCCGGCACCTCTGAGCCGGGCGGGAGGCGCCCCGCGTACACCTGACGCCACCCGGCTAGATCCTGTGCCTCGACCGCGGAACGGTTCTTGGCGGTCACACGGTCCCAGAAGTAGATGCCGTCGCCCAGTGGGACGACGCCGTCCCCGTAGCCTGGCCCCAGATAGATCGCCAGCTCCTCCGCGTCCGCGTTCCCGTCCACGTCCACCGTCCCGAGCAGGTAGCGATCCGTCGCCGAGAAGCGACGGGAGCCGACGGCGAGCGCCGCGCGGACGGCCGAGTCGGGGCCATCGGCTCCGATCACGCACGCAGCCTCGAGCTCGTCCTCGCGCCCCGCTCGGTCACGGTAGCGAGCGCCGGTCACACCGGCGCCGCTACGGGCGATCCCGATCACCTCGCAGCCGAGGCGGGACGGCTCCCCGCCGAGCTCCGCGAGCCGCTCCGCAAGGGCACCTCGAAGCGCGGCGGGGCGGATCTCGACCAGGTAAGGGTGAGGATGACGAAGCTCGGTGTAGTCCCAGGCGGCAAGCTTTCGAAAGCGGCGCCCATAGAAGACCACACGCGAGAGCCACTGGCCACGCTCGCGCACGTACTCCAGCGCACCGAGCCGCTCCAGCGCCGCCAGGCCGTTCGGCTGGAGCAGGACTGCCCTCCCACTCTCGAGGAGGTCGGGGCGTCGCTCGAGGACGGTGACCGACCACCTGCGCTCGGTGAGAGCGCACGCTGTCGCCAGCCCGGCAACGCTCGCGCCGACGACCACCGCTTGCGGTTGCAACGCCATGCCGACTCGCCAGCATGATCGCGAGCTGGCGGCCGATCATCAACCCGCCCAGGCCTCGGAACTCTTGCGAGGCTGGGCGGGCCCGGCAAGACGTTTTCGCCCGATATCGAGCTAACCACGCACGTCGAGAACCTGGACTACATCGAGATTGGCGCTTCGGACGGGAAGCGGCCGGACTTACTCTTGAGAGGGATGGCGGAGGCGAACGTCGAGATCGTCGGTCGATTGATCGACGCGTGGAGCCGGCGGGACCTCGAGGCGGTCCTCGAGGCGATGCATCCGCAGTGTGAGGTTCGAGGCATCGAAGTGAGGGAGACGCTCCGCGGCCACGACGAGCTGGCGGCGGGCTTCCGAGACTGGTTCGACGCGTTTGAGGAGTTCACGATCGAGCCGGAGGACTTCATCTCGGACGGCGATCGTGTGCTCGTCCCAATGCGACAGCGCGCTCGGGGGAAGGGCAGCGGGCTCCAGGTCGAGCAGCGCTTCTACCAGGTGTTCACGCTGCGCGACGGCATGGTCTTTCGCTTCGAGGAGTACTCCGAAGAAGCAGACGCGCGGAAGGCGCTCGGGCGCTAGTCGATCCCGAGCCGGTCGAGCAGGCCCTCGTCGCGGCGCCAGCGCTCGCGCACGCGGACCTGGAGGTCGAGGAACACCCTCGCGCCCAGCTCGCGTTCCAGTTCCTTGCGTGCGGCGGTGCCGATGTCGCGCACCATCCGCCCTCCCTTGCCGATCAGGATCGCTTTCTGCGAGTCCGTCTCCGCCCAGATCTGGGCGCTGACCTCGATCAGCCCGTCGTCCCGCTCGGTGGTCTCGTCGACCACAACCTCCACCGCGTGCGGCAGCTCGTCGCGCGTGCGCCGCAGCACCTGCTCGCGCACGAGCTCGGCGAGGTGAACGTCGCTCGGCTGGTCGCTGCGATCGGACGGCGGATAGAGAAACGGCCCTTCGGGCAGCAGCTGTGCGAGACGCGCTACCAGCGGCTCCAGCCCCGAGCCCCGCTTGGCGGAGACCGGGAACACCTCGTCGACCGACCCCAGCTCGGCCGCCTGGGTCAGGACCGCCGCGGTCTCCGGCGCCGAGAGGCGGTCGACCTTGTTCACGGCGCAGATCACCGGCACGTCGCTTTCAGCTCGCAGCAGGTGCCCGTCGATGAAGCGGTCGCCCGGGCCCACGCCCTGCTCACCGTTGACGGCGAAGAGCACCGCATCCGCGTCCTGGAGCTCGTGCTCGACCCGCCTCTGCATGCGCTCGGTGAGCACGTCGCGAGGGCGTTGCACGCCCGGGAGATCCACGAGCACCATCTGCCAGCCCGCGGCGAAATCGGTGGCCACGCCGCGAACCGCGCGCCGGGTGGTCTGCGGCCTCTCGGAGACGATCGCCACCTTGGCACCCACGATCGCGTTGACGAGCGTGGACTTGCCGACGTTGGGCCGCCCGGCCAGCCCGACGAAACCCGCCCCGGTCACAGCGAGGCCAGAACTCGCGCTTGAAGGGCGAGCATCTCGCCGTCGTCGGTCTCGTGGTCGTAGCCGCAAAGGTGGAGCACGCCGTGGACGACCGCCGCTTGCAGGTCCTCGGTATGGGCAGGGCAGATCACCACGTCGCCAAGCTCGCGTGGGCCGACGGCCTCATCGGCGGCGTCGATCGGAAACGAGAGCACGTCGGTAGCTCGGTCGAGGCCCCGATGGGCGGCGTTGAGCTCGGTGATTCGCGCCTCGTCTACAAGCTCGACGGCGAGATGCCCATCGCGCACCCCCGCCGCATCGAGCGTCGCGGCGACGGCGTCGCGCAGCCCTTCGGGCACGTCGTAGAGATCGACGGTCAACCGTCGCCGGAAGCCTCGTCTCCGGACCGGGCCGCGAAATCGTCGTAGGCCTCGACGATTCGCTGGACGAGCTCGTGTCGGACGACGTCCTCACCCCCGAAGCGAACGAAGCTGATGTCGCCGACGTCGGCCAGGATCTCGCCCACCACAACGAGGCCCGAGCGCTGGTCGCGCGGCAGGTCGATCTGGGTGATGTCGCCGGTGACGACCATCTTCGAGCCGAACCCGAGCCTGGTGAGGAACATCTTCATCTGCTCGGGGCTCGTGTTCTGCGCCTCGTCGAGGATCACGAAGGAGTCGTTAAGGGACCGGCCCCGCATGAAGGCGAGTGGCGCGACCTCGATCGTGCCCCGCTCGAAGTACGACATCACACGCTCAGGATCGAGCATGTCGTAGAGGGCGTCGAAGAGAGGACGCAGGTAAGGGTCCACCTTGGCCTGGATGTCGCCGGGGAGGAAGCCGAGGCGCTCGCCGGCCTCCACCGCGGGTCGAGTGAGGATGATCCGGCTGACCTCTCGCGCGTCGAGGGCCGCGACCGCCATCGCCACCGCGAGGAACGTCTTGCCAGTCCCGGCCGGGCCGATCCCGAACGTGACAGTGTGTTTGCGGATCCCGTCGACGTAGCGCTTCTGGTTCACGGTCTTCGGGGCCACCTTGAAGCTGCGGTGTCGCCAGATCACGTCCTCGAGGATCTCGGCGGGCCGCTCGTCTGCGCGCAGGGCTCCGCTGACCTGGTCCACCGTCGCGGGCGCCAGCTCGTGCCCGCGTTCCACGAGCCCCACGAGCTCATCGACCATGGAGGCCGCGCTCGCAACATCCTCGTCCGAGCCGTCGAGGGTGAGGACGTTGCCGCGCAGATACACCTCGCAGCCGAGCCGCTCCTCGAGCGAGCGCAGGACGGTGTCCTCGGAGCCCGCGAGCTCCGCGGCGACTGCGTTATCGAGGGTGAGCTGCCTTCGCGCCAAGTCTTGCCCCGGCCTAGCCGGCGAGCCGCTCCTTGACGGCGGCACTCACCCGCTTGCCGTCGGCTCGCCCCTCGACCTTCGGCATCACAGCGCCCATGACCTTGCCCATCTCCGGCATTCCGGCGGCTCCGGTCTCCTGTACGGTCGCGGCGACCAGCTCCGCGAGCTCCTCGTCGGAGAGCTCCGCGGGCAGATACGCCGAGATCACCTCGGCCTCCGTCTCCTCGGCCGTCGCCCGCTCTTCGCTGCCGCCATCGCGATAGGCGTCCGCGGCCTCGAGCCGGCGCTTGCGCTCGCGGCGCAGCACGGCGATCTCATCGTCCCCACCCTCCTTGGCGTCCTTCTGCAGCGCGTCGGCGACCAGGCGCAGCGCGCTCACGCGCTCGCGCTCGCCGGCCTTCATCGCCTCACGCGTGTCGGCCTGAACCTGTTCGAGAATGCCCACGGGATAAGCGTAGTGACCGCGGGGTCTCAAACCTCACGCCCGCCGTCATGAACTCGAGGCGGGCAGCTCGACGCGCTCGACCTCGCCGAGCGGCATCTGCAGGAACCGCGTGCCGAGCTCGCGAAACGCCGCCGCGTCCCCGGTGCACAGGAACCTGTACGTCCCCTCGCCTTCGGTCGACGTCTCGAGCCCTCGTGCCTCGAGGATTCGCTGGGCCGTCGCGGCAACCGCGTGCCCAGCGGTTACGAGACGGACGTCGCGGCCGAGAATGCGCTGGAGCATCGGCCGCACAAGGGGGTAGTGCGTGCAGCCGAGGATCACGGTGTCGACCTTCGCGTGCTTGAGCGGCGCGCAGTAGGCGCGCGCGGTCTCGACGACATCCTCCGAGAACGGAAACCCGCGCTGGATGATCGCGGCCAGGTCCGGGGCCTCGACCTGGGTCACGGTCAGCACGCGGCCCTGTTTCGCCAGGGCGCGAAGGTAGGCGCCGCCCTCGACGGTGGCGGGAGTTGCGAGCACCCCCACCCTGCCCGACTCGCTGATCGCTGCCGCGATCTCGGCCTCCGGCTCGATCACCGACACTACTTCCAACCCGCGCTTCCCCGCGATCTCCCGGGCGGTGTCAAACCCCGCGGCGGCGGCGGAGTTGCAGGCGATCACGACGAGCTTCGCCCCGCGATCGAGGAGGAAGCGGGTGTTGGTGGCGACGCACCGGCGCAGTTCGTCCGCAGACTTCGCTCCGTACGGAAAGCGGGCATCGTCACCCAGGTAGACGAAGTCCTCGCTCGGAAGCGAGACCAGGCACTCGTGCAGAACGGTCAGCCCGCCGACGCCAGAGTCGAAGACCGCGATCGGGAGGGCGCTTTGCTCGCTCATCGAAGCGGGCATGGTTACCGATGGACAGGCGGCGCTGCGGTCTTGGCCGGTCGGCGACGTGGCGGGGGCACCGAGCCGCGAGCTATAGGAACACCTTGGTCGCCATGAAGTAGATCGTCACGATGATGATCAGGCCCGCGATTGGGCCAGCGATCGCGCTGCCCCTCATCCGGCGGTCGAACTCGTCGCTGAACCTGACCTCCCCGCTGCCCGCGGCCTCGATGTCGCGCTCGGCGATCTCCCGCGCCCGGACCTCGTTGGGGACGAAGTACAGGTGCACCATCGCGAGGAGGACGACGACGGCAACCAGCCCCGCGACCACGAAGAAGTCGCTGAACTCCCAACGGTCCGCGGCGAGGTAGATCCCCGAGCCAAGGATCACCAGAGCGGCGATCGTGACCATCGTCCGGCTGATCGTGCACTGGGCGTCGAGAATCGCCGGCATGCTCCGCGGGTACTTGCGGCTGGCGAGCGCCAGATAGAGGCCGAACGCGAACGTCGGGCCGAAGCCGACGACCACGCTGCTGATGTGCAGCCAGACGATGACGTCGTAGAACTGGACTTCCGCGGCGACCACGGGGCGCAGACTATCTACGACCCCTGACGTCAGGACGGTCGCAGCTGGAGCGCCGCCCAGTCGCCCAGCCTGCGCTCGGAGGCCAGCCGGAGCCCGCGATCGCGAAAGGCCCCGGCGACGCGGTCGGCTTCGGCGGCCAGCAGGCCGGAGCAGACCAGACGACGTGGCGTCGGGTAGATCCGGCTGGCAACCTCCGTGAGCAGAGGCGCGGTGAGGTTCGCCACCACGGTCTCGGCCGCGGGCGGCGGGGAGGAGCGCAGGTTGAGGCGGCGCAGATCGAGTTCCACGGAGTTCGCGCACGCGTTCGCCGCGGCTGCCTCGAGCGCAGCCGGTTCGCTGTCGCATGCGATCACCGGCGCCCAGCCCAGCTTCGCGGCGGCGATCGCGAGCACGCCCGAGCCGGTTCCCAGGTCGGCGAGCGATCCCCTCGCGCCGCCCGCATCGGCCAGCTCGAGCAGCAACTCCAGGCACATGCGCGTCGTCGCGTGGGCACCCGTTCCGAACGCCTGGGCGGGATCCACTACGACATCAATGCCCGCCGGCTGCTCTGCTCCCGCTCGCTCGCCCCCATAACGATCCCCTTCTGGCTCGCTCGCTCCCGCGTCCGCGCCGGCGGGGTCATGCCAGGACGGGCGCACGACCATTCGGTCACCGATCCAGACCGGCTCGTGGAAGTCCCGCCACGAGTCAGCCCAGTTGTCGGGGATCTGGGTGGAGGTGACCTCAACCAGGCCCTCCCCGGCCGCGGCTTCGAGATCCGGGATCGCCGGCAGCTCCCCCGGCGGACCGTAGATCGCAAACTCGGCCCAGTCCGTGCTCCTCTCTTCCTCGACGCCCCCCGGAACGAGCTCCAGCAGCTCCGCCAGCACCCGGTCGGCGAGCTCTGGCCGGCACCGGACAGCGAGCCTGATCATGACGTTCGGTCTGACGGCGCCTGATCGCCGAGTGCTCGATCGAGCTTCGCGGCGAGCTCTCGCTCCTCGGCGGTGAGCTCGGTGGGGACGACGACGTCGACGATGACGTGCTGGTCGCCGCGGGCGGCGCTACGCAGCGCGGGCAGGCCGTTTCCGGGAAGCACGATCGCCTGGCCCGGCTGGGCGCCGGCCGGCAGCTCGACCTCGGTCTCGCCGTCGAGCGTCGGCACCTGGACGGTGCCGCCGAGCATCGCCCGCGTCGCCGAAACGTGCACGACCGACACGAGGTCCTGCCCGCGCCTCTCGAACCGCGGATCTTCGGCGACCCGGACGAGGACGTAGAGGTCGCCCGTCGACCCGCCGGGCTCGCCCGCGTCGCCCGCGCCGGCGATCCTGATCCGCTGTCCCGACTCGATTCCAGGGGGGATCTCGATCTCCCAAGAGCGCTCGCGCACCTCGCGCCCGGCGCCGCCGCACTGCTCGCAAGGGGTCTCCGGCACCTTGCCGGCGCCGTTGCAGGTGGGACAGGCGCTCGTCTGCACCAGCTGTCCGAACGCGGTCCTGCGCACCTGCTGGACGCGCCCGGCACCGCCACAGGTCTCACAGGTTCGAATCGGCGTGCCGGGCTCGGCTCCATTGCCGTGGCAGCGCTCGCACCCCGAGACCGCCTCGAAGCTGACCTCGCGCGTGGCGCCGGTGAGCACCTCCGCCAGGGTTACCTCCACCTGGGCTGCCAGATCGGCGCCGGCGGAGGGGCCCTGCGAGCCGAAGCCGAAGAGGTCGCCGAAGATCGGATCGCCGCGGCCGAAGAACGACTGGAGGACGTCCTCGAAGCTGCCGAACGCCTGGGTGCGCGGCGCCCATCCACCGGACCGGAGGCCGTCGTGGCCGAAGGCGTCGTAGGTGCGGCGCCGTTGGGGATCTGACAGCACCTCGTACGCCTCGGCGGCCTGCTTGAACTTCTCCTCCGCCTCGGGATCGTGCTTGTTGACGTCGGGATGAAGCTCGCGCGCAAGCCGGCGAAACGCCTTCTTCAGCTCCGCCTCAGTGGCGCCTCGCTCGACGCCGAGGACCTCGTAATAGTCAGCCGGCATCCGAGGGATCAGGTCTCGTCGTAGACGCCCTCGAAGAAGCGCGACAGCTCCCCGGCCGCTTCACGAACCGAAGCGATCGCCGTGGCGTAGTCCATGCGCAGCGGCCCAACCACGCCGACCGTGCCGAGGTTGCGGTAGCCGAGGCCGTAGTTGGCGCCGACCACGCTCACCGAGCGCAGCTCGGGCGCCGGGTTCTCTTCCCCGATCCACATGAAGACGGAGCGCTCGTCGAGCGTGGAGCGAAGCACCCGCAGGAGGTTGGCGCGGCGCTCAAGCTCCCGCATCAGGGCGTCGGCGTGCGGAAGGTCGGGCGCGTGGTCCTCCGACAGCAGCCGGGCGGCCCCGTCGACGTAGAGATCGTCCGCGGCGCTCTGCTCCAGGGTGCCGAACGCGTCCGCGATCTCGGCCAGGAAGCTCGACTCGGCGGGCCCAAGTTCCGGATCGGAGAGACGATCGGAGGTCATCCTGGCGCCGAGAGCGAGGCCGGAGAGCCGCTCGTTGAGGAAGCTCGACGCCCACTCGACCAGACCCGGATCGAGCGTCCGCTCGAAGTTGAAGACCCGCTTGGTGACGGCGCCGTTTGAGGCGATCACGACCACCATCGCTACCCGCGGCTGCAACTGCAGCACCTCCACACGCCGGATCCGCGCGCTCGAGGGAGGGGGCGCCGTGGCAACCGCCAGGAGATCGGTCACGCGCGAGAGCGCCGAGGTGGTCTCGCGCAACGCCTCCTCTACCTCGCGTCGCATCCGCGACAGATCGATCCCGGCCTGCCCGCCGTGCCTGAGGATGGCTCCCGTGGCAACGAGAGCGTCGGCGTAGAAGCGGTATCCGGCATCGGTCGGGATCCGGCCGGCCGAGGTGTACGGATGCGTCAGAAAGCCCTCGCGCTCCAGGGCCGCCAGCTCGGCCCGGATCGTCGAGGGACTCCAGTCGACGTCGTCCAGCTCGGCGATGGCGGCCGAGCCGATCGGCTTGCCAGACTCCAGATAGGCGTCGACCACCGCTCTGAGGATGCGCTGTTGACGCTCAGACAGCATGGTTCGATTTTAGGATCGCGGTCCGTCGAGCCGCCGGGAGGTGGCAGACTCGGTCGCATGATCGATCCCATGACGTTGCCGGCGGACCTACCCGAGCCCGCCGACGACGGCGCCTGCGATCACCTGCCGGGGCTGGCCGTTCCCGGCATTCCACTCGAGGCAACGGACGGGCGAACGATCAGACTGGATGCTCTCGCGTCACCCAGGACCGTGGTCTACGCCTACCCCCGCACGGGGCGCCCCGGCGAGCCCTCGCTGGTGGACGACTGGGACCTGATCCCCGGCGCGCGCGGTTGCACCCCCGAGACCTGCGGCTTTCGCGACCACTACGCCGAGCTCGCCGAGCTGGGCGCCGGGGTGTTCGGGCTATCGACTCAGTCGACCGACTATCAGCGTGAGCTGGTCGAGCGCCTCGGACTGCCGTTTCCGATTCTCAGCGACTCCGGCCTCGAGCTGACCACCGCCCTGAGGCTCCCGACGCTCGAGGTCGCCGAGCAGACCCTGCTGAAGCGCCACACCCTCGTGCTGCGCGACGGCACGATCGAGCACGTCTTCTTTCCGGTGTTTCCACCCGACCGCCACGCGGCCGAGGTCCTGGACTGGCTGCGCGTGCAGCCGCGCTAGGAGCGATTCAGCTCGAGCTCGGCCTGCGCGTTGCGGATGATCCGGTTGTCGCCCTGGGCGGCCTCGGTCTCGGTCACGATCCGGCCGTCGTCGGCCTCGATTACCTTGGAGGTGACGACGATCTCCTGCTCGGGGAAGCCCATGCCCCGAAACTGAACCCGCAGGCGCTTCAACGACCGTGGGTCGCCATCCGCGACGTCCGTGTGCGCCCGCGCAACCTGGGCCATCGAGTAGAGCCCGTGGAGGATCGTGCCAGGGAGGCCGACGCTCTTGGCGAAGTCCTCGTCGATGTGGATCGGGTTCGGGTCGCCCGACGCCTCCGCGTAGCGCTTGGTCAGGCCAGCGTCCGGCGTCGTCCGCAGCTCCGGAAGCGACTCGCCTGGCTCAAATTCGCCCATTCGATCCTCCTCAGACGCCGCGAACGATGTTCGTCCAGATGGCCTTGACCGTCCGCGCGCCGTCCTGGTTGGTGGACACGGACTCGAAGACGTAGAAGCCCTTGGCGTCCTGCTGGTAGATCTCCCTGCAGGTGGCCGCCGTCTTGATCACGTCGCCCGCGCATACGGGCTCGCCCCACTCGAAGTCCTGGCCGCCGTGCACCATCGCCGGGAGGTTGATGCCGACCTCGGGGTCGATGTTCGCCGGGCCCATGGCCGGCGCGTTGTAGACCACGGCGAACATCGGCGGGGCGACCAGGTCGCGAAAGCCCGCGGCCTTGGCCGCCTCCGCGTCGTGGTAGATGGCGTGCTCCTCCCCGATCGCGCTCGCGTACTGCCTGATGCGGTCCGCCTCGACCTCGAAGCTCGCCGCCGGCCATTCCTTCCCGACTGCCTCAGTCTTCACCGGCACGGCGCGGCAGTCTAATCAGCCGAACGCTCGCGCTGCTCGGCTACCGAGGTGGCCTCGTCCCGGCTCAGGTACATCTGGAGCGCGATCACCTTCCCGTCGCGGATGTCGAGCATGTAGGCGACGTCCATCTCCACCGGGATCCCGCTGCCGCGGCCGATTCCCGACTGGTGGATGGAGGTCACCACGTGGCGCTCGCCCACTGCCTCCATCCCCCGCACCTCGATCTGAAAGTCTTCCCAAGCCTCCAGCCATCGACCGAGCCAGGTCATGTAGCCCTCGTGGCCTTGAAAGGTGCCGGAGTTGGGCAGCGTCGGCGGCAGGTAGATCTCGACCTCCGGATCCGTCAGGTCCAAGACCGTCTGGACGTCGCTGCGCTGGAACGCCTCGTATCCCGCTTTGGCGAGCTCCATGTTCGCGCGCTGGCGCTCGCTCGGCTCACTCATCGATCTCGAGCACGGCCAGGAACGCCTCCTGCGGGACCTCGACCTGTCCCACCTGCTTCATCCGCTTCTTGCCCTTCTTCTGCTTCTCGAGCAGCTTGCGCTTGCGGGTGACGTCGCCGCCGTAGAGCTTGGCCGTCACGTCCTTGCGCAGCGCCTTAACGGTCTCACGAGCCAGCACCCGGGAGCCGATTGCGGCCTGCACCGGGACGTCGAAGAGCTGGCGCGGAATGGTCTTCTGGAGTCGCTCGACCAGCGCCTTGCCGGCGCGGTAGGCGTCGTCGCGGTGGACGATCACTGAGAGCGCGTCCACCTGCTCCCCAGCCAGGAGGACGTCCAGCTTGACCAGGTCCGACGCCCGGTTGCCGATCGGCTCGTAGTCGAGCGACGCATAGCCGGCGGTACGCGACTTGAGCTGGTCGTAGAAGTCGAGCACGATCTCCGCCAGCGGCAGGTCGTAGCGAAGCTGCACCCGCTCTGGCGACAGGTAGTGCATGTCGACATGGGTGCCCCGGCGCCCCTGGCAGAGCTCCATCACCTGTCCGACATAGTTCGCCGGGCAGATGATCGAGCCGCGGATGTAGGGCTCGGCGATCTCGGCGATCAACCCGGGATCGGGCATCTCGACCGGGCTGTGGACCTCCACCACCTCGCCGTTTGTCAGCCTGACCTCGTAGCTCACGTTGGGCGTCGTCGCGAGCAGCTCGAGGTCGTACTCGCGCTCCAGGCGCTCGCGGACGATGTCCATGTGCAACAGGCCCAGAAAGCCGCAGCGAAAGCCGAACCCAAGGGCCTGCGAGGTCTCGGGCTCGTAGCTGAGTGCGGCGTCGTTGAGCGCCAGCCGCTCGAGCGCGTCGCGCAGATCCTCGTAGCGATCGGTGTCGATCGGAAACAACCCGCAGAAGACCATGGGCCGAACCTCGCGATAGCCGGGCAGCGGCTCGGACGCGCGACGGTCGCGAGCCGTCAGCGTGTCGCCAACGCGGAGCTTCGCCACGTCCTTGACCCCGGTAATGATGTAGCCGACCTCGCCCGCCGACATGCGCGCGGCGGGACGCATCTCAGGCACGAAGAACCCGAGCTCGTCGATCTCGGCCGCAGTCCCCGCCTGCATCGCGATGATCGGCTCGCCCTTGGCGAAGGCGCCGTCGACCATCCGCACGTACGCGACCACGCCTCGATACTGGTCGAATTCGGAGTCGAAGATCAGGGCCCGTGGCGGCGCGTCGGGGTCGCCCTCGGGAGGCGGGATCCGCTCGACGATCGCGTCGAGAACGTCGCGCACCCCCTCGCCCGTCTTCGCCGAGACCCTGAGCACGTCGGCCGGGTCGCCCCCGATCAGATCCACGATCTCCCCGGCAACCCGCTCGGGGTCGGCGCTGGGCAGATCGACCTTGTTCAGCACCGGGATCAGCTCCAGTCCCGCCTCGATCGCGGCGTAGGTGTTCGCGACCGTCTGCGCCTCCACCCCCTGTGCGGCGTCGACGACCAGCAGAGCGCCCTCACATGCCGCGAGGCTGCGTGAGACCTCGTACGAGAAGTCCACGTGCCCTGGGGTGTCGATCAGGTGCAGGTGATAGGGCTCGCCGTCGCCCCTTGCGTACTCCACCCGAACCGCCTGCGCCTTGATCGTAATTCCGCGCTCGCGCTCTAGCTCCATCGAATCCAGCAGCTGGGGCATGTGCTTGCGCGGGTCGACGGCCCCGGTGAGCTCGAGGATGCGATCGGCCAGGGTCGATTTCCCGTGGTCGATGTGGGCGATGATCGAGAAGTTGCGAATCCGGTCCATGCCGACCCGCCAGTATGGCGAGCGGCCGACGGGCGACGAAACCGGCGTCGATACGGATCCCGTGCTCACGCGCAGAACTGTCCCACGATTGGACGTCAGCTGGCTAGTCGTCTTCGCCGATCGCTGCGAGCGCTGATTCGGGGTCGGTGAACCACTCGAACCGCAGCGCTTTGCCATCGCGGAGGGTCCAGAGATGACTCTGGTGAGTGACGACCTGTGCACCGCTGGCCCGGCCGCGACTGATCATCGTCACGGCTCCGGCGACTCGGTCGCCGGACTCGACCAAGCGGTGGATCTCGAAGTCGATCTCGCTCCACGCATCGCCCACGCGTCCGACCGCCTCAGCGAACGCCTCCTGTCCTTCGCGCGTGCCCGGCTCGATGGCCTCAGCAGGGTTCACGTACACGATCTCGGGGTGCATCAATTCCTCGGGCGTGCCCTCGAGCGCCGACCACGAGGCGTAGATCCGGCGCACGATCTCCGTGTTGTCGCTCACACGCCCGCTTCCCTGTCGCCCCGGCGTCGCAGCAGACGCCAGATCTGCTGCGCCTCGGGGATCCGCAGCACGGTGATCGCCGCGGCGTAGACGCTCGCCCCGACGCCGAGCGCGACCCCCAGCGAGACGATCTGGTCGGCGAGCCCGCGCCCAAGCGCGTCGTCGAGGAGCCACCAGACGCCGTAGCTGGCTCCGGCGAGCGCCGCGGACGCCAGAACAACGCGCGTGGAGGTCCAGATCAGCCGCCCCAGCTCGAGGCGCCCGAGCGCCCGCCGCAGGATCGCCGCCTCGGCCGCGACGCTTGCGGCCGTGGCGATCGCGGTCGCGGCCACGATCCCGCCCACTCCGAACGGGTCGTAGAAGAGGGCGCAGAACAGCGCCGTTACGCCGAGGTTCAGCGCGGCGATCCACGTGGGCACCCAGGGGCGCTGGAGGCTGAAGAAGGTTCTGGTGAGCAGCAGGAAGAGCCCGTTGAACGGGAGCGAGAAGGCAAACCAGAAGAGCGCCTCCGCGACGAGGTCCGTCTGCGAGGGGTCGAACTCCCCGCGCTCGAAGACCAGCCGCACCATCGGCTCCGCGAGCACCAGGATCGCGGCCGCCGCGGGTGTCAGCAGCAGCACGATCTGCCGCATCCCGTTGGCCATCGTCGCGCGCAGGCTGTCGAAGGCGCCGCGGGCGGCAAAGCGAGCGAGGGTGGGAAACAGCACGGTGGCGATCGCGACCGAGAAGACCCCCTGGGGAAGCATGTAGATGCGGAACGCCTTGTCGATCCCCGCCGGAGCCTGCTCGGCCACCCCGGGCTCCGGGATCAGGCTGCCGAAGAAGCTGTTGATGAGCAGGTTGACGTTGATCAGTCCCAGGCTGATCGTCACCGGCAGCATCAGGAGGAGCACGCGGCGGACGTCGGCATCGGCGAAGGCGGCCGAGATCCGGGTCCGGAACGGGCTCAACAGGGCACGCCGGATCCCGAACGGGGTGTTGCGGAGGTCGTAGACCAGCATCGCAAGCTGGATCACCGTCCCGACGACGACGCCGATCGCGTAGGCGTAGATCTCGTCCTCCTCCGGGAACGCGGGCGCGAGGCCGACGAGCACGGTGATGATCGCGACGTTCCAGAAGAACGGCGCGATCGCAAACACCCCGAAGCGGTCGTAGCTGTTCAGCACCCCGACCACCAGCCCCGAGACGCCAAGCAGGACAAGGATCGGAAACAGGACTCGAGACAGCGAGACGGTCAGGTCCAACACCTCGCCTTCGAACCCCGGCGCGAAGACCTGCATCAGCAGGGGCGCGGCGACGATGAACAGCGCCGTGATCAGCCCAAGGACGCAGATCACGAGGAAGATCAGCGTCGTGGCAAGGCGGAACGCCTCGCGGCGCTGTCCGTGCTCGAGCTTGTCGGTGAAGACGGGGACGAACGCGGCCTGGATCGCAGCGTCCGCGAACAGGCTGCGGATGGTGTTCGGGACCAGGAAGGCGATCGTGAACGCGGACATCGCGGGGCTGATGCCGAAGTAGCTGGCGGCGAAGATCTCGCGCACCAGTCCGGCCACGCGAGAGAACGCCGTCGCGACCGAGAAGAACGCCGTCGAGCGCGCGATGCGGCCCGCGCGGGGCCGCGGCGCAACCGGGCCCTCGGTCGGAACGACCTCGGCCTCTGCGACCTCGTCGAGCTCGACCGACTTCGGGCCCTCGCCGGCCCTTGGATCGAGCTCCCCGCGCTCGCTCATGCGGGGCCGCCGTCCGCCGCTACACTGCGCCGTCGGCCATGGCCAACATCGCGTCCCAGAAGAAGCGAAACGTGCGCACCCTGCGCGAGCACGACGAGAACCGGCGCCTGACGAGCGCGGTCAAGACCCACTTCCGCCGTCTCGAGAGCGCGGTCTCGAGCGGCGACGACGACGCGATCGAGGCCGAGCACCGCGCGCTCGTGTCGCGGATCGACAAGGCGGTTCAGAAGGGTGCGCTGCACACGAACAGCGGCGCCCGCAAGAAGGCTCGCGCCGCGCGGCTCCGCGCCGGCGGCTCGTAGGCTCGCCGCGCGCTTGACCGCGATCAATCTCCCTCGGTAGCCCGCCGGATCGCGAGGGTGAGGGCCACCGGCTCGGGATAGTCGGAGCCGCCTCGTGTCCACCATTCGAGGTCGGCGATCGCGCAGGTCCCGGCGCGAAGCTCATCGGGCGACGCGTCCCGCAGGCGGCGCAACAGCATCTTCGCCGCGTACGGGTGCATCGGCAGCTCCTTTTCGACCTCCTTCGACGGACGGCCCGCCTCCAGCGCCTCCAAAGCGAGGTTTGCTTCGCGCAGGCGCTTGGCAGCTTGATAGACGAGGCCGGTGACCGACTCCCCCTGGCCCGCCAGCCGCTCGGCGGCACCGAGCGCCGCCTCGCGGTCACGCTCGACCAAGGCGTCCGACAGCGCCCAGGCGACCTCCTCGGACGTGTCCGAGACCATCGCCTCGAGGTCCGAGCGCGCGACCCGCTCTCCCGGCTCGGCCCACAGCGCCAAGCGATCGAGCTCGTTTGACAGGCGCACGGTGCTCTGACCGAGGCGCTCGACGAGCAGGTTGGCCGCGTCGGGATCCAGCTCGAACTGCCTCCGCTTTGCCTCCTCGAGCAGCCACCTCGGCAGGTCGCGAGGCTTCGGCGCCGCGTACGCGAGCACCTCTCCCCCGGCGTTCTTGACCGCCTCGGCGAGACCCTTTGGCGCCAGGGCCTTCGGGGGGCGCTCCCGGGCAACGAGGACCACCGTCACGTCCGGCGGCAGGCTGGCCATCGCCTCGATCACGGGCTCCGCGCGCTTGGGCGTCCAGCACTCGACGCCGTCGGCGAGCAGGTAGCACCGCTCGGTTGTCAGGCACATGGTCTGCAGCGCGGCGACGAGGGCGTTCGGGTCGGGCCCGATGGTCGCGCCCGGCTCGGCGACGAATGCCTCCAGGGCTCCGGCGCCTCCCTCGCGCTCGGCTCGCGCCCGCAGGCGCCTCAACGCAGCGCCGATCTTCGCAAGGTCGGTGCCCGCGATCAGGTACGCGGGCTTGATGCTCGCTTCGGAGGCCATCGACCGGCGAGTGTATTCGCCCCCCCGGTTGGCCCCGGGAGGCCGCGCGAGCTCCTCGGCCGCTCCTGCCCAGCCCTCTAGATGCTTCCAATCAGGATGCTCAGGCCTCCGAGCACGATCGCGGTGCCGGTCAACCTGAGCAGCAACTGGCCTTGACGCCCCGTCGCGGCAAAGAACAACGCCACGAGGGCGGCGATGCCGGCCAGGACGGCGCTGGGCCACCCGAGAACGAGGCTGATCACCTTCTGCGCCTGCGAGCCATCGAAGCATTCGATGACGAGGTCGCCGCTCTCGGCCCGCTCCTCCTCGAGCGCAGCCGGGTCGTCACAGCGCGGGGTATCGCCGATGTCGAGCATCGCGATCACCATCACGGCGCACGCGAACGCGAGCGCCAGGGCCAGGACGACGCCCAGCAGGCGCCAGCCCCCGCTCGTCTGCTCGGTGTCGGCGCCTGCCCCCGGCTGGGACGGGGGCGCAGGCGGTTGGGTCGGCTCGGGCGCGGGCGTGCCGGATTCCATCTGCGGAGGTCTCCTTGTGACGAAGGCGGGAGCGGGCGTGACCCTATCTCAGCGGTCGGCGTCTCAGTCGTCCGTGCCAAGGCTGAAGCCCTCCCGATCCACGTCGATCGTCAGCGTCCCGTCCACATCCGTACGCGCCACAGGAACGCCATGGTCGGTGAGCTCGGTCAGCGTCGCGGGCGACGGGTGGCCGAACGGATTGTCGTCTCCGACCGAAACGATGGCCAGCTGTGGAGCGATCCGATCGAGCAGTCCGTCGAGACCGGCGTCCTCGCTTCCGTGATGTGCCACCTTCAGCACCTCGATCGGGCCGGGGTCCACGGGGGCGAGCTCCGCCTCCGCGTCGCCGGTGAGCAGGAGCTCGAACTCGCCCCACTGCGCGAGCAGAACGACCGAGAGCTCGTTCGGATCGGCGGTGGAATCGACCCGTGTATCCAGGCGCTGTCGTGGCGGCCACAGGACCCGCACGCGCAGCGAGCCCGAGCGCAGCCGGTCGCCCGCTGCGATTGCTGCGGCCGGAGTTTCGCTGGCCGCAGCGGCCGCCTGCAGCTGGCTGCTCAGCTCGGCGTAGAGCAGCCGATCCGTTGGAACTCGCTGCAGGACGCCCGGGATCCCGCCGACGTGATCGGATTGCGGGTGTGTGGCCACGAGCGTGCCGAGGTGGCCGACGCCACGTTCGGCAAGGGCGCCGGCGACGTCGGCCTCAGCGGGCCCAGCGTCGACCAGCACCGGATCGCCGTCGCCCGGCTGGAGCAGGATCGCGTCGCCCTGGCCGACGTCGAGGACGCTCACCCGCAGGCCATCGCGGCCAACCGCGCCAGTGCCGCCGCCAGCCTCCGCCCCTGCGCCACCTGAAGGGCCCAGGAGCGCAACGGCGACGGCGAGCGGGATCACCGCAATCGTCACCAGCGCGGAGCCGGGCGTCAGCCTGGCGCGCCGCGATCCCCATCGAAGCGCCAGCGCAACTACGAGCACCAGCGCCGCGTACGCACCGATGACGGTCAGCGAGTCGTCGAGCCGTACGTCCACCTGCGCCCAGCTCGGAGCCGCCAGCCAGCTCGCGATCTGGGCAACGTAGCCGCCGAGCGCTCCCGCGAGCCACGTCAGCGGCTCGACCGGCAGCCAGGGAAGCTGTCCCGCGAGGCCCGCGAGCATCCCCAGCCACATCACCGGGGCAACCGCCGGCAGCGCCAGGAGGTTGGCGGGCAGGGAGGCAAGCGAGACGACGCCGAACTCGTGCGCGATCAGCGGGGCGGTAGCCAGCGTCGCCGCCACGGTGACGGCGACCCCATCGGCAAGCGCGCCCCGTAGCGCAATCGCGGTCGTCGCCTCGGGGGCTGTGCCGCGCATGAGGAGGCCCCGAATCGGCCGCGCCCAGGCCATGATCCCGACGACGGCGGCGAAGCTCAGCTGCCAGCCCGGGTCGCCGCTGACGCGGGGATTCAGCGCCAGCGTGACAGCGGTGGCGAGAAGCAGCACGTAGGCGCGCGAGCGCGGACGGCTGGCCAGCGCCGCCAGGATGGCCGCAGCGCCCATCACCCCCGCGCGCTGAATCGACGGACCGGCACCGGCGACCGGCACGTAGATCGCGATCAGGGCGAGCGTGACGACCAGCCGCGATCGCAGGCCGAGGCCGAGAACGGCGAGCAGCGGCCACGCCAGCAGCGCCAGCAGAAGGACGTTCTGACCGCTCACCGCCAAAAGGTGGCTGAGCCCGGAGCGGCGAAACTCCTCCACCGTCTCCTGGTCGATGAGGTCGTCCTGACCCAGCACGAAGCCGCGCAACAAAGCCGCCCGCGCAGGATCGGTGCCTCGGCCCAGCGCGGCCTCGGCGCGGGCCCGCGCCGCGTCGAGCAGTGAGACGACGCCTCCCCGGCGCCCGGCGCCGAGCTCGATGCGCTGCGCGGCGACGACGTCGCGGATCCCCAGCTGCCGAAGCCACGATTCTTCCCACGGACGGGGATCGCGGACGCTCCCCGTCGCTCGAACGGCGCGCCCGACGGGCAGCTCTGGCACGGGCTCGGGGGCCTCGACCAGCAGGCGCCCGTCGGCCGTGTCGACGCGGACGGTCACGTTCCCGTTCGCCCGCCGCGGCACGGTCGCCACGTGACCCGTGACGCGGACCCGCTGCCCGGAGGCGAGGTCGAGTGCACCGCCGTCGATTGCGATGACTCGCGCGATCCCGACTCCGGCGCCGACCAAGGCGAGCGCAAGGCCGAGTAGGCAGAGCCAGACGATGCGGGCGGGCTTTGCCGCGCAGCGCGGCGTGGCGGCGCCGAGGGCGGCCGCGCCGGCGAGGCCGGTGATGACCAGCTCGGTCGATGCCGCCGGGAAGCTCAGGAACGGCGCCACCGCGAGGCCGGCGGTCAGGCCGCCGAGAACGGCGAAGCGCCACGCCACTGCGAGATCCGGCACTAGGGCTGTAGTGCGCCCCTGAGGGCGTCCATGGTGGCCGGGCCGATCCCGGAGATCTGATCGAGATCCTCCACCGAGGACAGTCCGCCGTGTTCGTCGCGAAAGTCGATGATCTCCTGCGCGGTCACCGGCCCTATGCCCTCGATCGTGTCGAGCTGTTCGACCGTCGCGGTGCCCAGGCTGATCGGCCCGTCCGCGGCGGAAGTACCACTCCCCGAGCCTGAGGCAACCCCGACAGGGCTCTCGGCCCTGGCGGGCACGATGATTTGCTGGCCGTCGGCCAGGCGGGCGGCGAGGTTGATGCCCTCAACCGCGGCCGCACCGTTCGCGCCGCCGGCGCGCTCGACTGCGTCGGCCACCCGCGATCCCGCCGGCAGGCGGTAGACGCCGGGCTCTCGCACGGCACCCGCGACGTGCACGACGACGTCTCCTCCGCCGGGTTTCACGGCAAACGAGCCCTCGGCGCCAGCCGCGCCACCGGAAACTGCGGCGCTCTCAACGCCGCCGGCCGAGCCGCTCTCGGCGTTCGCCGACCGGACCCAGCGCGCGCCCACCAGCAGCAGCGCGACACCGATCGCGCCGTAGACGAGCAGTTGCGAGCGACTGAGCTCGGGCACGCGTTCAGGCTGTCGACGGGTGCGTTGCGGGTGGCGCGGCGAGCGCAGCGAATCGCGCGCGCGACCGTGTCAGCGTGCGATCGAAAAGCCCTCGAGGCCCTCCGGCTTCTCCTCGAAGGCTTCGATGCGCTCGACGACCGCGCCGCGCGGACCCTCGTGACAGAAGCGCACCAGCGACTCGACGCCGTCGGGCGACCCCTCGAACACCGCTTCGAGAGCGCCATCCCCTCTGTTTCGCACCCAGCCGCGAACCCCGCGCGATTCGGCCATCCGTCTCACGGTGTCCCGAAAGAACACGCCCTGGACGCGCCCGCGCACGATCACCCTGCGCCGGATGACGTCCGCGCTATTCGTCGTATTCGTCGTCGTAGCCGGCGGCCTGAGTCGCCAGCCGGCGGCTATAGAGCTCGTCCGCGGAGACCGCTGGTGACTGCACCGAGCACAGGAACAGGGGCTCGTCGCCTTCGTTGGCGACCGAGTGCTCGGTGGCGGGAGGGATCAGGACCAGGTCCCCGCGCTCGAGCTGCTGCGCATCGCCGGTGGCCGACATCGTCCCGCTGCCGGCGACGACGACGTACACCTGCTCGGATTCCTCGTGCGAGCGCAGCTCCTCTGATGCGCCGGCCGGGACCTCGAGCCAGTTGACGGAGACGTTCCGCGACCCCAACTCTCCCGCGTCCATGAGGATGTGCGAGCGGAGGCGGTGGACTTCGGTGACGGCCGCATCCGCGAAACGCCTGACGAGCACGCGGCCTTTCTAGCAAACCCGTTCTGCCGAGGTGTTGCCGGATCGCAACCCGCTCAGCGAACGACCAGATTGACGAGCTTGCCCGGCACGACGACCTCCTTGACGACCTCCTTGCCGTCGAGGTGGCGGCGCACGTTCTCGCTTGAGCGCGCCAGCGCGAGCAGCTCGGACTCGCTCGCATCGGTTGCGGCCTCGACCTGGTCGCGGAGCTTGCCGTTGACCTGCAGGATCAAGGTGAAGGTGTCGCGCTCGAGCAGCGACCTGTCGGCTTCGGGCCACGGCTGCTCCCAGACGTGCTCGCCCGTCAGGCGCTCGTAGACCTCCGCGCCGAGGTGAGGCGCAAACAGCGAGATCAGCGATGCCGCCGTCGTGGTGGCGAGTCGCAGCATGGCCTCGCCGGTCTCGTCCCCGTAGAGCCCGTCCTTCAGCCGATAGGCGTCGTTTACGAGCTCCATGACGGCGGCGATCGCCGTGTGCAGGTGAAAGTTCCCCAGGTCGCGCGTGACCTTGTCGATCGCCCAGTGGGCCTTGGCCAGGAGCTCGCGAGCCGGACCCTCAACAGCCCTCGACACGCCGGGAAGCGGAGCTGAGGAAGTGGCGGGCTTTGTTCGATCGGAGACCTCGCGCTCCAGGCGCCAGAGACGGGACAGGAACCGGTGGACGCCCTCCACCCCCTCGTCGACCCAGTCGGCGTCGCGCTCTGCGGGGCCGATGAAGCAGATGTACGTGCGCATGGCGTCGGCGCCGTACTGCTCGATGTATTCCTGTGGGTTGACCGTGTTGCCCTTCGACTTGGACATCTTGGCCCCCGCCCGGGTGATCATCCCCTGGGTGAAGAGGTTGATGAACGGCTCCTGCACGTCCAGGTGCCCGAGGTCCGAGAGCGCCTTGCAGAAGAAGCGCGAATAGAGCAGGTGCAGGATCGCGTGCTCGACGCCGCCGATGTACTGATCGACGGGCATCCAGTAGTCGACCGCAGCGCGATCCCAGGGTGCGACGTCGTTGTGCGGGTCGAGGTAGCGCAGGTAGTACCAGGAGGAATCGACGAACGTGTCCATCGTGTCGGTCTCTCGCCGGGCTGCCCCGCCGCAGGTCGGGCACTTGGTGTTGACCCAATCGGTGGCTGTAGCGAGCGGGCTCTCCCCCTTCGGCGCGTAGTCCTTGACGTCCGGGAGCTCGACCGGCAGCTGGTCGTCGGGCACGGGCACCATTCCGCACTCCTCGCAGTAGAGGATCGGGATGGGACAGCCCCAGTAGCGCTGGCGTGAGAGCAACCAGTCGCGGAGCCGGTAGTTGACCGCGAAGTCGCCGAGCCCCCGCTCGCGCAGCGACTCGGTGATCGCCTCGGCAGCGTCCGGGGCGCTCATGCCATCGAAGCCGGGGGAATTCACCAGGACCTCGTCCTCGGTGTGGCCGAGGAAGGGCTCGTCCGGGTCCGGATCGCCCCCATCACGGGGCCTGACCACCGCGCGGATGGGCAGGTCGAACGCGCGCGCGAAGTCGAAGTCGCGATCGTCGTGGGCGGGAACGGCCATGATCGCCCCGGTCCCGTACTCCATCAGCACGTAGTCGGCCACGAACATCGGGATCTGCTCGCCGTTGACCGGATTCGTGACCGTCCGGCCCAGCGGCACGCCGGTCTTGACGTGGGCTTCGTCCCCACGCTCCTCGACGGAGCTGCGGATGGCCTCGTCGACGTACGCGCGGACCTCCTCCTCGTGGCCGGTCCCAGCCGCCAGCCGCTCGACCTGCGGATGCTCGGGGGCGACGACGAAGAAGGTGGCGCCGAAGAGCGTGTCGGGACGAGTCGTGAAGACGGGAAAGTCGAGTCCCAGTTCCTCGCAGCGGAAGATCACCTCCGCGCCGTCGGACCGCCCGATCCAGTTGCGCTGCATCCGGATGACGTGCTCCGGCCAGCTCTCGAGCCGCTCGAAATCGGCGAGCAGGCGATCCGCGTAGTCGGTGATCTTGAAGAACCACTGCTCGAGGTTGCGCGCTTCAACCAGCGATCCGCAGCGCTCGCAGCGCCCGTCGATCACCTGCTCGTTGGCGAGCACGGTCTGGTCGACGGGACACCACTGCACCTGTGCCTCGGCCCGGTAGGCGAGCCCCGCCTCATAGAGGCGGAGGAAGATCCACTGCGTCCAACGGTAGTAGCCGACGTCGCACGTGGCGAGCTCCCGGGTCCAGTCGATTGAAACGCCCCAGCGCTGGAGCTGCCGGCGGAACTCGTCGATCGACGCATAGGTCGCGTCGCGGGGGTGCCGGCCGGTCTTGATCGCGTTGTTTTCGGCCGGTAGCCCGAAGCCGTCATAGCCCATCGGGTGCACGACCTGGAATCCGGTGCGGCGGCGGAAGTGGGCGATCGCATCGCCGATCGAGTAGGTCTTCAGATGGCCGATGTGGGGCTCGCCCGAGGGGTACGGGAGCATCTCGAGCACGTAGTTCTTCGGCATCGAGGAGTCGAAGCCCGGCTGACCGGGGTTCGGGACCTCCCAGGTGCGCTGCTCGGCCCAGACCTGCTGCCAGCGCGCCTCGATCTCGTGCGGGTCGTAGCGGTCCATTGGAGTGAGTCTAGATACGCACTGGCGGATCACACACGGCGATTCGCGCCGGGCGTATATTCGAAATCGACCAACCATCTGCCACGCGAGGAGGTTGCGATGGCGCGCCTGATCAGACTCGACCGCACCGGGCACACGACGCTCGCCGAATGGACCGCCGAGGACGACGCGGCGAGGGAGCGCGCCGCGGTCGCGTTCCGCGAGCAGTTGGACGCAGGGATGATCGCCTCGGTCCAGCTCGGCGACGGCACGGCCGAGGTCGTGCGCGAGTTGCCCGCGGACGCGGAGCTCGTTGTGATGCGGCGGCCGATCGCCGGCGGGTAATCAGGTTGGAGTCGTCGGCCGGACTCGCGGAGGCCGCAAGCCTTCCGTGGCGCCCGCGCACTCACGCGGGCACGCTCCGACGCCAGGAGCTGTTGTGGACGGCTTGGACCAGCTGGGTCGTCTTCCTGTTCACCGCGCCAGGGGTGGCGCTGATGGCGATCGAGCCGCTGACGTTCCCGGCCGCGTTGCTGTGCTTCGCCCACGCCTGGGCGGTGCCGTGGATCCAGGCCCGGCGGGGCGCGACCTGGATCGTGCCGATCGGGAGCGCACGCAGCGCCGCACGGAGGTCGGACCGCGATTCCCGCGCGGAGACCGCGGCGCTCGGCCTGCTCGGCGACCTCGTCGGGCACCGCGAACGGGGGCTGCTGAGCGCCACGGGCGTCGCGCTTGAGCAAGGCTCGCTCGGGGTCTGGCTGGTGGGCGAGCAGGGAGCGATCCTGGTTCGGTCGGGCGGGCGACGCCTGGACTGCTGGTGCGTGCGCGTCGCCGAGCACAGCGATCTGCCGGCCGGTGACCGGGTCGCCCACCTGCTGCTGGCGCTCCGCGAGGACGAAGCCGGCTTCGCCAAGGTCGCCAACTTCGGCTTCTCGGGTGCCCACTGGCGAGTGCGTCGCCACCTGCCCAAGCGCGCTTGGCAGGCGCTCGCCGCCGCCAGGGCGTCCGCGGGGTCGAGCTAGCTAACCGCTCGTAGTTCCGTTCGGCTGCCTCAGGCGGCTGCGCGAAGCGACAGATCGGCCTCGTAGACGAGCTCGGTCACGATCTCGGCGAGTTGCGCCTCGAGATGCGGATCGAGCAGGCGTCCCGCGTCGTCGAACGCGGAGTCAGCTCGGGCGACCGGCAGGTCGCGGTCGAGCACGCGCGCGCCGATGATCCCGAGCACCTTGCGCAGCTCGGCCTGGGCCCAGACGCCGCCGAACTGGCCGGTGCTGGCCCCGATGACTGCGACGGGCTTGTAGCGAAGAACGCTCTGTCCGGCGGGACGCGAGATCCAGTCGATCGCGTTCTTGAGCATGCCGGGGATCGAGCCGTTGTACTCAGGGGTGGCGATCAGGATCGCGTCGGCATCGGCGACGGCCTCGCGAAGCCTTTCGACACCGTCGATCGGGATGGCCGGATCGTCGTGGTCGGCGTCGTATGGCGGGATCGTGTCGAGCCCGTCGTACAGGGAAAGCTGCGCAGAGGGCGGCAGCAGCTCCGCCGCCCTCCGCAGCAGGTTCGTGTTGTGGGAGTCCCGGCGGAGGCTCCCGGAGATGCCGAGAACCTTCATCTGGTTACCGCCGGATGAGCTCGAGGTGGACGATCAGCTTGACGTCGTCGCCGAGCACCTTGCGCCCGTCGGGCAGGTCCATATTCCAGCCCATGCCGAAGTCGTGCCGGTCGACGACGGTCTCGAAGTCGAGGGCGATGCGGGTGGTCCCGTCGGGGCCGACGACCGGGCCCTTGACCTCGCCCGTCGCTTCGATCGGCTTGATGACGGTGTTGATGATCAGTTCGCCGCGAAGCTGGACGGCGTCGTCGTCGGCGATCTCGAGCTCGGTGGAGGCGAAGCGGACCTCGGGGTCCCGCTCGACGTCAAAGAACTCCGGCGACAGTAGGTGTGCCCGGAGATCCTCGTAGTCGACGTCGATGCTCTCAACCTCGACGGCGCCGGCGAGCTGGATGCCCTCTTCGCCTGAGTCCAGGGTGGCGTTGACGTCGCCGAACGTGCCCCGGAAGGTGGAGATCTCGTTATGCGTGACCTCGAACGAGGCCGAGGAATGCACGGGGTCGATGTCGTAGGTTCCGACGGGGATCTTGGTCTGGGTTGCTGTGGTCATTTCGTCCTCTGGGATAGTGGTTGTTGTAGCAATCGTTGTTAATACAATTACTGCGTGTGCAACAATGTAGCAGACACGATTGCAACATCAACTAATGCGCTGGAAATGGTCTTTCCCACCTGAGAGGATTCGTCACCCGGTGACCACGGCCGAGAAGAGCGAGCGGAGGCGGACCCCCCGCCTCGATGAAGAGGAGATCGCCGCTTGGCGTGCGTTCCTGCGCAGCCATTCGCTGATGCTTCGCCAGATCGAGGCGAATCTTGCCCAGGCGGGCTTGCCGCCGCTCGGGTGGTACGACGTTCTCTGGGCGCTCTACGAGGCTCCGGGGAACCACCTTCAGCCGTCCGCGCTCGCCGACGCGATCGTGCTCAGCCGTAGCGGCCTGAGCCGGATGATCGATCGGATCGAGGAGGCCGGCTGCGTGCGCCGGCGTCCGTGTCCGGGCGATCGCCGCGCGATCCACGTGGAGCTCACCGACGAGGGCAGGCGGATGCTCAGCGAGATGTGGCCCGTCTACGCGCGGGGGGTCGCAGACCACTTCCTGCCGGCCCTGGGCGAGCACTCGTGCACGCTGCGCCAGGCCCTGGAATCGGTGGCCGAGTCGGTCCGCCGCCCGGCAGGCGACGAGCCGGGGGGCGACGCGAGCTAGACGCGGACGCAGAAGTCGACGAACTTCTTCGTGTCGCGCAGGGGCGCGCCGTGACCGAAGAGGACCAGCTTCGGCTCGAGCGGGCCCAGCCGTCTGATCGACTCACGGTTGCGCTCGGGGTCGGGCGTGAGCGACTTGAGCGGCTCGCGGAGTCCGGGGAGGCCGGTCACCACGTGCATGTTGCTGAGCACATCGCCGAGGATGAGCAGGCCGTCCGCCTCGCGCCAGAAGCTGACGTGGCCAACGGAGTGACCGGGCGTGTCGAGCACGGTGAGGCCGGCGACTTCATCGCCCTCGCGCAGGGCGCGATCCACCTTGTGGCCCGGGCCCTTGAAGGCGCGCGCGTAGAACTGGGCGAGAAAGGTGTCGGGCTGGCGCTCTCCGATCAGGGACGGGTCCTCCGCCGGGGCCACGTCGTTCTCGGGCACCCAGTACGGGATCCCGAGTGCCGTGCAGACCGCGTGACTCGAGCCCTGGTGGTCGGCGTGGGCGTGGGTGAGCGCGTGGGCGGTGACGGTGTGGCCGTCAAGCTCGCGGAGGATGCGCTTGGCCGCCTGGCGACCGCCCGCGTCGATCAGCACGTCGCCCACCACGTAGGCGTTGACGCCGTTGGGGAAGAACATGGTGTTCAGATGCCAGACGCCGCCGGCGACTTCCTTCACGGCGCGGAGGGTATTGCGCCGCGCAGTTGATGCGCGGCCTTCCTCGCTGTGGTCAGATCGCGGTCGGCGGTCGCGCCGATGAGCTCGACCAGCTCCGTGTCGATCCTGCTCAGCTCGCCCGGCTCGAGGGTGTGGGCAATGCGGTCGCGGATCCAATCGAGGTTGGACACATCCGATCTGACCGCCGCCAGGTCGCCCGAGTTCGCATCGACCCGCAGCAGCGCAGCCTGGAGGTCCAGCCGGGCGAGATCGATCTCCGCGGGCGGCCGGTGGCGCAGCTGCAGATCCAGACCGGCGACTGCGACGGCGACAGCCGCGAGACGACTGCCCGTGGAATCGCGGCGGCTGACCCCGCGCTCGAGTGAGTGGAGCGCCTCTTCCATCTGGGCCTCGAGCATTGGCGGCGTCCCAGGCCCGCGGAACTCGTTCCAGGCGGCGGCCATCTCATCGACGGTCGACGAGGCCGCTCGCCAGTCGAGCGGGCCGGCCCCGTCGAAGATCTCGGTGGCGGCGGACGAGATCTTCTCCAGCTCGGTCGGCACCGGCCCGGGCAGGCTGTCGATGGGCACGGCCAGGGCGAGCTGCTCGAAGTCCTTTCGGTCGCGGGTGAAGAACTCGCCGTAGCCCGGGGCCCACTTCTTGACCTCGGGGCCGTCGGGGTGGTGCTCGTCGATCACGAAGGCGCCGTCCACCGGACCGCGCGGGCCGTCGACGGTCTGGTCAGTCGCGGTCGCCGTCGACTCCTCGAAGGCCAGTCCGGGGATGTTCTCGGACCGATAGGCATCGCCTACCTCAGGCTCGGCCGGCGTGATCATCCCGGCGGGACCGTCCCTTCCCGCCACCCAGGCGCCCTCCATGTCGGCGATGTGGCCGTCGTCCGCGTAGTTGAAGACGTCCTCGCCGAAGTACCAGACGTCGCCGGTGTCGGCCTGGGCGTAGAGGTCGAGGGCGACCTCCTTCATGTGTCCGTCGCGATAGGCGACGAACTGGGAGACGCGGGTCTCCACGGCCTCGCCGTTCCACTCCACGAACCGCGTCTCGGGCAGCAGGGTGATCTCGATCCGCAGCGGCTCGCCGTCAACCTCGCCGAGCACGATGGCCGAGGGGATCTCTGAGATCGGGTTGAGCGGGTTCGTGATCTCGGTCGGGTTCGAGAACGAAGGCGCCGTGAGGTCGATCCGGCGGCTGTTAGGCGCGAAGGGGAAGTTCGCGAGTCCGGACGCCTTCAGCTGCGCCTCCGGCGGCTGCGGAATCGTCTCGGATACGTGGGCGGGTGAGCTCTCCGAGGTCGTGGCCCCAGCGCCGGAACCGCCGCCGCCGTCGCAGCCAGCGAGCGCGAAGCCCACGGCTGCAACGGAAGCGAAGGTGGCGGCGGTCCGGCGCATCGGGGGGTGCATGGCGACCTAGATCCCGGCCAGGGTGTCGCGGAGGCTGGTCGCTTCCTCGGCGGCGGCGGACATGTCCTCGTCGACGACCGTGTCCCGCAGCGTGTGCAGGTGGGTGTCGATGCGGGTGAGGTCGGTCGGCTCCAGCATCTGGTGGAACCTGTCGCGCACCCACTCGAGGGTGGCGAGGTCACCGGCCACGCCGGCGAGGTCGTCGGCCTCGGCGTCGACGAGCGCCTGTCGCGCCCAGAGCTCGAACCGCGCGAGGTCGATCTCGGTGACCGGGCGGTAGCGCAGGTCGATGTCGAGCGTCGCCTGGGCGACATCGATCGCTGCCGTGCCGGCCCGTGTCCGATCGCGGTCGTGGATCGCCGCGCCGAGCTGATCGAGGGCGCGCTGCATCGGTGGGATCAGGCGAGGCGGCAACTCGGCGGCCCGGTAGCCATCCCAGATCCGATTCAGCTCGTCGCCGTTCGCCGTGGCCGCCTTCCAGTCCTCCGAGAGGGTCGCCTCGAAGGCATCCCGGGCGCCGCTGGAGAGCGACTGGAGCTCCGGAGGCGGCGGCTCGGAGAGGGCGTCGGTTGGGACCGCGAGGGCGAGGGCTTCGACGTCACCCTCATGAGCCGAATAGAACTCGCCGTAGCCCGGCGCGAACACCTTGTCCGAGTAGGTGCCGTCGTCGTGTAGCTCGCGGCCGACCATCGCGCCCTGCGTTGGACCCTGCGGCCCGCCGACGGTCTTGTCGACGGTCTTCACCGCGACCTCCTCGAAGACGAGGCCGGGGATGTTCTCGGGACGGTTGACGTCGCCGACTCGGGGGTCGGCCGGCATGATCATCGCCGGCGGCCCCTCTTTGCCCGACAGCCAGGTGCCGTCGGTGTCGGCGATCACGCCGTCTTCGTTGTAGTTGAAGACGTCCTCGCCGAAGTACCAGACGGACCCGTCGTCCGCCTGCGCGTAGTAGTCGAGCGCGACCTCCTCGATCCGTCCGTCGAGGAACGCCGAGTACTGGGACACGAGCGTTTCGACCTGCCGGCCCGGAGCCCACTCGATCACGCGCGTCTCAGGCAGTAGCGTCGTCTCCGTGTGGAAGGGCTTGCCCTCTACGCGGCCGTTGAGGATGGCCGAGTGCAGCTCGGAGATCGGGAAGAGCGGGTTCGTGACCTCGGTTGGATTCGAGAACGTCGGCGCCTCGATGTCGACGCGTTCGCTCTCGGGCGCCACCGGCAGCTTCGCGAGCCCCGATGCGGCGAGTTGCGCGTCGGTGGGCTGCGGAATCTGGTCTGGCGCGGAGCTCGCGCTCGCCCCATCGGCGGAGTCGTTGCCCTTGCAGGCGGCAAGCCCCAAGGTCGCGGCGACGGCTGCCGTGGCGAGTGCGGTTGCTGGTCGGTTGAGCTTTCGGTTGTTCCTCATTGGAATGACCTCCAGTTGGTGGTGGTGATGTCGGTTCTACGACCGGTGCCTGAGAGCCACCTGAGAGAACGGCGCGAGGCTGAGACCAAGCTGAGAGCGGTCGACGTCGCCAGCGCCGCCGGAGCCGCTCTAGGCGGCTGGCCGCGCTGGGAAGCGCAGGCGGACGGTCGCGCCGGAGTTCGAGTCGACGATCGCGGCGGTCCCACCGTGCGCTTCGGCGATCGCGCGCACGATGGCGAGGCCAAGCCCGGCACCGCTGCGGCCGGGATCGGTGCCGTCGCGCGCGAACCGCTCGAAGGCGCGGGGCGCGAGCTCAGGCGGGAAGCCGTGGCCCTCGTCGGCGATGTCGATCTCTACGGCCTCGCCCGCTCGACGCCCGCTGAGGCGGATCTCTCCGCCGCCGTGCCGCAGGGCGTTGTCGACGAGATTGCCGAGCGCTTGCCTCGCCCGGAGTGGGTCGGCCCATACCCCTGAGTCGTCCGGCACATCGACTTGGATCTCGCGACGCTGTTCGTCGGCCCGATCTGCGAAGCGCTGCCGTGTTCGCTCGAGCAGCTCACGGACCTGGAGGCGATCCGGTTTGACCGGGAGGCGCCCGTCGGCGGCACGGGCGATCAGGAGCAAATCCTCGGCCAGCTGGGCGAGGTGGTCGGTTTCCTCCAGGGCGGCGACGAGCGACTCGCGGACCTCGGGGTCATCGCCCGCGATGCGGAGTGCCGCCTCGAGCTCGGCCTTCAGCACGGCAAGAGGTGTCCGGAGCTCATGGCTGGCGTCGGCGACGAAGCGGCGCTCGCGCTGGAAAGACTCCTCAAGGCGGGCGAGCATCTCGTTGAGCGTTTCGCCCAGCCGCCGGATTTCGTCCTGCGCGTCCGGGAGGGGCAGGCGCTCCCCTCCCTGGGTGAGCGAGACGCGCCTGGCGCGCCGGCGGATCGCCTCGACGGGCGCGAGGCCAGCGGTGGCGAGCCAGTAGCCGATTGCGGAGGCGAGGAGGACGGCGATGGGGACGCCGATCAGGAAGGACTTCCTCAAGCTCGAGAGGGTTTCCTCGCGATCCGCCAGCGACACTCCGACGACGAGCACGAGCGTGCGCCCGTCTGCGGTGACGGGGCGAGCGAGCAGGCGCGCGTCTCCCTCGATGCCGGGGACATTGGCCTCGAACCTCATCGCCTCACGAGACGCCGCGTCCGCGTCCTCGGGGCTGAGGGCGGGGGCCGCGACCGCGCGGGTTCCCTGGACTCGGCTGCCGTCGGAAGTTAGGAGCTGGACGAAGGCGTCCTCGGGGTCGGTGAACCGACCGTCGCCGCGCTCGGCGGCGTCTGTTCCCGACCTGCGGATCAGCGCGGCGACGTCGTCGGAACGGCGGTCGAGCCCGTGGTCGATGGTCTCGGTGAGGTCCGCGCGGTGGCGCAGGTAGACGAAAAGCGCGGCGCCAACGAGGACGAGGAGCATGGCGACGGCGAAGGCGGCGGTGAGGCGGGCTCTGATCGGCAGGCGGCTCACTAGGCTGGGGTGAGGCGGTAGCCGGCGCCGCGCACGGTCTCGATCGACCTGACGCCGAACGGACGGTCCACCTTCTCGCGCAGGTACCGGATGTAGACCTCGACGACGTTGGAGCGGTTCTCGTAGTCGTAGTCCCAGGCGCGCTCCAGCAGCTGGAACTGGCTCAGCACCTCGCCGGGGCGCCGCATGAAGGTTTCGAGGAGGACGAATTCCTTGTGGGAGAGGTGGATCTCCTGCTCGCCGCGCCATACCTGCTGGGTCGCGGGGTCGAGGCGGAGGTCGCCGACCTCCAGCGTCGTGGGCCGCTCCGCGGCGCCGCGGCGGACGAGGGCGCGCAGGCGGGCGAGGAGCTCGACGAGGGAGAAGGGCTTGACGAGGTAGTCGTCGGCGCCGTGGTCGAGGCCCTGGACGCGATCCTCGATCGCGTCGCGCGCGGTGAGCATGATGATCGGCGCCCAGACGCCGTCGTCGCGCAGCCGCCGACAGGTCGCGAAGCCGTCGATGCCGGGCAGCATCACGTCGAGGACGACTGCGTCGAATTCCGTCGACCCTGCCATCCAAAGGGCGTCCTCGCCGCGGATGGCGACGTCGGCGACGACGCCCTCCGCTCTCAGTCCGCGCCGGACCGCCGCCGCCATTCGCACGTCGTCTTCGACGATCAGCACCCGCATGCGCCCATCATTCGCACGCAAGATGAAAGGAAGCTGAGAGCACTGACGGGTTCGGCTCTCAGCCTCATCTCAGGCGGCGCCGTTAGACCTCGAGGCGATGAACGCTCGGGTCTTGACAGCGATTGGGATCGCGGGGCTGGTTGCGGCGGGCGCGGCACAGCAGGGCGGTGCTGCTGTCGGCACCGAGTTGCCCCGCGGGCGCCAACACGTTGCGCTTGATCCCGCTGAGTTCACGACGCGGATTGACAGTCGCTACTGGCCGATGAGACGCGGCGAGCGGTGGTTGTATGAGAGCTCGGGTGACGGGACGAAGGCGCGGTCGCGGGTGCGCGCGACGGGCCGGACGAGGACGCTTGCCAACGGGGTGCGGGCGCGGGCGCTGCGTGACGCGGCGCGTGAGAACGGGCGCTTGGTGGAGGTGGCGTTTGAGTGGTATGCGCAGGACGCCGCCGGAAATGTCTGGTACCTGGCGGAGGACGTGATGGAGCCGGTGCGCGGGAGGCTGCGGCGAACGGAGGGCTGGGAGGCCGGCGTGGACGGCGCGCAGCCCGGAATGGTGATGCCCGGTGCGCCGGAGGTGGGGATGCGATATCGGCAGCAGCACTACACGCGCAAGAACGCGGACCGGTCGGAGATTCTCAGCTTGGAGGAGCGGGTGAGGGTGCCGGCCGGGCACTTCAACGACGTGCAGATGCTGCGGGAGACGACGCCGCTGGAGCCGCGCGCGCTGGAGTACAAGTTCTACGCGCCGCGGGTGGGGTTGGTGCTGACGCAGGAGGTGTCGGGCGGGAGCGCTCGGCTGGAGTTGGCGCGCCACGCTCGGCGTCGATAGCGATCGCTCGCGGCCCCGTCAGGCGCGAGCGATCGCTCGCGGCCCCGGCAGGCGCGATGTAGGGTGCTCCCATGGGCTTCACGGACGGGGTCAAGAAGGTCGGGCTGACGGCCGTAACCGGCGGGGCGAGCGCCCTCCTCGAGCATCGGGCGCAGCAGAAGCTGCTCGGGACGGGGACGCCGGCGCGGGCGGTGGTCAAGGACTTTTTCGGCGGCAGCACTGGGACCAAGAGGAAGGCGCCACGCGCTGGAGGAGCTCGCAGATGACGCTCGAGGTACGGCCGGATGGCGGCGCACCGTACGAGTGGAGCGGCCAGATGTGGGTGCGGGTCAAGGTCTACAACGCGCTGCCGGGGGAGCTCGTCGGCAGCGAGCTGCCGGTAAAGGTCGATCCGGCGGATCCGCAGAAGGTCGCGGTCGATTGGGACGCGGCGGCTACCGAGCATGGTTGACGAGGCGGGCCTCGAGCAGACCGAGGACGGGCTCGACTCGGTCGGGCCCGGGTGGTTCGTGCTGAATGCCCGAGAGGCGCGGTGGCGCGATCGTCCAGGTCGGGGGAAGAGTCTGCCGCTCACGGGCTACAGCGACGAGGAGCGGAAGGCGCGCTTCTCGCAGCTGGGGATGGCGCTGTACGTGCTGGAGCCGGGGGAGCCGATCGGGATCTACCACTGGGAGGCCGATCAGGAGGGGTTCCTCGTGCTGTACGGCGAGGCGCTGTTGATTGTGGAGGGCGAGGAGCGGCGGCTCCGGCCGTGGGATTTCGTGCACTGCCCGCCCGGGACGCGGCACATCATCATCGGGGCCGGGGATGGGCCGTGCGGGGTGTTGGCGGCGAGCTCGCGGGAGCACATCGATGAGAACGTGAACGGCGGCGCCTACACGGCGAACGTGGTGGCGAGTCGTCACGGCGCCGGGGTCGAGGAGGAGACCAACGATCCCGACGTGGCGTACGCGCGCTTTCCGGATCCGGAGCCGGCGCGGTATCGCGAGGGCTGGCTACCCGGCGGCTAGGCGCTTCTTCGGGAATGGGACGACGGTCAGCGGCTCGGCGGCGGGACTGAGCTTGACGTCGGCTTGCCGCGGCGCTTGACGAGGAAGGTCTCGCCGGCGGTCGCGCGCTGCATGTACCAGCCGAAGTGGTTGCGGAACTCGTGGGCGCCGACCTCGGTGACATGATCCGATGTCGACACAGAGATGGAGCTAGCCGGACTCGAACCGGCGCCCTCCTGCGTGCCACGCAGGCGCTCTCCCAACTGAGCTATAGCCCCAGGGAACTCGTAGTCGGCGGCCCAGTTTAGCGCCGCCCTCTGGCCGTTCCGCGGCGCAACGAGGCGGAGTTGCAGCGCCCGCATCCCGCCGACAATGTCGATTGGGAGCAGGTAGCACTGGTCCAGTTCCTCGCAATAGGCGGCGACAGCGTCAATCTCGTCAGCCGAGTACACGCTTCGGATGTGGCCGGTGGCCGGATAACGAAACCCAGCGAGATTGACCACCACCACGTCGCCGTTTCGCGGCGCCCATTGCACTGCACCCGGAGCAGGGACTATCGACGTCGAAGATAAGGTCGTAACGAGTGTGCTCGACGAGTGGCTTGACGACGTCTATCCCGAGCTTGATCGCGGCAGCCGCGATGGCAGCTTCGGCGACATTGCCCTTGTGATTGGTGCTGTGGTGCGGCACGAACACATGTTCGCAGCGCCCGGCTCAGCGGGCCCTACGCCGCCTCGCGCTGATCCTCGTCGACGTCGAGCACGACGCGATCGGAGCGCGTATCGCGCACCCGAAACTCGAAGGGCGCCCGCTCCTCGAGCTCCCGCAGCAGCGCCACCGGCTCCGCCAACCGCATCTCCAGCGTCGCGCGCCGGCGCGTGAAGCGCTTGACCGAGATCTCCGACGTCGCGCCAATCGCCCCCGCCGCATCCTCGAACCCCACCAGCTGCGAGAAGTCGTCCAGCGGCCCGATCTCCACCTCGATCCTGCCCTCGAACAACTCCCCCGGCTCGATCTCCACATGCCCGTTCGAGCCCGCGGACGCCTCCAGGGCCTCTTCCTCCCCGCCGATCCGCCGGATCGCCTCATGCAGCGACTCGAGCATCCGATCGCGCACCTCGCTGGGCCGCCGCGTCAGCTCCGCAACCCGCTCGCCGAGCTCCGCCGCATCCCGCAGCGCCCGCAGCCTGATGCGAGTCGCCTGGCCGCGCGCCTGCCGCCGCACCTGCTCGAGGTCGTCCGACAGCGCCGCCAGCGCGCGCAACCCCGCGTCGCTCTCCTCGCGCACCCGCGCCAGCTCGAGCCGCAGCTCCCGCAGCGAGTGCTCCCGCTCGACCAGCCGCTCGCACAGCTGCGTCGCCAGCCTCTCCAGGTCGTCGATCCGCGCCTGCCGGCCGACCAGCTCCGCCACGTGCGCGTCGATCTCGGCTTCGCGCACGCTCACACGCTTCTCCGCGTCGCGCAGCCGCTCATCCAGCCTTTCGAGCACGGAATCGCGCGTGCCGATGGCGTCGCGGACCTCGCTCGGCTTGTAGCCGAACAGCACCCTCTTGAACCGGCTGCGCTGAATACACGCAAGCTAGGCACCCCGTCGGACGGCATCTGACGTGCGCCTGCAACCATCAGCCGGCCGTGAGCGCCACCTCCAACAGCTACCCGGAGGCGGTCGACACCGAGCGCTTGCATCTGCGCCGCCTCCAAGCCGCCGACCACGATCAAATGGCGACGGTCTGGGCCGATCCCGATGTCTGGCAGTCGCTACGTCCCGGGGAGCCCCGCGACCCGGAGGCGGCGGCCGCCGAAACGCTCGAGCGCCACCTTCGCCACTGGGACGAGCACGGCTTTGGCCTCTGGGTGGCCATCGACCGCTCCACCGGCGAGCTCGCCGGCTGGATCGGCGCCTCTCACCCGACCTTCGTCCCCGAGCTCGCCGACGAGATCGAGATCGGCTGGACCTTGCGCCGTAGCTCCTGGGGCCGTGGGCTGGCCACCGAGGCCGCCGGGGCCGCCGCCGAGGCCGCGACCACAGAGCTCGCGCCGGATCGTCTCGTCAGCCTGATCCTGCCGACCAACACACGCTCGATCGCCGTCGCGGAACGGCTGGGAATGCGTCCGGCCGAGACCGTCCTCCACCGCGACCTCGGCCTCGACCTGCGGGTCTACGAGCTCAGCTCGAGCTCCTCCGCCTCGCCCCAAAGCGTCTCGAGCCGGTAGCGGTCGCGCATCTCCGGCACGAACACGTGCAGGACGCAATCGAGGTAGTCCATGAGGATCCAGCGCGACTCGCGCTCCCCCTCGATCCGTTCCGGAAGCAGTCCGTCATCGCGCTTCAGCTGCGCGTGCACCTCGTCGGCGATCGCCTTGGCCTGGCGCTCGTTCCTCGCCGTGCTGATGATCAGGAAGTCCGTGTAGCCGACGAGCTCGCGCACGTCGAGGGCGACGATCTCGGAACCCCCCTTGGCGTCGGCGATCGACGCCATCCGTCTGGCCAGCGCGGCCGACGCCTCCGGCGTTCCCGCCCGCCGCTCCGCCAGCGCACTCCCCCGCTCCGGACCACCCGCCTGCGGAACGTCGCTCACGCCCGGTACAGCCCCCTCTCGTCAATGAACTCGCGCACGGCGTCGGGCACGAGATAGCGGATTGGCCGGCCCTGCGCGATCCGGCGCCTGATGCGCGTCGATGAAACCGCCACCTCAGGCATCCGCACCGGATCCGCGCGATCGCTGCCGGAGAGCCGCTCCAGCGCCGCCTCCGCCTCGTCGAGCTCGGTGCCCGGGCGCGCTGCGATCGCCAGGCGCGCGAGCTCCAGCACTCGCCGCGGTTCCCGCCACCCCTCCAGCCCTGCGGCAACGTCAGCTCCCATTACGAACCAGAACTCGTCGCCAGGGCGGTCTTCGGTCAACAACTCCAATGTACGGTAGGTGAAGGACGGGCCTTCGCGACTCGTCTCCACCTCGGAGGCACCGAAGGCCTCGTTGTCCGCCACGGCGAGCGCCGTCATCTCCAGTCGCACGTCCGCTCCGGGTTCCGGCTCGATCGCCCGGTGCGGCGCCTCGTTCGCCGGGACCAGCAGCACCTCGTCGAGCTCGAGCTGTGCCGCCGCCTCCTGAGCGAGCAGCAGGTGCCCGATGTGGGGCGGGTTGAACGCGCCTCCGAGGACCCCGACCGAGGCGACGCCTACTCCCTTATCTGGCCGTCGCCGTAGACCACGTACTTGCTCGTCGTCAACTCGCGCAGGCCGATCGGGCCGCGCGCGTGCAGCTTCTGCGTCGAGTTGCCGATCTCCGCACCCATCCCGAACTCGAAGCCGTCGGTGAAGCGCGTCGAAGCGTTGACGTAGACGACCGCCGCGTCCACCCCGTCGGTGAACTCAGCGGCCGACTCGTCGGAGGCAGTCAGGATCGCCTCCGAGTGGCCGGTGCCGTGACGGTTCACGTGCTCGATCGCATCGGCGAGCGAGTCGACCACGCCGACCGCCATCTTCATCCCAAGGTACTCGGTGTCCCAGTCGGCGTCCGTCGCCTGTGCGACATCGAGCCCGTCGGCGTTCGCTCGTGCGCGCTCGTCGCCGACCAGCTCGACTCCCGCGCCGTGAAGGTCGGAGAGCACGCCGGGCAAGAACCGCTCGGCGACCGCCGAGTTGACCAGCAGCGTCTCCGCGGCATTGCACACACCAGGCCGCTGGACCTTGGCGTTGAACGCGACACGACGGGCCATCTCCAGATCGGCGTCATCGTGCACGTACACGTGGCAATTGCCCGCGGCCGCGTACATCACCGGCACCGTTGCCACCGCCTTGAGCGCGTCCTTGAGCCCCTCGCCACCGCGCGGGATCACCAGATCCACCAAGCCCTCCGCGGTCGCAAGCTCGGCCAGCTCCTCACGCTCGCCGGCGAGCAGCGCGACGGTCCCGTCGGGCAAGCCGGCGCCGGCAACGGCCTCGCGCACCAGGGCCGCGAGGGCCGCGTTGGAGCGCTGCGCGTAGCTGGAGCCGCGAAGCACGATCGCGTTGCCGCTCTTGATGCACAGCGCCGCACAATCGACCGTCACGTTCGGTCGCGCCTCATAGATCACCGCGACTACTCCCAGCGGCACGCGCACCTTGCGCAGGTCCAGCCCGCTCTCCAGAGTCCGATGGTCGAGTTCCTCGCCCACCGGATCCTGGAGCGCTGCGATCGCGCGAACGCCATCCGCCATCGCCTCAACCCGCTCCTCGCTGAGCGTGAGGCGGTCGCGAAGCGCGTCGGTGAGCCCCTCCGCCCGCTCGTCGGCGAGGTCGGCGGCGTTTGCCTCCAGCACCTCGCTCGTGCGCTCTGTCAGCAGCTCGGCCAGCCGCTCGAGCGCTCGGTTGCGCGTGGCGGTGTCGGCGCCCGCCAGCGCGTGAGCCGCACGCTTGGCGCTCTCACACGCCTCGGTGACCGTCTTCGTCGCGGTGGCCATCGTGCGCAAAGGGTACTGGCCGCCCCCGCCCTCTCCAGGGGCGGCATCGCGGGGCCCGGCGACCGATTCGCTACTCCTCGGCGAGCAGCGCGTAGAGGCGCCGGCGCGTGTCGGTCAGCAGCTCGGCCGCCTTGGAGATCTGCTCGTCGGTTCCCGCGCGCCCGACCTGCATCGCCGCCGCGCCAAGCCGGAACGCCGCCATCCGCAGCCGGCCGAGCGGCGTGTCGGCGCCGGCGGCCGCCTCCTCCCACGGCGCGGCCTCGGAGCCCTCGCGCTCGGCCGCCTCGCGGCCGGCATCGGTGAGCGAGAACACGCGCTTGCCGTCGACTTGCTCGCTGCTCACCAGGCCCTCGTCGGCGAGCAACTGCAGGGTCGGATAGATGGAGCCGGCGCTGGGCCGCCACTGCCCTCCCGTTCGCTCCTCGAGCTCCTGGATCATCTCGTAGCCGTGCATCGGCCGTTCGCCGAGCAGGGCCAGGATCGCGGCCCGCACGTTTCCGCGCCGAGCGCGGTGTCCCCCGCGAAAGCCTCGTGGATGTCCCCAGCCGTGGCGGTAGTAGTGCCGTCCCCAATGACTAGGTCCCCTGCTGTGCCTGCTTCGATGCATGTTCGGCCTCCTGGCGCTGGTGAAGTGCGCTATCGCGATATATCGTAACGCATCGCGAACACCCCGCCTCTATCGGGGACCACGAAGGGCCCGGCGCACCTTCGCCTCCCCGATGCCCTCGACCCGAACAACCTTGTCGCGCGTCCGAGCGCCCCGCACCACGGTCACGCGTCCGTTCGCAACCCCCACGCGCTTCGCGATCAGCTTGCACAGCGCCTCGTTGGCGCGTCCCTCCACAGGCGGCGCCGTCAACCGCACGACGAACGCGCCAGCGCGCTCGCCGGCGATCTCCTCCCTGCTGGCTCCGGGCTGGACTCGCACCCGAATCCGGGCCTCACGGTCGCCCCGCACCGGCTCAAGTGAGCACGAAGTGGTCGCGGTGGACCGCTTCCTCGTCGGCGTCGGGAAGCAGCTCGGCGACCTCGGCGGACTTCATGCCCTTGATGCGCCCCAGCTCGGCAGCGGAGTAGTTGGCGATCCCCTTCCCCACCAGCTCCGAGTCGCACACCACCTCGACCGCGTCCCCGGCGGCAAAGTCGCCTTCGACCCCGGTGATGCCAACGGGAAGCAGGCTCGAGCCCTGCTCGCGTAGGACGCGCGCGGCCCCCTCGTCGACCACCAGCCGACCCCGGCTCGGCTTGGCGTAGCGCAGCCAGAGCTTGAATGAGGGCGTGCGCTCCGGATGCGGGGCGAACCTCGTCCCGACCGATCCCGCGGCGGCCGCCGCGCGCAGCGAGCCCGCCTCAGTGCCGTCGCAGATCACCACCGGGATTCCCGCCGCGCTCGCCATCTCCGCCGCTGCCACCTTGCTGCGCATACCGCCGGAGCCGAAGGCCGACGTGCGGTCGCCGATCTCGTAGGCGTCCAGCTCGGAGAAGTCGTCCACGTGGGGGATCAGCTCGGCATCCGGGTCGAGTCTCGGGTCGGCGGTGTGAAGGCCGGCGGTGTCGGTGAGCATCACCAGCAGGCGGGCACCCAGCAGCATCGCGACCTGCGCGGAGAGGAAGTCGTTGTCGCCGAAGGTGATCTCGTCGGTCGCGGTGGTGTCGTTCTCGTTCACCACCGGCACGGTCCGCCAGTCGAGCAGGCGGCGCAGCGCCTGCCGCGCGTTGACGTAGTGCATGCGCGCGGCGAGGTCGAACGACGTCAGCAGCACCTGGGCCGCGTGCACGTCCCCGGCGGCCAGGCGGTCCTCGTAGGCGCGAAAGAGCGTTCCCTGGCCGACCGCCGACGCCGCCTGAAGCTCGTCAATCGACCTCGGACGGCTCGGCAGCTCCATCAGCCGCATCCCCAGCGCGATCGCGCCCGAGGTCACGAGGGAAACGTTCTCACCTCCGCGGTGAAGCTCCGCGACCTGCTCGCAGACCGAGTCGAGCACGTCCGCGCGCAGCACGCCGCCCTCGTCGGCGACGATCGAAGAGCCGAGTTTCACCACCACGGTCACGTCGCGGAGTGTAGGAATGGCGCGCTTCGCGCTCTCGAGTCCCGCGCCCCCCCTGCGCACGCTTCGTTTACGGTGCCGCCCCATGCCGCCCGCGGTCGAGGTTCGTGACCTGCACGTCCGGCGCGGCGGCAACCTGGTTCTGCCCGGAATCTCGACCGAGATCGAACAGGGCGCCGTGACCGGGCTCCTGGGCCCGAGCGGCACAGGCAAGACGACGCTGATTCGCTCCATCGTCGGCGTCCAGATCATCGAGTCGGGAACCGTCACGGTTCTCGGCCGGCCGGCGGGCTCGCCGGAGCTTCGATCCGTGGTCGGTTACGTCACCCAAGCTCCATCGGTGTACGGCGACCTCACCGTTCGAGAGAACGTCGCCTACTTCGCGGGCATCCTGGACGTAGGCCCCGAGCGCGCCGACGAGGTGATCGAGACCGTGCGGTTGACGGAAGAGGCTGACCGGGAAGTCCAGGTGCTGAACCTCTCGGGCGGCCAGCGCGCCAGGGTATCACTGGCCACCGCGCTGCTTGGCGACCCGGAGTTCCTCGTGCTTGACGAGCCAACCGTCGGGCTCGATCCGGTACTGCGGGCACAACTCTGGGAGACCTTCCATGAGCTCGCTGCCGCCGGCGCGACCCTCCTGGTCTCCAGCCACGTGATGGACGAGGCGGTCAGCTGCGACAAGCTGATCCTCATGCGCGATGGCGACGTGCTGGCCGCCGCGTCTCCCCAGGAGCTGATGGAGCGCACCGGCGCCCCGGACATGGAGCGGGCCTTCCTCAAGCTGATCGAGGAAGGCCCCGGGCGCGAGGAGTCCGCGTAGTGACCCCACGCATCGTGCTCACCACTGCGGGGCGTGTGATGCGCCAGCTGCGCCATGACCCGAGGACCATCGCGATGGTGATCCTCGTCCCTGTCGTCCTGATCACGCTTCTCAAGTACGTCCTCTGGGACCAGGAGGGCTCGTTTGAGCGGGTCGGCGGCCCGCTGATCGGGATCTTCCCGCTGATCCTGATGTTCCTTGTCACCTCGATCACGATGCTGCGCGAGCGCACGACCGGCACACTCGAGCGGCTGATGACGATGCCGCTCGCCAAGCTCGATCTGCTGGTGGGCTACGGCATCGCCTTCGCCGCCGTCGCCGCGGTCCAGGCGCTGATCGTCTCCGTCGTCGCCTTCGGGTTGCTCGGCGTCGAGTCCGAGGGGTCGAAGGCCCTCGTCGTGCTGCTCGCGATCGCCAACGCGCTGCTCGGGATGTCGATGGGCCTGTTCGCCAGCGCCTTTGCTCGGACCGAGTTTCAGGCCGTGCAGTTCATGCCGCTGTTCGTGCTGCCGCAGCTGCTGGTCTGCGGCCTGTTCGTCCCCCGAGAGCAGATGGCCCCGGCGCTGGAGGGACTCTCCTACGCCCTGCCGATGACCTACGCCTACGACGCCCTCGACCGCGTGACGGTCGACGGCTCCCTCGGCACGGGCGGAGCCGTCTCCGTGGCGGTCACGCTCGGCGCGACAGTCCTGGGGCTCGTACTCGCCGCCGGCACGCTGCGCCGCCGCACGCCCTAGGTCCTCAGCACCGCGATCGACGCCTTTGTCACGCATACCGTGACAAACGCGCCAGTGGCAGCGGCTTACTTCACTCCAGGGGCCGTGGAACCTATTGGATCAGCCCGGATCCAGCTCGAACTCCTCCGCGCCGATTCGGATCTCGTCGCCCGGCTGAAACCCGGCGCGCTCGAGCGCAGCGATGACGCCGATCTCGCGCAGGCGCTGCTCCAGGTAGGCGAGCGCCTCGAGGTTTGTGAGGTCGTGGCGAGCGACGAGTTGCTCGATTCCCCGGCCGCGCACGCGGAAGGCGCCGTCCTCGCGCTCGACGTCGAAGCCCTGCTCGCCCGCGGGGCGATAGACGGCGTGCTCGACCTCGAACTCGGGCTCAGCTTCGGCGGCTCGCTCGTCGGCCACGAGCCGCCCCTCGCCGACCGGCGGCACATGGGCGAAGATCGCGCGGGTGAGCTCGTCGAGTCCGGCGCCGGTGGCCGATGACACGGCGAGCACGTCAACCGCTCGATCGCCCATGCGCTCGCGCCACTCGCCCACCAACTCCTGTGCGCCCTCGTCCGGCACGAGGTCGCGCTTGGAGAGCACGACCAGCTCGGGAAGCTCGGCCAGGCCTGCGCCGTGGGCTTCGAGCTCGGCGCGAACCGTTTCGTAGGCCCGCCGGGGGTCGTAGGGCTCAAGGCCGGCGCCGGCGCCGTTCTCAATCTCGGGGGCAATCGCCACCAGATGCACGAGCAGCCGGCAGCGCTCGACGTGGGCGAGGAATTCGTGGCCGAGTCCCGCGCCCTCGGCGGCGCCCTCGATCAGACCTGGGATGTCAGCAAGCACGAGCTGGCGGTCGGCGTCGTCGATCGTCCCGAGCACCGGCTCGACGGTGGTGAACGGATAGTCGGCGACCTTCGGGGTTGCTCTGGTCAGCCGGCGAAGAAGCGAGGACTTGCCCGCGTTCGGAAGCCCGACCAGGCCGGCGTCGGCGAGCAGCTTGAGCCGCAGTTCGATCCATCCGGATTCTCCCTCGAGGCCCCGCTCGGCGAAGCGGGGCGCCTGCCGCGTCGACGACGTGAAGCGCTTGTTGCCGTGGCCTCCCGCCCCGCCACGGGCAACCACCACCCGTTGGCCCGGGACGGTCAAGTCGTAGCGCGTGCCGTTGAGCCCCTCGACCTGGGTGCCCGGGGGCACGGGGATGACGTCGTCGGCGCCGCGCCCGCCGTGCTGCTGCTTTCCCCTGCCGTGCTCGCCGCGGCCGGCGCCGTGATGCGGGGAGAAGCGCAACGAGGCGAGGTCGCGGCGCGACGGGTCGCAGACGAGGACGACGTCGCCACCGTGGCCGCCGTCGCCCCCGTCGGGCCCGCCGCGCGGCACGTGCGCCTCACGGCGGAAGCTGACGACGCCGTTGCCGCCGCGGCCACCCTCGACATAGATCTTCGCTCGATCGCTGAGCATCGACCGAAACGGTAGGGGCTGCGCGCTGAATCTCGGGGCCTAGGCGCGCCACTCCCGAAAGGCGACCAGCAGCTCCTCCCGCGCCTGCACCGAGATCGACTCCTCAGGAATGCGTCCGAGCGCCGCCAGCGTCAACCGCATCTGCTCGAGATACGCGGTGCAGGCGTCACAGCCGGCGATGTGCGCGTCGAATCGCTCGCGGTCGGCAGGCGAAAGCCGCCCCTCGAGGTAGTCGGTGACGAGCTCAACGAGCTCCTGGCAAGCCAACGGTTCGATCTGTCCTTGCGCGGTCATCTCGTCAAGTCCCTCCGGCGGCCTCGAAGTGGTCCTCGAGCGCTGCGCGCACCTTCGACCGCGCGCGATGTAGGAGCACTCTCTGGTTGGTCTCGGTCAGGTCGAGCGCGTTGCAGACTTCTTTTGCGGGCCAGCCCTGGATGTCGCGCAACGTGATCACGTCGCGCTGGCGTGGCGGCAGCTCGGACACGGCCTTCAGCAGGACGTCGCGTGTCTCGGCGGCGTCGAGCTGCTGGTCTGGCTCGCTCCAGCTCGCGGGAGGGCTGGCCCAGGCGCCCGGGGCGTCGTCGCGCCGGCCCTGGAAGCGCTCGGGGTCGACGGCGGGCCCGTCGCGCCCCTCCTCGGCACGGCGGCGGAAGTAGGCGAAGGGCAGCGTTCGCTTCTCGCGCTCGCCGCGGGTGCGCGCGTTGTTGAGGAGGATCTGAAAGACCCAGGTGCGCAGGGAGGACCGCCCCTCGAAGCGGTCGATGCCCTTGATGACGCCGAGCCAGGTGTCTCCCACGACCTCCTCGGCCACGGCCCGACTGGGCACGTGGGCGAGCGCCAGGCGCATCAGGGCAGGCGTGTACTCGTCCACGAGGCGGGCGAACGCGGCCTCGTCGCCGCGTCTCAGCGCTTCGACGAGCTCGCGATCGTCCCCGTCCACTGCCCGATCCTATTGGCGGCGGGGCTGGGTAGGGGCGAATTCAGGGCCACTGGCGCCTTTGTCACGGTATGCGTGACAACGGCGTCGAGCACCGCCGAGATGCGGCTATTGCTCGAATCGCCGCGCGCCAACACGGAGTGGTCGCCGCGCGGCAACTCTATGCCGCTGGACTGACACGGGAGGCCGTGCGCAGGCGGGCGAGTGCCGGTCGGCTGCACCGGGTGTTCCGTGGTGTGTACGCGGTGGGGCATGCCGGGTTGAGCAATGAGGGAAGGTGGATGGCGGCGGTGCTCGCGTGCGGTGAGGGCGCCGCGCTGAGTCACCGCAGCGCGGCCGAGCTGTGGGGAATGCTGGACCCGGTCGCTGGGCCGGTCCACGTCACGGTATCGGGAGCGGGCGGGCGCAAGAGGCGAGCTGGCATCCACTTGCACCGCTCGCCCGACTTGACCAACACGGACACGACCCGGCGCTACGGCATAGCGGTCACCACTCCAGCCCGAACTCTCAGAGACCTTCGCCGCACGGTCTCGCCGAAGCTCGTGCGGCGGGCAATACGTCAGGCGGAGTTCGACCGACTGCCGATCGGAGGGCACGCCGGCGAGACCGCCGGGACGCGCAGCGACCTGGAACACCGCTTTCTTCGCTTGTGTCGGCGCTACCGCTTGCCAGAACCCGAAGTGAACGTCAAGGTCGGCAGGTTCACGGTTGACTTTCTCTGGCGCCAGGAAGGGCTCGTGGTGGAAACGGATAGCTATCGAACCCACCGAGGCCGGCAGGCTTTCATCGACGACCGCGAACGCGACAACGAGCTGGCGGCGCGTGGTCTCGATGTCCTGCGGTTTACGGACGTCCGGATCGACAACGAGCCGAGCGCCGTCGCTGCCCTTATCCGCCAGCGCCTGAACGAGCGGTCACTGGCGCGTTTGTCACGGTATGCGTGACAAAGGCGCCATTAGCGGCTGGTGGTGCGGGGCGAGCCGGGCTACTCGGCGCTGTCGACGGAGACCACGCGGCCCTTGCGGGACGGCTTGAAGCTCACCGTTCCGGCGCGGGTGGCGAAGATCGTGTGGTCCCGGCCGATGCCCGCGCCCACGCCCGGGCGAAAGCGCGTGCCCCGCTGGCGCACCAGGATCTCGCCCCCGCCGACCTTCTGGCCGGCGAAGATCTTGACGCCGAGCATCTTGGGGTTCGAGTCGCGCCCATTGCGGCTGGATCCAAGTCCCTTCTTGTGAGCCATCTGTCCTAGCTCCCCTTCGTCTGCGTAGAAGTCTTGCGTCTGGACGAGCTCCTGCGCGTCGTCGTCTTCTTCGCCGCAGGCTTCCTCGCCGTACTTGCCTGCTTCGCCGTCGTGGACCTGGCAGCCGGCTTCTTGGCCGTACTCGCCTTCGACGTGCTGGCCGGTTTCTTGGCGGCGGCCGTCTTGGGCTTAGCCGCCGTCTTGCTCGCCGTACTTGCCTTTGTCTCGGACCTGGCAGCCGGCTTGCGGGTCAGCATCTTCACGTCGGTCACCTCGAGCCGCGTCAGCTCGGATCGGTGGCCGGCGCGGCGCCGATAACCCTTCTTCGGCTTGTACTTGATCACACGCAGCTTCGGGCCGCGCTCGTGCCCGGCGACTACCGCCTCGACCTTAACCTTCTCGAGCTCACCGCCGTCGAGCACCACGTCCTTGTCGCCGCGGAACATCACCGCGCGCAGGTTCACCTTCGCGCCCTCGTCGTCGGGCAGGCGATCGACGACAAGCGTCGCGCCCTTCTCGGCCCGGTACTGCTTGCCGCCGCTCTCGACGATGGCGTAGGTGTCTGCCAACTCATTCGTCCTTGCTCGAGCCCTGGCCGCTACCGGCCCTGGCACGACTACGGCGCCTGCCGCCTCGCCGGCCGCGGCGCCGTCCAGAGGGAGCGGATTCTAGCTTCTCCCCCTCGTCATCTCCGGAGCCGGCGGCCTGCACATCGCCGTTTGCATCGATCAGCGACGCCGTGGCCGACGACCGCCCAACGCTCTCGATCCGCACCAGCCTGCGCTCGCCAACGTGGGCGCCGCCGGCGCTGACGCTGACGATGTAGGAATCGACCCGCGCCACAGCGTCGTCGGCGTCGTACATGTGCGGCTCCTCGATCGTCACCAGCACCTCCTCGCCGACCTGGAACGGCAGCGCCCGCTTCTCGATCGCCGAGCGCGACCCCGCCTCGACGACCTCATACGTCTCGATCGGCAGCGCCTCACCGCCCTCGAAGTGAAAGTGCTTGCCGGTGTCCGCCTCGAGCTCCGCCAGCCCGCTGTCCTCGGCCACGAGCTCCGCGGCAACCCTCGGGTTGACCCGGATGAGGAACGACTCCTCGCGCTCTTCCTTCGCCAGCTTGCGCAGGCGGCGCAGGACCTCGATCGCCATCGTCTCCTCAGACGGGACGACGCCCTCGCCCTCACAGGTCGGGCAGATCCGGGTCAGGATCTCGCGCACCCCGTCGGTGACGTTCTGGCGCGTCATCTCGACCAGGCCGAGCGGCGACACCTCCATCACGTAGCTCTTGGTCTTGTCGGCGTCGAGCGACTTCTTGAGCGTCTTCAGCACCTGGTCGCGGTTGCGCGAGCGCGCCATGTCGATGAAGTCGATGACGATGATCCCGCCGATGTCGCGCAGGCGGAGCTGGCGCACAACCTCCTCGGCCGCCTCGACGTTGACCTTGGTGATCGTGTCCTCGAGCCGGCCGCCTTTGCCGCGGCCGGTGAAGCTCCCGGTGTTGACGTCGATCACCGTCAGCGCCTCGGCGTAGTCGATCATCAGATAGCCGCCCGAAGGCAGGTCGACGCGCCGCGAGAGCACCGAGCGGAACGTGTCCTCCACCCCTTCGCGCTCGAACAGCGGCACTTCGCCCTCATACAGCTCCACGTACTCGACGAGCTCCGGCGCGGTGCGCTGGAAGAAGCTCGTCACGCGATGGTGCTGCTTGGGGTCGTCGATGACTGCGCCGTCGAACTCCTTCGCCAGCACGTCGCGCAGGACGCGGATCGAGAGGTCCGCCTCCTGGAAGACCATCGACGGCGCCTTCGCCTCTTTGGCGCGCCGCTCCAGCACCTCATACAGCTTGTGCAGGTAGTCGAGGTCGCGCTGGAAGTCGGCCTTGCGCGCGCCCTGGGCCGCCGTGCGAACGATCAGCCCGCCCTTGCCGCCCGCAGCCTTGTGCAGGTTCTGGAGCAGCTTGCGCTGGCGCTCGCGCTCGGCGTCGGGCAGCCGGCGGCTGGCGCCTACCCCGGCGCCAAGCGGCATGTAGACGAGGTAGCGCCCGGCGATCGAGAGCTGCATCGACAGGCGGGCGCCCTTGGTCTTCAGGGGGTCCTTGACAACCTGGACCAGGACCTCCTGCTTGGGCTTGATCAGCTCGTCGATGCGGCGGCCGCCGCCCCGCCCACGTCCACGCCGCGGCACGGTCTTGCCGTCGGGCAAGACGATCTCGTCGACGTGCAGGAAGCCGTTTCGCTCCAGCCCGATGTCGACGAAGGCCGCCTCCATGCCGGGCAGCACGTTGTCGACCACGCCCTTGTAGATGTTGCCGACGATCGACCGCGATCCGCGGCGCTCCACGTAGAGCTCTGCAACATCGAAGTTGCCGTTGGAGCGCGCGCGCTGGCCGCCGTTGCCGGCGTCCTTGGCGCCACTACCGCGGCCCCCGCCGCCATCGCCCTTGCGGGCCTGGCCCTTTCCTTCGAGTACCGCGACGCGGGTCTCGCCGGCGTCGACGGATACGAGTATGCGTTTCTTCAACTAGTTCACCTCAAAACGGGTTGTGCGCCCCGCTTCGAGGTGAGCTGCGCCTGAACGTAGATGCTCTGCAGGAGTCCGATCGCCAAGAAGGTGACGACGACGGACGACCCGCCAAAGCTCATCAACGGCAACGGAATGCCGGTGATCGGCATGATCCCGACGTTCATTCCAACGTTGACGAAGACATGGAACATGAGCATCGCGGCGATACCGCCCGCGATCATGCTTCCGTACAAGTTCTTCGAAAGAGTCAAGATTCGCAGCGCCCTCCAGATGAGCAGGGCGTATAGACAAAGTAGGAATGCGGCCCCGACGAACCCGAAGCGCTCGCCTACAGCGGCGAAGATGAAGTCCGTGTGGCGCTCTGGGAGAAAGTCTTGTTGCGTCTGTGTGGCGTCGTCGCCGCGTCCCGTCTTTCCGCCAGAGCCTACGGCAATCAGAGCCTGATTGATCTGATAGCTGGCGTCCGCCGGGTCCTCACTCGGGTCGAGGAACGCGGTTAACCGTTCCTCCTGGTACGGCTGAAGGATAGTGACCCCCATCGCAGGCGCGATCACGAGCACCATCGCAATCACCGAGGCCGCGATCGCAGCCAAGCCGGCGAAGTGCGTCCAGCGCACGCCGGCGATGAACATCACGGCCAGCGTGATCACGACATAGGCGGCGCCCGTGCCGAGGTCCGGCTGCAGGAACACCAGCACCGCCGGGACCGTGCCCAGCAGGAGCAGTCGCGCCGTCCGCCGGACGGGCGAGATGCGCCTCGCGGTGTCGATCGCGAACGCCGCGATCGCCACGATCAGGAGCACCTTCCCCAACTCGGATGGCTGGAACGTGAAGAATGGAAGCTCGATCCAGCGGCGCGACCCACGCGTCGCCTGGCCGAGCATCAGCACCAGGACGATCGAGGCGATCATCGCCGAGTAGATGCCGACCCGAAGCTCGCGGAAGCGCGAGTAGTCGACGCGGGCTAGGGCGAGCATCACCGCGACGCCCACCACCGCGTAGATCGACTGCCGGATCACGTAGAAGTGCGGGTTGTTGGCCACGTCCTCAGTGGTCGTGACGCTGAGCGTGTAGACGCTGAACGCGATCAAGCCCAGGGCGGCGCCGATCAGCAGCAGGTCGAGGTGCATGAAGCCGGCGCGCTCCAGCAGGCTTGTGTGCCGGCGCTCGAACGGGCGTGGCCGGGGGATCGCTTCCATCACTCAGCTATCGCCGCCTCGGCCGAGACGTCTTTGATCTTCGATTCCTTGACGTTGAGGAGCTCAGTGAGGATCTGGCGGGTCACCGGCGCAGCGGCGTCCACGCCGAACCCTCCCTCCTCGATCGTCACCGCGACCACGTACTGCGGATCCGGATAGGGCGCGAGCGCGACGTACCAGGACTGGTCGCCATGGGGCGGCCGCTCAGCTGTTCCCGTCTTGCCGGCGATCTCGACCGGAAAGCCACCGAACACCGGGTAGGAGGTACCACCCGCTGTCATCGCGGCGTCGTGCAGGCCTTCCATGATCGCCTGGCGCCAGGCCGGCTCTATCGGAAGCTGCCGCCTCACCGCGGGATCGATTTCCTGAATCGTGCGGCCCGTTGGATCCTCGACACGCAGGCCGACGTGGGGTCGGACCACGCTCCCGCCGTTGGCGATCGCCGCGTAGGCGACCGCCATCTGCAGCGGGTCCGCCTGGAGATCGCCCTGGCCAACGGCAAGGTTGACGTTGTCGCCGGCCGCCCAAGGACGGTCGGTGAGCTCGCCCTCCTCGACCACGACATCCTCGCCGCCCGGTGAATCGGGAGACGTGTTGCGCTCGTAGTTCTCATTTCGCCAGCCAGGAGTGGGCAAGAGCCCTGCGCCCTCGCCGAGAAGATCGATGCCTGTGAGACTCCCGATCCCGAGCTGCTTCGCCCACGTCTGGAGGGGACCTCCGTCAGGGTCCTCCTCGTTCAGATCGGCGCCGAGGTTGTAGAAGAAGACGTCGGAGGAGAACTGCAGAGCCTGCCGCAGCTGGATGGGTCCGAAGGCGGCACCCCCCGCGTTCTTGAACGTGATCCCGCCGATCTCAAACTCGCCCGGGTCGTTGATCACCGATTCGGGGGTGAACTCGCCAGTGGATAGGGCGGCAACCGCCGTGATCGGCTTGAAGGTCGAGCCGGTCGGATAGAGCCCCTGGATCGCGCGGTTGGTGATCGGGGCGCTTGTCGCGTCGGACGTCAGCTGTTCGTAGGTCGCCTGGGGGACGACGGGCTTGGCGAAGATCGACGGGTCGTACGTCGGGTTGGAACCCAGTGCGAGCACCTCGCCGTTATTGGCGTTCATCGCGACGAATCCCCCGGGGTGACCGATCGACGACAGCGCCTGCTCGCCAACCGCCTGCACGTCGGAGTCGAGGGTCAGCGCGAGGTTGTTTCCAGTCTGTGCCTCGCGGAGGCTTAGCTGGCCACCTGTTGGGCGTCCGCTGGCGTCGACCTGGATCCGAGTAGCGCCGTTGATCCCCCTCAGCAGGTCGTCATACGTGTACTCGACGCCCTCCTTACCCACCTGATCCGCAGGGTTGAGGCTTTCGTACCGGGGGTCCCGGAGCTCCTCCTCGTCCACCTCTCTGACGTAGCCGAGGAGGTGAGCCGCGAGGGTCCCCTGTGGGTAGTCGCGCACGTAAACCCGCTCGACGCTGACCCCGGGGAAGCGCTCCTGGTTTTCGCGCAGGAAGTAGACGAGCTCGTACGAGACGTCGCGCTTGAGCGTCACCGGGCTGGACGGAAGCTCCTTCGTCTGCACCCGGATCTGCTTGCGGATCTGCTCGGGCGACATTCCGACCGCCTGGCTCAAGCGCCTGAAGAGCAAGTTGCGGCGCTCCTTGGTGCGCGGAAGCTCGGTGGTCTTGACCTGAAGCTCAAGCGCCGTGCGGTTGTCCACAAGGAGCTCGCCCTCGCGGTCGGTGATCTCGCCGCGCGGCGCCTGAACGGTGAACTCGCGCACCTGGTTGTTCTGGGCCTCCGCCAGGTACTTGTCACCGGACAGCACCTCGAGGTACCAGAGGCGCAGGAAGACGATCGCGAACATCACCAGCGCGATCCCGCCGAGCACCGCGACGCGCAGCGAGAACTGCGCCGGCATCGGCGGTCGCTGCCAGTCGCCGCCGAGATACATCACGCAGCCCCCCCACCGGCGCGCGCTGCGCGGGCGCGAGCCGTCCTCAGGCCGCTGCGCACGCCACCACGCGCCCGCCGGACCGACGCGGGCGCCAGTACCCGGTGGGTGGGCGCCGTCTCGATGAGCGCCGGACGCAGCAGGCGGCGCAGGAGCGGATACGTCGGCAGCGCGAGCAGGATCGCCAGCAGCGCCTGGACGACGATCTCGCGCAGGATCAACAGGCTCACCGGGGTGTCGACGCCGAGCATCAGCTGGACAGCGGCGTAGCCCGCTCCCGCGAGCAGGGTGAAGCCGCCGGCGAGCAGCGGCGGCACGAGCGAGTTGGTGATCTCGAACCCCTCGCGGTAGCGCCCGGCCAGGTAGCCGATGGTCAGCAGAACGAGCGACGAGGCCCCGAGCGTCTCCAGCAGCACCGAGTCCAGCAGCAGCCCCGTGGCGAAACCGCAAACGGCGCCCACGACGCCGCCGCCAAGTAGCCCAAGCGAGACCACGACGACCGGCACCAGGTTGGGGACGGCCCCGAGCATCGGGACCAAAGAGAAGAACGAGACCTGCAGGGTCACGGTGATCAGGACGATCAGCGCCAAACGGACGCCGATCCGCCAGGTGACGATCATCCGGGCACCCCCGGACGTTCAGGCCCGCCCGTCAGCACCTGCACGAAATCGAGCTCCCGCAGGTCGGCGAAAGGGTCGACGTGGACGCGCTGGAACGATTCCTGCTCGCCGACCGACGCCTCGGTGACGCGCCCGATCTCAAGCCCCGGCGGGTAAGCAGATGAAACCTGCCCGTTGCTCCACCCGGCCGTCACGAGGAGCTTGCCCTCGAGGTCGGTCTCGTCGTTGCTGATGAAGTCCAGCAGCAGGTCGTCGGGGTCGCCCACCTCGGGTTCCACCACCCCGGAGGGACCGTCAGGCAGCACCCGGGCCGAGACAGCGCTCCGGTGGTCGGTGATCAGGGTCACCTGTGCGGTGCCCTGGGTGACCTCGCTGACGCGGCCGACCAACCCGTCGGCGTTGATGATGGGGTCGTTGACCTCCACGCCGGAACTCGACCCCCTGTCGATCGTCACGGTCGAGTACCAGACGGTGGGCGAGCGGCCGATGACGCGGCCCGTGACGGGCTCGAGCCCGCCCAGCGCCGCCGTTTTGTCGAGATCGAGCAGGCCGCGGAGCTCCTCGTTCTGGCCCACGGCCGACTGCGCCTCGGCGAGCTCGGAGCGCAGTTCTGCGACCTCGTCCTGCAGCCGCTCGTTCTCGCCGCGGGCAGCGAAGGTCTCGTCGAGCCAGTTGACCAGGTCGCGCGCGGGCTTCAACGCCCGCTCGGCACCCTCCTCCAGCGGGGACAGGACGCTCGCAATCCCGCGCTGCATCGTGTGCAGGGGTCCGCTCTGCGCCTCGCTGAAGCTGATGGAGATCAGTACAAGCGAGACAACGATCAGGGCCACCAGGACCGCCCGGCGCCTGCGTACCTGCTTCCGGTACACCGACCCGCCCCCTACGCGGCACCGAACCGCTTGCGCCGGGCGGAGTTCCGACTCATGCGATGGATGACCTCGAACTCTTCCAGCGACCGACCCGAGCCGACCGCGACGCAGGTCAGCGGCGAGTCGGTGAGCTGCGAGGGCATCTGACACTCCTCGCGCATCCGCTGGTCCATGCCCTGGAGCAGCGCGCCCCCGCCGGCGAGGATGATCCCGCGGTCCATGATGTCGCCGGCGAGCTCGGGTGGGGTGCGGTCGAGCGTGTTCTTGACCGCGCCGACGATCTGGCTCACCGGCTCCTCCATTGCGTTGCGGACCTCGCTGGACGTGAGCATGATCGTCTTCGGCAGCCCGGTCACCAGGTCGCGACCACGAATCTCGGTCGTCATCTCCTCTGGAAGCGGCGCCGCCGAGCCGATCTCGAGCTTCACCTCCTCGGCCGTCTGCTGGCCGATCAGCAGCTTGTGCTCGTGCTTGCAGTGGTTGGCGAGCGCATCGTCCATCTCATCCCCCCCGACACGAATGGATTCGGAGACGACGATGCCGCCGAGCGAGATCACGGCCACCTCGCTGGTGCCGCCGCCGACGTCGAGGATCATGCTCCCGGTCGGCTCGGCGACGGGAAGGCCGGCGCCGATTGCCGCCGCCATCGGCTCCTCGATCAGGTACGCCTGCCGGGCGCCCGCGGACAGGCAGGCCTCCTCGACGGCGCGCTTCTCGACCCCTGTCACGCCCGACGGAACGCAGACCACGACGCGGGGATGGGCGAAGCGGTTCTGGTGCACGCGCTGGATGAAGTGGCGCAGCATCTCCTCGGTGATGTCGAAGTCGGCGATGACACCGTCCTTCAACGGTCGGATGGCTTGGATGGAGCCGGGCGTGCGCCCGAGCATCCGCTTCGCCTCGATGCCCACCGCGTGCACCTCGCCCGTACCCGAGTCGACCGCCACGACCGAGGGCTCCGAGAGCACAATGCCGCGACCGCGCACGTAGACGAGCGTGTTCGCCGTGCCGAGGTCGACCGCCATGTCGCGGCCGCCGAATCCGGTGAGGTTTCTGAACATGCCCATGCGCTGATAGAGGTGGTCGGGGGCGGACGGTCGCCCTTGGTAAGGCCCGCGGAGAGGCGCAATCAGGCCGCCCCGAGGCCCGGGCGGGCGGCCCGAGTGTAGCGAAGGGTCTGACGAGTCAAAACCCGAGCTTGAGGGTCGTTTTCGACGCTAACGGTAAACCCAAGCTAGAGAGATTTTCCCAGTTCTGGCGCCAAATCCAGCAACAACGTGAGCGGAAGCCCCACCACGTTGGAAAAGTCTCCGCGCAATTCATCGACCAGGATCGCCCCCAGCCCTTGGATCGCGTACGCCCCCGCGCGATCGCGCCACTCGCCGGATTGGAGATATCTCGTCAGTGTCGATTCATCCAGGCGTTTGAAAGTCACGTAGGAGGTCGCGACGCCGCCGCGCTCTCCGACATCGGCGGCCACTGACGCCTTTGTCACGCTATCCGTGACAAACGCGCCAGTGTCGACGAAAACCACCCCGCTCAGGACCTCGTGGGTCCTACCCGAGAGAAGCTCCAGCCGCTCCCGCGCCTCTTCCTTCGTACCTGCCTTCCCCAGCAGCCGTCCTTCCAGGGCGACATCGGTGTCAACACCCAGCACTACTACTCCCGCTCCCGCCCCCACCTGCTCCAACCCGGCCTGTGCTTCGGCCACCAGCGCGAGTCCCGCCCTTGCCTTCCGCCGAGCGTTCTCCAGCACCACCTCGGCGGGCTCGCCTTCGCGCAGCTCCTCGACCTCCGGCACCACGGCCTCGAAGTCAACGCCCAGGTGAGCGAGCAGCTCGCGGCGCCGCGGCGAGGCCGAGGCGAGGATCAGGCGTCGTCTGGAAACCAGATCGCTATCTCGCGCTCGGCGGACTCGTCGGAGTCGGAGCCGTGGACCATGTTGAAGGTCACCTCGAGACCGAAGTCGCCGCGAATCGAGCCTGGCACGGCCTCGATCGGATTGGTCGCGCCGATTACCTGGCGCGCGGCCACCACGGCCTCGCGTCCCTCCAGGATCGCCGCCACCAGCGGCCCTCGGGTGATGAACTCCACCAGCTCGCCGAAGAACGGCTTGTCGGTGTGCTCGGCGTAGTGAACGTTGGCGATCTCCACGTCAGCCTCGAGCAGCCGCAGCGCGGTGATCCGCAAGCCCTTGCGCTCGAAGCGTGCGAGCACCTCGCCGGTGAGCCCCCGCTCGAAGGCGTCGGGCTTGATCAGGATCAGGGTGCGTGAGTCGTCCGCCATCGGCGGGGCAGCCTAGTTGATCGGCTCGCCCGGATCGCGCGGGCTAGGAGGCGGGCTGTCTCTTATACACATCTCCGAGCCCACGAGACGGTGAGTAATATCGCGTATGCCG
>JBKPDQ010000052.1:0-4491 GCA_046728015.1 Actinomycetota bacterium
AGGGTGCAGGAAGAATGGGGTGCACCTTCAGCACACGTATGCTGCCTTTGGTGGTCATTGGAGGGATCCTGCCCCCACCGAAAACCGGGGCAAGTTCTCGATCAGGGTGCCTCAAAGCGAGGAAGGGAGAACCTTCCGCGCGGTTGCCGAGGGGCGTGGAGCAGTCAGCGACCGCGGGACCCTCGTAGTCCCCGGGCCCAGATGCAAAGTGGACAAGTCGCCCCGGTTCACGCTCCCCCCATCGTCCTCAGCCCCGGCCGAGGTCGCGGCTCACGCTTGGCCTTTAGCGGCGCGTCCTAACTATGAAGCGTTGGCCCCGACGCTGGTGCCGGGGCCAAGCTCATGCCTCTCTGCTACGGACTCGGCGGATTCTCCGGGTTGCTCCCGCCTCTACAACCTCCGTCTTCAACTGGGTCGCCAGGACTCGGCACGACTCCCTTAAGCCCCTGGCTGACGAAGCTGAACCCGTAGGACTGCACGATGCCGCCGGGGTCCGCCGGATTTGTAGAACCAGGGTTGTCGTTCAGCCCAGAGAAGACGCAGATCGAGTTGGCATGTGACAAGGCCGCCTCATTCGGCGTAAGGCTGCCCGGAGGGCCGATTACTTCACTAGCGAGAGCGGGACTAGCCGTCAGCGCCGCGATGACCGCTGTGCAGGCAGCGGCCAGAAGCTTCTTACGCATCGGATCCTTCCTTTCTCACGTGAAGCTGTGCTTATTCACGTGAAGTTGTGTATTTCTGCGAGCGCTGCCTCGAGCGTCAGGGTTACGGCTGGGGCCCTTCTTAGTTTTGGGAACGGCTCGTCGGCGGCTCCCGATGGGCATTGGCGTGGCAGGCGCGACAGACCACCACTACGTTCGAGAGCTCGTTCTTGCCGCCCTCAGCGACCGGGACGACGTGATGGACTTCGAGCCCGTCGTCAGCTGCACCGCAGCAGACGCAGCGGTAGCCATCACGCCTCAGCACACGCTCTCTGAGGGCCGCACTACCCGGCTGACGCCAGCTCCGGGTCGACGGGATTGCAGGCGGTGGCGCGAGCAGCGAGACCCTGAGGAAATCCTCGTCCTACATTTTGATTGTGCAGCACGACCCCGGCATCACAGCCATCCCAGCACCTGCGTCGCCGGCGGTTCGGGGCTGTGCGGGCCTCATGCGCCATAACCAGCGCAACGAGGCCGTCGATGTTCGCGCCGCGCTCGGCCTGGTCGATCCGCCAGCCCCTTCTACCGTGCTTCGCCACCGCCGCCGCTACGTGCTCATTTAGCTTCGGTCATCGGGGTGGTGAATCTTGCCCTCGACGACGGCCTGGTGAAGGGTGGCGCTGGCGGGAATCATGCGGTGGTCTGACTGCGCGAACGCGGTGCACTTGATCCCGTGCTGCTCGGCTGCCTTGGCGAGCATCTGAGCCCGCCAAGGGTCATATGAGATCTCGGCAATCCGGTAGCGCTGCGCCAGCGCGGGCAGGAACGCGGTGGCGTCCAAGAGCGCGTCATCTCCCGACCAGATCCTGCAGCCGACCCGGAACTGCTCGTCGAGCCATACGATCGCGGTGTCGGCGCGCCCCGCCGATGTCGACGCCGATCCAGATCTTCGAGCCCTCCTCGGTGACGACCGCGCCGTTCGCGCACGCCTGCCAACCGCCGGCGGGCAACCACGAGCCGATGCGATCGACCCAGCGGTTGAGGTGGAAGCGCTGGTAGTGGATCTCGTGCACGGCCTGCCTCTGCTCGCGCAACCACTTGCGGGTGATCAGTGAGAGCGGGTTTGCCCGCTTCGCCGCCGCGTAGTCGTCGAGCTCGACGTGCTCGGGGACCATCCACTCGAGCAGGCGGATGTTCGGAGCGAGCGTCGGTGAGGGGCCGCGCACGCGGATGTCGTCGGTCGCGAGTGCTCGAACACGCAAGCGGCCCAGCGGCGACTCGGCCCCCATGCCGGAAGTCGTGATCGTGAACATGGTCGCCCCCGGCAGCAGCGCGGTCCGCAGCGCGGCGTAGACGGAGTCGTCCTTCGCCTCGCGGTACTCGTCCAGGGTCGCCAGCGTCGGAGTGAGTCCGAGCAGCTTGGAGGCGTCTGCCGCCCGCACCCGCAGGAAGCCACCATCGGGGCGACGCAGCTCCCGGTAGCGGACCTGGAACTCCTGGTCCACGGCGGGTGCAGCGTGACCGCTCGGGCGTACTCGAACACGATCCGCGCCTGCTCCTCAGAATTCGCGGCAACGTAGGCCTGCGCACCCTCGGTGTCGAGCAGGTGCCAGGTGGCGAACGTGCCGATCAGCCGCGACTTCCCGTTCTTGCGCGGCAGCGTGATCAGCTTCTCGCGCTCCGGGCCGAGCAGGGCTCCGGCGATCTTGCGCTGGAACGGTTCCAGGTGGAATCCGACCCGATCGCAGAGATCGACGAAGGATCGGAGCGATTCTTGGCGTTTCGGTCTCTCACGGGGACCTCTCGGAGGCGCTTTCCCGCATCAGAGAGCGATTCTGAAAGTCGTTTTCGCAGAGCGCGCTAGTCGGCGGTCTTCGCGACGCGCTGTGCAAAAAGCCGCGCGCGGGATACTCGGTGGGCGATGTCGCAGGAGAACGTCGAGCTGGTCCGTCGACTCTACGCGCAGATTGCCAGCGGAGGCTCCGCTGATGACTTCGAACAGCGCCTCACCGACCAGGCTCTCAGTGCGTTCTTGGATCCGGAGATCGAGTGGATCCCGGTGCCGGACTCGCTCTTGGCCGTCGACCGCTACCGGGGCTTTGACGGGGTGCGACGGATGTGGGGCGAATTCGTCTCGGCCTGGGATGAGTACCGGGTCGAGCTCCTGAAGTTCTACGACGCTGGAGATCAGGTCGCGGTCGTCGTGCACATTGTCGGCCGGACGAAGGGGGTTGACGTCGATGGCACCCGATCGTCGCTCTTGACCATCCGCGACGGAAAGGTCGTCCGCGTCGAAGCCTTCGTCGAGCCCGAGGCCGCACGCAAGGCCGCCGGACTGTCGGAGTAGGCGATGTCGCAGGAGAACGTGGAGCTGGCCGCCCGCTTGTACGAACAGATGACGAGCAAGGCAAAGCTGTTGAGCGCAATGCCGAGGATCTTGGAGTTCCGCCATCCCGAGGTCGAGTGGACCACGCGCGAGGACGGATTGACCTACCGGGGCCGCGAGGCGGTCAGGGATGCGTTCGAACGATGGCTCGAAAGCTTCGATAGGTACAGCTACGAGGTCAAGCGGAGCATCGACTGTGGTGGCGATGAGGTGCTGGTCGTCGGGCTCGAGGTGGGCACGGGGGCGATGAGCGGCGCTGAGGTCCGGTCGGTGAGATACGACCTGTTCACGATCCGGGATGGCATGATCGTGCGCCGCCAAGAGTTCTGCGACGAGAACGAAGCCCTCGAAGCCGCCGGACTGTCGAGTAGGACGAGCTCAGCTTCGCCAGGTGGCGCGGCGGGCATCTTCGGCGGTTTCGCGCGCTGCAGTTGCGCTGCACTCGAGGCCCCTACGGGGGCGGTTTTGAGCGGTTCCCCGGCGGTCGAAACCGCTTGGTCAAGCGAAACTTCGCCTTCTGAAGCGATGGGCGTTAGATGTAGTACATCTGCGAGCCGGCCTCGTCGGCCTCGCGGTTGGCGATGTCGGCGATCGTCGTACCGCGGAAGACGCCGCGCAGGGCTTCAACACCTTCGGCCCAGATCCCGCCCGCCTCGCTGGCCTCCTCGCCGACCTTGCCGTCGAGCGCCTGCACGACCTCGAGCACGGTGATGCGGTCGGCCGGGCGGGCGAGCGTGTAGCCGCCCTTGACCCCACGCTGGCTCTGGAGCAGCCCGTCGCGGCGCAGCGTCGAGAAGAGCTGTTCGAGGAACTGCACCGGGATTCCGCGCCGCTCGGCGACCTGGGCGATCGGCACCGGTCGATCCCCGGAGCGCGCCAGCTCGGCCAGCGCAAGGACGCCGTAGCGCGATTTCGAGGTCACCGAGATCACGGCGAGCCTGTTGTAGCGAACTCGGACAGAGCCGCGGGACAAGGCGTTCGGGCCGGGCGAAAAAAAACCGCGCTGTTAGCGACAGGCGCTCAGCATCGCTCCGGGCGACCTGGCTAGGATGGGCTCACCGGCGCGCGTAGCCATCCATCGACCGTTTTCGGGAGGCGGAGGCAAATTTGTTTTGGGGCAAGGAACGCGCCGTCCGGGGCGAGTTGGAGTGAGCGAGGAACGGCGCTGCCTGGTCATAGACGGACACCCCACCATCCGGTTGGGGGTCAAGGGCCTGCTCGCGAGCCGCTACGAGGTCGAGGAGGCAGGCGACGGTCGCGACGCGCTGGAGCTGCTGACCGCGCTCGGTGATTTCGACGTCGCGATCGTCGAGATGCGGCCGTCCGCCAACGGCGCCGACGACCTCAGCGGAGTCGCGGCGATCAAGGCCCTGCTCGACGCTCGGCCCGGACTGGGCATCGTCGCCCACGCTCCTCGGCCGGAACGCCACGCCGCCGCCCAGGCGCTGAACGCCGGTGCAACCG
>JBKPDQ010000053.1:0-9939 GCA_046728015.1 Actinomycetota bacterium
AGGTTTGGATCCGGTCGGCGGCGTCGACCGATGCCGCGAAGTCCTCGCCGCCCTGCTTCCACAGAGCGTGATACGGGTTCGAAAGGCTGCGGATCGACGTGCCGAGCCACACGTCGGCCATCGCGTCCGCGCCGGTCTCGAGCGCTGGTTGTGCCTCGCTGCCGCATGCGGCGAGCACGGTCGGCACCGCGCCAGCCATGCCGACGCCGAGTGAGCCACGACCCAGGCGCTGCAGGAAGCGCCGGCGGTCGAAGGTGCCCGACGAATTCGTCAGGTCTCCGATCTCACTCATGCCTCCTCCTGTGACCTCATCGCTGTCCGCTGGCGTCAAGCTCGGTGCCGCCGAGCGCGGGCGCGGCGCGATCGGGCTCTCCGGCCTGCACCGTCGGCGGGGAAGGTGGTGGAGGTACTTGTAACCGGCGGGCTGGTGTACGCCCTCCACGTACTCCACCGGCACCTGGCGCTCCCCGTAGGTGAGACGGCGCGGCCTCACGGACCGTCGCGCACGAGACGCCGAACGTCTCCTTGAGCTCGCGCTCCGTCCCGAGCGCGGCGCCCTCGCCGACGCGCCCGCTCAGGACGCGCTCGCGTAGCCGCGGGTAGAGCTGCTGGGGGAGCGGCACGAAGCTGGCGCGGTCCAAGCGACACCCAGGTTCACCTCCGCGGGACATCTGGCACGGACAATAGGACGCGTTCGCACGTACCTTGTCAAGAACGTCCGAGCTAGATCGGGGACGCGCCGCATCCCGCAACCGCTGGCCGCAACAGCCCTCGGCGTGCTGCGCACGGCGGAGCTGATCGAAGCCGCTATCCCGTACCAACGCCGAGCGCGGGTGCACGAGGGCATGATCGCGACGCCACGAGCTCGCCGCGTTACCCAGACGCAGGCCTGCTCGCGCGCTTCTCCCCCACGTCGGCGCGAAGTAGCCTCTTTGGGGACCGGTTCTTGTTCGCGACCGAGGCAACCGCCGTCCGCGACGGGCGGAACCCTCATCAATGTGGCGAAGGACGCGCACACCAATCCCCCCGACGTTCGCGCGTCGCGAACGGCGCGTTTCGCAGAGTCATGAGAGCCGAAGGAAGGGCGCGCTACCTTGATCGCGGTTCTGCTCGCGATTGTGGCTGCGGTCATGGTCGGCGGTTGAGACGGCGACGGTAAGGGCAGTGCGTCGAGCCGTGCGGCTCGATCAACATCGCGATCGTCGGCCCCCAGATGCAGGACCTCGTCCATCGCACGCCGTCGTCGTTCACCGGCAAGAGCGAGATCAGGGTGAACCACAGAACATCGCGTCCCGCGTCGGGCAGTGACCCGACCCGCGACGGAAGCCCAGCGGCACGCCTTGCCGCGGGCCTTGCGGCGGAGGAGAATCCACCCGCATCCACTCAGGTCTGGCCGTGCAGCCGCGATACATCGCACGAGTAGCGCTGTTCCTTGCGCTGACCGTCGTGGGTTCCATCATCGCCCGCGTGCTCGCCGAGCGCGACCTGCGACGCGACTCCGACCGTCGCGCTGAGGTCGCGGCGGTGCAGATCCATGGCCGCATCGCCCAGGCCGCATCCCTTACCGAGAGCCTGCGCCGGTTCATGCTAGATGCCAGGAGTACCGGCGTTACGAGCGACCAATTCGCGAAAAACGCACTGAGGTGGCTGGGCCCGGCGAGCTTCTCGGCCGCCGCATGGGTCGAGCAGGTTCCCCATTCGCGGCGTGCGGCGTACGAGCGGCGTATCGGGCAGGCCATCGTGACGCCCGACGCGCGCTACGGGGTGGTGCCCCTCGGATCGCGCTCCTCCTATCTGCCGGCGACGCTGGCCACTGGCTTTCCTCCGATGGCCGTGCCCGGGATCGATCTGAGTAGCGCACCTGGGATGGCCGCGGCGCTCAGTCGTGCGACCCGCCTTGATGGCGTAGTCGCGACCCCGATGGAATCCCCGAGAACCGGCACGCGCGGGCTCTTTCTCGTCGCGCCCGCGCCCAATCTCATCGGACAGGTCCTGCGCCCGGGATACGTGACGGTCTTCGTATCGGACCTCGGGCTGCGTGCGGCAGCGACGGGTGTGCAGGCGGTGCAGGTCAGGGCCGCCGGTGGTTCGGCGCAAGCCCGTGATCGCGGCGAAACGTCCACCACGTCGTTCACGGCAGCAGGCCAGCGATTCACCGTCGTCGTGCCTCGGGAGCCGGTCCAGGGTGCTGCGGCAGTCCTGCCTTGGGTCATCCTGGTCGGCGGCCTCCTCGTCGTCGCGCTCGGCGTCGCGCTCATGCTCAACGCGGCGCGACGAGCCAGAACCCAGGAGGAGCTTGACCGCGTCTTCACTCTGTCGCAGGACTTGATCGCGGTTGCCGACTTCGACGGACGGTTCAGGCGTGTGAACCCGGCCGCCGAGGAGATTCTCGGCTACACCGAGGAAGAACTCCTCGCGCGCCCGTACATCGATTTCGTCCATCCGGCCGACCGGGACAGCACGGCGGCGGAGGCGGACGCCATCGCTCGGGGAAAGCCGACGGTGTCGTTCGAGAACCGTTACGTCCGCAAGGACGGCTCGGTCAGGGTGCTCGACTGGACGACGACGCCAGACGTCGAGAACGGGCTCATGTACGCAATGGCTCGCGACGTGACCGAGCGCCGCAATGCCGAGGCAAAGGCAAAGCGACTCGCAGACGAACAGGCGGCGCTGCGGCGCGTGGCGACGATGGTCGCTCGTGGACGCCCGGCAGAGGAGGTGTTCGCGAAAGTCGCCGAGGAGGTGGCGCTGCTGCTCGGCCTCGAGGTCGCAGCGGTCCGGCGCTTCGAACCCGATGGATGGGGCACGATCGTCGGACGCTGGGGCGATGCGGGCGACGCGTACCGGGTCGGCGCCCGCATCAAGCAGGAAGGCGAGAGCGTCACGACGGTCGTGTATCGGACCGGGCGGTCTGTGCGGTTCGACGACTACGAGCGAGCCGGCTCGATCCCCGCCGACCTGCGAAAGCTCGGAGTGCGGGCCGCCGTCGCGAGCCCGATCGTCGTGGACGGGCGTCTGTGGGGGGCGATCGCGGCCGGAACCTCCCGGGCGGAGCCGATGCCCGCTGACGCGGAGTCGCGGATCGCGGACTTCACCGAGCTCGTGGCTGCCTCGATCTCGAACGTCCAAGCGCGGTCGGATCTCGCCGCGTCCGGGGCACGGATCGTCGCCGCCGCCGACCAGGAGCGCCGCCGCGTGGTGCGCGATCTGCACGACGGCGCGCAACAGCGGCTGGTGCACACGATCGTCACGCTCAAGCTCGCTCAGCAAGCGCTCCAAGCGAGCGACGAAAAGGCACCGTCGCTCGTCGGCGAGGCGCTCGAGCACGCGAGGCAGGGCAATACGGAGCTGCGGGAGCTGGCCCACGGCATCCTTCCCTCGGCGCTCACGCGCGGCGGTCTGCAGGCGGGCATCCGCGCGGTCCTGTCACGCCTCGACCTGCCGGTGGACCTGGATGTACCAGCCGAGCGGTTTCCGCCGGAGATCGAGGCGAGTGCGTACTTCATCGTGGCCGAGGCGCTCACCAACGTCGTCAAGCACGCGCACGCCGAGCACGCCGAGGTGAGCGCGTTCGTCAAAGACGGGACGCTGCGCGTCGAGATTCGCGACGACGGGATCGGCGGCGCCGATCCCGACGGTCAGGGGCTCGTCGGGATAGGCGACCGAGTGACCGCGCTCGGCGGCCGGCTCGACATCGACAGCCCACCCGGCGGCGGCACGCGCCTTGCCGCCACACTGCCGCTACACGCAAGCTAGCGCGACTAGCTGACCTGCCCGGGGAGGTTGTACGCGGCTGAGGCGGTTCGTCCGGGCCGCTCCTGAGAGTTGTGGGTCCTGCCAGGGATCCCAACCACAGGAGGGCCCGGATGGGTCAGCACCTTAGGGGCAAGCTCGGACCGGCGGGTCGGATCGAGCTGGCTCGTCTTCAAGTTGATCTGGGATGGTCCGAGAGGGCGGCGGCAGCCGCTCTGTCGGTCTCGTCCCGCACTGCGCGCGGGTGGAAGCAGCGCCGGTTGACCGCGACGGCGGCGGAGCTCGCGACGGGCGCGTGGGCGTTGGATCGCTCGTCACGACCGCACCGATCGCCGGCCAGAACGTCCGCGGAGATTGAGCGGCGGATCTCTGCCGAGCGCGAGCGCACCGGCTGGGGGCCGAGGTTGATCGCCGGCACGACTGGGATCGCGCACTCGACCGTCCACGCGATCCTGCGTCGCCACGGCCTCTCGCGCATGCCCAGGACGCCGCGCGAGGCGGTCGTCCGGTTTGAGTGGCCGTGCCCGGGTGATCTGCTGCAGATGGACACCAAGCGCTTCGGGCGTTTCATGCGGCCCGGGCACCGGGTGACCGGCGTCCGCGATCACACCGGCGCCGACAAGCGCAATGGCCCTGGTTGGGAGTTCTGTCACTCGGTCATCGACGACCACAGCCGGCTGGCCTACACGGAAGCGGCACTCTCGGCGCCGGCTGCCGGGAGTTGCGCTCGCATGGGAACGCGACACGGTGTTGCGGTCCATGTTCATCCGCCCTGGGGCCGCCCCATCGCGCAGACCACGGGGACCGGGCGCAGGTCCTCGACCAGCACCCTGTCGACGGAGAATCCGCCCTCGCGTAGCCGGTCGGCCAGCTCGTTCGCGAGCTCCCGGGCTCGCTCCGGCGCGGAGTGGCGCGCGTCCCAGAAGAGGTAGACGGCCCCATCCCGGGCGAGGTGCTCACGGACGGCACCGAGCGCCGCCTCCGGCTGCTGCCAGAAGGGAGCGACGTTGAAGGCGAAGACCTTGTCGAAGCGCCGATCGCCGAGGTACGCGTCCTCCAGCGCGATGGCCTCGAGCACAGCCCTGCCCGCGTCGACGTGCTCGCGGTTCCTCCGTGTGGCCATCTCGATCATCTTGGGCGAGCGGTCGATCGCGGTGATCGTTCCCGTCGTCAGCCTCTCGCAGACCAGGGAGACCGCGACGCCGTGGCCGCAGCCGACCTCGAGCAGGCGGTCGGTCGGGCGGACCTCCAGAGTGTCGACCGCCCAGACGAACCGCTCCGATGCTTTGCCCGCCATGCCCGAGCAATAGCATCACGCGCCGGTGAAGCCCAGGCTGATCTACTCGATGAGCGTCTCAGTGGACGGCTTTATCGCCGACCGCGACGGCGCGTTCGGGTGGACGGCCCCCAGCGAGGAGCTGTTTCGTTTCCATCTCGCGCAGGTGGGCGACCTCGGGGGCTATCTGTTGGGCCGCAGGCTCTACGAGACGATGCTGGTGTGGGAGACGGACCCGTCGACGCGCGACAACGAGCTCCGGGCCGCGTTCGCGGACGTCTGGTGCGCTCTCCCGAAGGTCGTCTTCAGCCACACGCTCGACAGCGTTCAGGGCAACGCCCGGCTCGCCGAGGCGTCGGTGGCCGGGGAGGTCGCTGCGGCGCTCGGCGCGACCGACAAGGACGTCTCGATCGGCGGCACCGGCCTGGCCGCGCAGGCGATTGAGCTCGGTCTCGTCGACGAGCTGCGCATGTTCCGCTATCCGGTCGTCGTCGGTGGCGGCACGCCGTTCCTGCCGCCGGTCACCGAAGACGTCCCGCTGGACCTGATCGAGACCAGGACGTTCGGCTCGCGTGTGATCTACGAGCGCTACGGCCGCGCCCGCGACGAGTCGGACTGATACCGCAGTCCGAGTCATCCCGCCCCTGCGGCCGACCCAGAGGAGCGGAAGTCCGCGCAGGTCCGGCGGAGTGTCGCTTTGCGCGAGGCCAATAGCCACGGCTCGCTCAGAGTGACTCGGGCAGGCCGAACCAGGGGAACACGGAGCCGTCGAACGTCACGATGTCCGCGACCTCGCCGTCCACGATACGGACGACGTCGAGGGCCATCGGGGTATAGCCCTCGTCGCCCGGCTTGCGCACGTAGTTCGCCACCGCCGGCTGGCGGTTGGCGCGCGTGACCAGGCAGCGGAGGGAGCCGAACGTCTCCGAGCCGAAGCCGCCGTCGATCCAGGACTGGACGACCTCCTCGCGGCCCTCCCAGAGGCCGGGCTGCGGCGGCATCGAGAAGCGGACGTCCTCGCTCAGGAGCCGCTTGAGGGCGATCGGGTCCGGTCCCTCGCTGTACTCGACGTAGCGGTCCAGAAGCTCGCGCTCAGCCGCCGTCACGTCCGTGCCGGACGGCCACTCCTCGCGGCGCTCGGGGAGGTGGTCGCCCATCGCCGCCCGTGCGCGCTGGAGCGCGCTGTTGACCGCGGGCACGCTCGTCTCGAGCACGCTCGCGGTCTCCTTCGCGGAGAGGCCGAGGACGTCCCGGAGGATCAGCACCGCGCGCTGCAGCGGGACCAGGCGCTGGATCGCGACCAGGTAGGCGAGCTCGATCGTCTCCTTCGAGACGACGGTGGCCTCCGGGTCGTCGCCGGCGCCGACGAGCTCCTCCAGCAGCTCGTCGGGATAGGGCTGTAGCCACAGCACCTCACCGGTCGCGGACACGGTGCGAGGGCGCTTGTCGAGGGCGTCGAGGCAGGCGTTCGTCGCGATCCTGTAGAGCCAGGCGCGGAGTGAGGAGCGGCCTTCGAACGTCTGACGCCGGCGCCACGCGCGCAGGAAGGTTTCCTGGACGAGATCCTCGGACTCCTCGAAGGAGCCGAGCATCCGGTAACAGTGGACGTGCAGCTCGCGCCGATAGCGCTGCACGCTGATGGTGAACGAGCGGCGGTCGAGCTGTGTGTCGGGATCTTGCGTCGTGGAGGTCATATTCGTGTGACGGCCAGGGCAGCGAAAAATCATCGCGCTTGGGCAGCGCAGGGATCCCTCTGGACATCGATCTTCACCGCTCAGGCTCCCATGCGCCTCGACGATGTAACCGTCCGGGTCGCGGCACTTGACGCTCGCGTAGTCCGGCTCGTCCCACTCTTCGACCAGCTCTACGCCGTCCGCAGCGAGGCGGTCGCGCAGCGCGCGGACGGCCTCGCGATCGCGCATCCCGACGCCGAAGTGCATCCAGGTGGGTGGGGCGATCCTCTCCTCAGCCAGACCGAGCGCGAATCCCTTCGCGTCGTAGAGCATCAGAACGCCGTCGTCGTACCGCCGCGCCGGCCGGGCCCCGAAGCCGAAATATGTCTCGTAGAAGCGGCGCGAGCGCTCCTGGTCGCTAACGGGAATCGCGAGGTGGTCCATCGCAGGTAAACGCTAGGCGACGCGGCCACGGCCTGGAGCGTGAAGCGCGGAGTGTCGCAATGCGCGACAAGCCATAGCCGGCGCGGAAGTCCCCGGCTTCTGCGTCTGCCCACCGCGCGTACGTGGTGCCCAGGTCATCGGTCACAGCGGGCGGCTCGAGCCGTTCTTCCCACGGATGCCACAGGCGTCCCGGCTCGCCTGGCTGTCGTCGCGGACGTGCAGTGGCCGAGCTCGCCGACCACGACGATCGCGGCGTCGCCGGTCAGCTTCTCGAGACCGCCGTCTCCAGGTAGCGACTCGCATCGCTCTCTGTTCTGGTCGCTCAGGCGGGCCGCATGACCTGAACGACGCAGCCGTCCGCGTAGGCGGTGCTGCTGATGAGCTCGAAGCGCTGCGGCTCCGGCAGGCCGTGCATCAGGGAGAGACCGTCGCCAAGCGCGACCGGGTGCACGGTGAGCCGGTACTCGTCGACCAGGCGCGCGCGGATCAGGCTGTGCGCAAAGTGCCCGCCGCCGAACGCGGCGATGTCCTTGCCTGACTCGTGCTTGAGCCGCGGGATCTCCTGCTCGATCGGGGCGTCAGTGATCCGGGTGTTGCTCCAGTCGACCTCCGACCCGCTCTGCGAGAAGACAATCTTGGGCAGCGAGTTCATGAGCTGCGCCAGGGGACTGTCCGAGCTGGACCAGGCCGGCGCCATCTCCTCGTAAGCGCCTCGCCCGAGCACGATCAGGCCAAGCTGTCCGATCATCTCGAGGTTGGCGTGACTTCGGCGATCGCCATGGTCGACGCCGGTCCTGTGGCTCGAGAGCCAGTCGATCACGCCGTCGCGGCGGGCGACGAACCCGTCGAGCGATACCGACATGTGCAGAATGAGCTGTCGCGGGGCGTTGGCGGTCACGATGCCACCCGATAGTGGAGGTGCGTGACGCCCGGCGCGTCCAGAACGCGGGTCAGCTCGAGCTCGATCCGTTCGCCTCCGAGGTGCTCGAACAATCGTCGTCCTTCCCCGAGCAGAACTGGGATCAGGTGGATCTCGAGCTCGTCGAGGACTCCGGCTCGCAGGCACGACTGCGCGAGATCGGCGCCGTGGACGAGGACGTTCGCGTCGCCGGCGGCCTCCTTGGCCTGATGCATCGCGCTTTCGACGCCGTCGGTGACGTAGTGCACCAGCTTCGACGCCGGCTCGGGCGCTTCTCCCCGGGTGGGGACGAAGATCGGGACGCCGTGGTGATCGCCGTTCCAGCGGCCGGCGAGGTCGAACGTGCGGCGCCCGACGACCACCGCTCCCGTGGCCATGGACTCGTCGAAGACCTGGCCGCTCGGGCCTGGCGGGTTGAATCTGCGCGGGTTGTCGCTGTCCCAGGCGCCGAGCCAGTCGTGCAGCCGCTCGCCATCGACGCCAAGGCCGTGGTCGGCGTCGTCGTCGGGTCCGGCGATGAACCCATCGAGCGACATCGACATGTACAGGACTGAGCTGGACATGGACTCCCTTTCTCGAGCTCTAGCCGCACTCGCGGTACGAGCTTGTCGATCTCCGTCGAGGTATAGTGCACCGATCGGTGCAGCATAACCAAACACTGGATCGGACGTTCTTTGCCCTCTCGGATCCGACGCGGCGAAGCATCCTCGAGCGGCTCGCGCGGGGACCGGCCACGCTCGGGCAGCTCGCCGAGCCGTTCGGTCTCACGCTCAACGGCGTCAAGAAGCACGTCGGCATCCTCGAGACGGTCGATCTCGTGATCACCGCGAAGGTCGGCCGGGCGCGGGAATGCCGGCTCGGCCCTGCGCAGCTCGAGGATGCGACCGGCTGGATCGACGACTACCGCCACGCGTGGGAGCGCCGGCTGGATCGGTTCGGCGCTCACGTGGAGAAGCGCGGATGACCAGCGAGCTACGGCTCAAGCGCGTCATCGACGCGCCGCCCGACGCCGTCTTCGAGGCGTTCACCACCGAGGCCGGCCAGGAGGCCTTCTACGGGCAGGACGACCCGGGCTGGATCGTCGAGTCCGACTGCGACCTGCGGGCGGGTGGCGTCTGGACGATCACGTTCGGCGCTGCGCGCAACCACCTGTACCGCCACCGGCACGTCTTCGACGTGATCGAGCGGCCGCGGCGAATCGTGCTCGCCACGACGGAGAGCCGACCAGACGGGTCTAGCTTCGACTTCACAATCGAGTTCACCTTCGAAGAACAGGGCGGCAGCACGCTCATGACCGCGATCCAGACCGGCTTCCCGACCGCCGAACTCCGCGACGAACATGGGCGCGGCGTGCCGAACGCCTTCGCCCGATTCGAACGTGTCGTCCACGCGGGAAGCTAAGGCCGTGCGCGCGGGGCGTCGCCCGGTCAACGATCCTCACCGTCCCGCCTGCCGGACGAAGGCAGGCGTCACCTAAAGCTTCCGCAGCTCGAACTCCACACGGGAGCATCTGCGACCCGCGCCGTCCTGTCCCGGCGCTGGCATAGGCAGAGCGCGGGCGCCTCTGGACGAGCAACAGCCGAGTCCTGCTCGCTGTTGCGTCCGCTGAAGCAGCCGCGCCGATCAGTCGCCGACGAATCACTTCGCCTCGTCGATGACGAGCTGCGCCATGCCGGTCGATAGCGCTCGGGCCTGCCAGACGACAATCGGACGCTTGCGCGGAAGCGGTGCTGCTTTGCGCGAGAAGCGATGCTGCTCGGCGCTGGGCCGGGACGTGCGCACAATCTCGTGCTTTGCGTTGGGGCGCTCGTGTCCGTCGCAGCCATTGGCCGGCACCGTTGTAGTCGGCGCGGCTTGGGTCGACCGCACGAGCC
>JBKPDQ010000054.1:0-12133 GCA_046728015.1 Actinomycetota bacterium
CACGTCGCCGAGATAGAGGGCGGGTGGCCCGAAGAGCGCGCTCACGCCCGCGGCGACGACGCCGCAGGCGACGAGCGCCAGAACGTCGACGACCCGTTCGAGGCCGGCGCGGCCGTGGGTGAGGCGTCGCAGGAGGGCGGCTGCGACGACGACGGCGACGGTGTTCCCGAGCGTCTGGCCGAACACCGTGCCGAGCGGCTGCTGGTAGTCGGCGACCCCGGGCAGGAGATCGCCGATGACGATTGCCGGCCAGAGCCGCAGGCCGAAAAAGTAGAGCGCAGCGATGCCGACTCCCACGGGAGGCCACATCGCGGCGACCGGGCCGTCCGGATAGAGGAGCTCGAGCCCGAAGCGCGCCGCAAGGTAGTACGCGCCGATAACGACGCCGACCGCGACGAGGTACCACACGACGCCGCCGAGACGGGTCGCGCGCCAGTCGGCGAGGCGCGTCCAAGCAGCTCGCGCCGGAATGACGGTGAAGGTCACGTTAAAACTGTACGCGCCTCGTCGCCGTCGGTTAGATCTACACGACGGGCACGGGCGCGCGTTCCCGGCACTCGGCACCGAGGGCGGCGGGTCATCGTCCCAAAGCGGTTGGTGGGGACAGGCGACTCTGGAATTTCCGTGCGTATCGCGCTCGAATTCTCTTCGACGTCGACAGGGCGGCTACCGGCCTATTCGCCGAGCATCTCGAGAGGAGAACCGTGCGGCGACAGGAGATCGTCGCCCGATGACGATCGCCCTCCAGGCCGTTCGGCGCAGAGCGCCCTGCGCCGTCGAACCAGCAAAGGGGGCGCTCCCGCGACCCCGGATTAAACATCGCACTTGCAGCGCGCAAAGTTGATCAGGGGACGGGAGCGACGGGACTCGACCCCACGCTTTACCACCGTGATCCGGTTGCGGACAAGCCGACGCCGGAGTCGAGACGCACGTCCGCTCGATCCTCACCAAGCTCGACCTTCCCGCAGGCGCGGACAACCACCGGCGCGTGCTCGCGGTCGTCACCTACCTGCGCACCGGCCACGTAGTCGCGTCAGCGCAGGAATCGTGCTCGCACTCAGGCAACGGGCCGGGTGCGTTTCCGTCGAGACGCACGAGGACCATCCCTCTCCCAGTCCATCAGGTGTCCTGCCCTGGCTCGAACTCCCTCACAACCTGAATGAGCTCGAACTCGTTTCCATCCGGATCGCTGAACACGGCCTGGCGCACCTTCCGAAGCTCCGCAGGACGGTTGTCCTCTTCGACCACCGGGCTCCGCAGGTGCCCTCCGTACCGGTTGATTCGCTCGACCGCCTCGTCCACGGCGTCCACCTCGAAGTGGAGGGCGAGGGGATTCGCCGTTCGATAGCAAGGCCCGTCGCCGTAGCCCCCGTGCAAGCAGAAGCGGGTATCCCCCATTCGGAGCTCCACCCACGGCGGATGATCCTCGCCGCGATAGAGGCGAAGCACCTCCAACCCGAACACTTCGCGGTAGAAAGCGAGACAGCGATCGAAGTCGCGGACCCAGAGCGTCACGGGGTCGAAGTGGATCGCGCTCACGCGCTCGACTTCGTCGCACGTATCACCGTGCTGCCGAGCGTACACCCTGCCCCACCTGCGGTAACGGTGGTCTCGGCGGCTGCCTAGCCTCGCACTTGGACGTCGGGCCAGCGGCCCTGCTGAGTGCCCCCTGTCGGGCGTGCGCCACTGCTTGGCGGTTCCAGCTGGGCAGCAAACGGGCAGCAAACGTCTGAAAACAGCTTGGCTCAACCCGCGAGGATCCGCCCCGCCGTGTTTGCGCGGCGCGGAGGCGGCTCTGCGCAAGTCGGGCCGCCAAAAAAGGCGGACTTCGATTCGCGACAGAGCACTTGCCCAAGCAAGCATGATCTCCTCGCACACTCGACGGAGACGGAGGAGCGAAAATGCGTCGCTTGAACTTTCTGGATGACGAACCGTGGGACGAGGTTAATGACGACCTTCGCCGTCGATGGTTCGGACACCCTTTCGGTGCCGACATGCTTGGCGCATCGCTGACTGAGCTACTGCCCGGATCGCCCGGAGGCCCGTTGCATATGCATTACGGCGTCGAGGAGATGTTCTTTGTCCTCAGCGGGACGCCGACTGTCCGCACACCGGAGGCCGAGGAGGAGCTTTCCCAGGGGGACGTTGTCTACTTCCCCGAGGGGCCAGACGGACTCCACACGTTCTCGAACCCGACGGATGAGCCGGTGCGGCTGCTCGGCATCTCCACGAAGCGGTTTCCTGACGTTGTCGCCTATCCCGAGCGGGGCGTTGCGTGGGTGGCGACGCGTCATCCGGAACGCCCGGTGGGCGATACCGGTGACAAGGGGATCATCGCTCGCTTTGAGCTGCCGCCTGATTAGTAATACGACCGACTCGTCGGCGCTTCATCGCACCGAAAATCAGCGGAGCCGCGAGTTGCATCGACGACAAGCGGTGACGCAGTCGTCGAGCATGGCGGCGCGATGGTCGCTCCGCAGTCGCGGGTCGAGATCGACGGTGAGATCGTCGGTCGCTCCGCAGTAGACACAACGGCCATCTAGCGCTCGACGAGTGGCGCTGACCTTCTGCCAACGTCGGCTCTTACGTCCGCCGTCGCCGCAGCGCTGGCGGAAGCTACCGCGGCCGGTGGGCTGGCGGGAGCCGAGGCAGCGGCGGGCTAGAGCCATCCGAGCATTCGACCGGGGCGGGTTGCTGGGCGTGGGCGGCTGGCTCGGGGAGCGCAGATTGGAGCGCTCCCCAAGCCGAGTACAGGTAAGTTCTAGTCGACTGGTTGGAAGGCGTGCTTGAGGTCGTACTTGGCGATGTTGCGCCCGAGAACGACGCCGGCGACGCCTGAGAAGTGGTAGTGCAGACCTGCCCAGACGCGTGCGTCGATGATCTCTTGGCGGAGGTCGTTCGGCATGTCGAAGTGCCGCACCGCGTTCAGGTTGCCTGGCGGCCCGGCAGGGTCGAACCCGTGGACATAGAGGTCGATCTGGTTCGTGTCGAGGAAGGTGCTGAACACCTCGGCCATTGCCGACGTAATCACGCCGTGCGCGGCGGGGTACTCGGGGTGATTGGGCGTCGTCAGGAGCGGCCGCCAACCCGTCTGCTCGACCGTGGCGGGGATCCCGTCGTCGTAGCCGGGTACGGGGCCGAACCCGTCTGCGGTGACGGCCGACGGGTCGATCGCGCTGACCGGCCGCCAGAACAAGTAGTGGTACTTGGCATACAGGGCGGACATCAGCGCGTCGGCGCCGACGAGGTTGACCATCGCCATCAGCCGCGCCGCCTCGACGAGATTCTCGCCCTCGCCGATGAGGTCGCGCCCGACGCGGTTGTACTGGCGGACGACGTTCGCCGACCAGAACTGCCCGATCCGGGTCTGCTCGTCCGTGCGCGCGCTGCCGGTCAGCGCGCCGTAGGCCTTGATCTCGTTGAAGGCCTCGGTCCACTCGTCGCTCTGCAGCGAGGGCGGCGGGTCGGGCACGAACTGATCGACGCTCCCGAGCACGAAGCGGCGCACGTTCCCCACCCACGGCGTCTGCGGTGCCGCGAACGGCGGCGTCAGCCGCCAGACGCCCGGGCCCGGCGGCAGCGTCGGGAACGGTGACGTAATGCCGAGCGGTGTCAGCCGTCCGTCGCCGCTCCGCAGCGCAATGATGTTCGCCGCGGCTGTGAGCCCGACCGCCTTACCGGCCTCCTTCGCAGGCCCCTCCGGGATCAAAGCAAGCGCCTCCGCGTAGGACGCGTCCAGGCTCGGACGGACTCCCAGGCAGAACGCGTACGCTGGCGAGACGGGGTTGCACGATTCAGGCGGGAAGTAGGCCCACAGCGTCCGGTAGGCGGCCTCGATCACTGCTGCATCGACCGACGCTCCCGCAGGGGCCGTTATTGCACCGCCGTAGGGCTGGTAACCGCCCTCGATCGCGACCACGGCGTCGTAGACGGCAGCCGAGGCATATGCCATGTAGATGAAGCCCTCGCCCTGGAACGTTCCCGACCCGACGACGGTGTCCTCGGCGAGCTTGTTCCACTGTGCGACCGTGTTTCCCGGGGGCAGCGCGGCCGCCGCATCACGGGTCGTCGCTGCTGACGCAGTGACGGCCAGCGCCGCAACGGCCAGCGCCACGACCCGGAGAACCCGAGCAAGAACACGGGTGCTGATCGCTGTTGAACTCATGATCTCTCCTTTCGCGCTGACGAGAGCGCTTCGTTTCTTTGTTGCTCCAGCGTCGATCGGAACTCACGTCGCGACGGTGGCAGCGGCAGCATGGGTTCTCGTCTCCCTTGAGCTACTCCACGAAGGCGCAGATCGCTTCGGCCTGCAGGCCCCAGGGGTCGCCGACGCCGAAGAACTCCCTGGCTTCCACGAACCAGCCAGTCTCGGCAGAGGGTGCGCTGTCGGTGATGAAGATCCCGGTCTGCTCCGGGCTGAAGCTGACGAGGATCGCGCCGCCCCCGATCACCTTCTTGCCCTCTGGGCAGTTGGCTGTGACGTGCTTCCGGTCGTCCTCGTTGAACTCAGTCGCCTCGCTGACGGTCTCGTACCCGCTGATGCCGGGCGGGCCCTGCGGGCCGGTTTCGCCCGTCGCACCCGACGGCCCCTGTTCGCTCCAGCTCAGCGCCGTCTCGTTGTTGCCGCACGCCTTCGGGTCGCCGTCCTCGGTGTCGGCGACCCGCAGCTTTCCCGACAGGTTGTCGTAGCAGCCGTGGATCACGCCGCCCGAGTCGGGAATCGCCGCCCAGGCGATCGAGCCGCCGACGACGAACGTGACGGCTCCCGCGATGGCGACGAGCTTCCGTTTGGTCATGGTCTCCTCCTTCGCATCACCGGTCGCCCGGCGACTTGATGACCTCCCGCCGAGACGTGAACGCGGCGACGACGCGCACGGGCTGGAGACCTGCCTGCTCCGCGGCCGCGGCCACGGCGAGGCTCGACGGCGCCTCGAAGACAAGGAAGCAGACATCGTCTTCGGGCACATGGATCGAGAGGTCGAACCGGACGTTCGTTCCGTTCGCGCTCAACCGGTCGGCCACCGAGCGCGCCCGCTGTTCATGCGCCGCTCGCTCGCGCGGGTCTGCGCCGGCGAGATACGTCTCGACGAGGTAGCTGGGCACGCGGCCGACGGTAGAGACGACGCGCCCCGGTGGAAACGTGGGAATCCCGGAACTTTGCTTCGCTTCGCTACTGCAACGCGCGGAGGAGCTCGGTGCGGGAGCGCACGTGAAGCTTCGAGTACACGCGCGTCAGATGGCTCTCCACCGTTCGCTCGCTGAGGAAGAGCGCCGCCGCCACCTCGCGGTTCGTTCGGCCCTCTGCGACCAGCGCGGCAACGCGCCGCTCCGCCGGGCTCAGCTCGTCGGTGCGAACACGACCGCCGATGCGTCCCAGCTCGGCCCGGGCCCTCTCCACCCAGCGCCGGGCGCCGAGTGCCTCGAACCCCGACAGCGCCTGCTCGAGCGCCTCTCTCGCCGACTGCTTCTTGCGCGCCCGCCGGCGCAGGATGCCGAGCGCCAAGAGGGCACGGCAGCGGCCGAACGGGTCGCCGACCGACACGTGCCGCGCGATGGCGGTCTCCAGGAGACCCTGCGCTCTTTCGACCTCGCCGCGCGCGGCGGCCACGAGCCCACGGCAACGTGTCGTCTCCGCCAGCGCCCACCCGCGACCGAGCCGTTCAGCGTCGGCCTCCCAAGGCTCGAGCACGGCGAGTGCGTCGTCGATGCGGCCGAGCGCCACGAGCGCCTCGACGTAGTCGACACGGTAGAGCGGTGACGCCGGCTCGCGGAAGCCCACGGACTCGCGTGTACGCATCGCCGCCGAGAACAGGTCGACCGCGGCGGCCGACTCACCGGCCCAGTGCTCGAGAAGCCCGAGGACGCCGCGATGCCAGCTTGCGAAGAACGGCGTACCGGACGCCTCGGCGAGCTCGATTCCGGCCTCTGCGATCTCTCGGGCCTCCTGTTCCTCGCCGCGATAGGCCGACACGAGCGCAAGCGGGATCGAGGTGTTCGCGTCGACGTCCCCGAGCATCTCCGCGATCTCGAGCCGCTCCTCGGCGTACGCGTGAGCGAGGTCCCAATGCCCGGCCCGAAGCTCGGTGAGCGCCAGGAGCCAGAGAACCATCTTCGCCTTCACATCGTCGCCGCCGGCGAACGACGCGTACGCCTCCGCCAGAGGCTCGCGGGCGTCGACGGAGCGTCCAGCCCATGTGAGGCAGGTGCCCAGCGCCCACAGCGCGTGCTCGATGGCCTCGTGGTCCCGCGCGCGACGAGCGACTGCGAGCGAGCGCTCGGCGAGCGCGATCGCGCCGGCCTCGCCCGCGTAGCCCATCAGCTCCGCCAGCGTCGCGAGCGTGTGCGAGATGAGCGCGCTGACGCCGATCGCCTCGGCAAGCTCGAGTGCCGCGCGCGCATGACTCATCCCCGCGCGCGTTCCCGCGCTGAAACGGACCGCGTACCCGAGCTTCCACTGGATCTCGATCGCGAGCTCGGGTGTGCCGTCTGCCTCGCGTAGCGCCGCCTGGAGAAACTCGATCTGGGCGTTTACCACCCCTTCCTGTCCCTCGACCTCGCTCAACAGCAGCAGCGCCTGCGCCCGTTCGCGACCAGACGCGGCCGCGGCGAGCAGCTCCTGGCCCAGAGCACGGGCGCGGTCGTCCGCACCTGCAACAAGGTGGTCGCGCGCTGCGTGGAGCAGGCGGTTGCGACGGTCGTCCGCGTCCTCGGATGGAGTCGCGCGCACAGCCAGCTCGCGCAACTCTGCCGCCGCGATCGGCGCACCGCGGACGCGCGCGGCGGCGGCCGCTTCGTCGAGACGACGCGCGACGAGGGAGTCGGGCCCCTCGGCCGCCAGCGCGAGGTGTCGCGCCCGCTCCACCGGATCGTCCACCAACCCGGCCAGCCGCCGGTGGGCACCGCGACGCTCGAGCGGCGACGCATGCTCGTAGACCACCGAGCCGAGCAGCGGATGCGTGAACCGGACCCGCTCGCCCTCCAGCGCGACCACTCCGGCGCGGAGAGCAGGGTCCAAGGCAGCGGCCGCGTCCGGGTAGGCGGACGCGAGCAGCGGCCGCGTCGGCTCGGCGAGCGCCGCAGCCGCGAGCAAGACTGGGCCCGACTCCTCGGGCAGCGCTTGAAGCCGATCGCGCACGAGCGCCTCGAGCGTGTCCGGCACCGGGAACGGTTCACCCGCCGCTGGGGCCGCGCCCGTCCGTTCGAGCGCGAGCGCGACCTCGAGCGCGAAGAACGGGTTGCCGCCAGACAGCTCGTGCACCCGCGCGAGCGTCGGCCGCGGGAACGAGCGCCCCAGCCGGCGCCGGAGCAGACGATGCGTCGCGCCCAGGCTGAGCGGCCCGACCTCCACACGCTTCACGCGTTCCGGAGGCAGCGCGCCCTCCGGCACGGGGCCTGCCTCGCCTGCGCGGCGTGCGAGGAGTAGGAGGACCGGGGCGTCGATCATCCGTCGCAGCGCAAACTCGACCGCGCCGGCCGAGGACGAATCCAGCCACTGAACGTCGTCAACGGCGAGGAGGATCGGCCTGTCCTCGGTCAGCGCACGCAGCGCGCTCAGGACCGCGACGCCGACCGCGCGCGCATCGGGAGCGCGCCCGTCGGCCTCGGCGAGCAAGAGGGCGATCTCCAATGCGCGCCTCCTCGGCGGCGGCAGCGCGGGCAAGACCTCCTCCAGCACATCCTCGAGCAGATCCCCCAGACCGGCGTGCGCGAGCCTGCGCTCCGCCACGGCGGGCCGCGCCGTCAAGACGCGCACCGACCGCTCCCGCGCCGCATCCACTCCCGCCAACCACAACGTCGTCTTGCCGATCCCGGCGTCGCCGTTCAGTACCAGCGCGCGCCCGCCGGCGCGCGACGCGGCGACAAACTCGCGCAGCGACGCGAGCTCCTGCTCACGGGCGATGACGGCGTCCACCGGAGTGCCTCTACCGAAATGGTCGCGCAGACAACACGGGATTCCAAGCGAGGCGTCGGCGCTGTGAGGCGCGGCCGTCGCAGTGACCGAAGGAGACCGAGATGCGCAACGTGTTCGTGAACGGTTACACGCGCGCGAGGAAATAGGACGTCGGCGAGGCTGGCGAATGATCGGTTTTCCGCTGCTGGCCCGAGCACCATCGAGATCCCACGTGGAAGATTTGGCTGTTTTGCAGGTTATTCGCCCGCAGATCCTGACTCAGAGCAAAGCCGTCGGGCAGCAAATGTTCCGGCTTTGAAGCGCGGATTCCGTCTATCGAGGCAACACAAGATGCCGATTTGCAGGCACCTCTAGAGACGGGAGCGACGGGACTCGAACCCGCGACCTCCAGCGTGACAGGCCGGTCGTGGCGCTTCCGGGCTGAGCGGGGATAGGCGGGGATTTGCGGCGTAAGCTGGGCTTTCTGCCCGGCGTTGCGGGGATTCGCGGGTGCGAGTGGGGGTTTCCCGCGTCAGGACAGCGCTCGCTCGAGCGCGGCGCGGTCGGTCGGCCCGCCGTGGGTGGGGAGCACGAGCTCCACCGGGAGCTTGAGGAGCGGCCGTAATCCTTCGACGACCTGCTCGCGGGTCACGCCGTGGAAAAGCCACTGGAGCGGGATCTCGAGGCCCTCGCCGAAGTCGACGAGCGTGTCGCCGGCGACGACCGCGCGCTGGTCCTCGATCCAGAGCACCACCTCGTTCGTCTCCCGGCTGGGAAACGCCTGGACTCCGGCCAGCGGCCGATCGCCGGGGGCGTACGGGCGTGCGTGGCCCTTCCTCTCGCGGAACAGCCACATCAGGTCGGGGCTCCCGTCTCCGGCCTGCTCGGCGGTGATGCCGTACTTCTGCATGAGGTCCTCCGCGGTCTCGGGCAGAGGCGTGAAGACCGGCACGCCGAGCGTCTCGACGAGGCTCTTTGTGTCGCGCTCGTGCCACGGCGCGGTGAGCACGATCGCCGTCTCGCGCCGGGTTGCAAGCTCCTCGAGTTCGCTTGGCAGGGCCAGTGGATCGAACAGGAGCAGCCGCTCGCCGTCGTCGATAGCGTACGACGAGACGTTCTGGTTCCACGGCTCGGTTGGCTCCCACTGCGGGTGCGGTGCCTTCCAGTGCCACAGGCCGGGGCGCAGCTCGCGCACGACCCGATCCTATTGACGTCCGGTCTGCGCACGAGTGCCACGAGACCTGCTCCGGCGCCTGGGGCGACTACGTCAACGGTCACGCAACGGCTGCGAGCTGCCGAGCGACTCGCTGTAGCCGGCCGGCTCGCCCCCGAACCGACGCCGGTGCGTCGCCGCGAGTGCGCACGCCAACCACAGTTGAAAAACAAGCAGCCGGTTCCGATGTCGGCGACCCTGCCAGATCAGCTCGGCGCGGTCGGCGCGTGCCTCGACCCTGGGCCGTGTCGCGCAATGACTTCGTCAGGCCTTGAACCGTTTTCTTTCGTGCGACCGGACACAAACAATGGCCACGAAACGCCCTATTTGCAGGACTTTTGATCAAACCGTTTGGGCCACGGGATTGGGCCACGAGGCGGACTTGAGCATCTGATCGGACAACAGAAAGTGCTTGTTTTCAGGGACTTCGAGAGCGGGAGCGACGGGACTCGAACCCGCGACCTCCGGCGTGACAGGCCGGTTCGAGGGTCACGACGATTCGCGACGATGGACGCAGAATCGCTCTATTCATGCCGTTCTTCGGGCTTCCGACGCTTCGATCCCGCATGGTTGAGCGAAACCTATTTCAGGCGGTTTGCTGCCCGTTTGCTGCCCGCGATTTCATGACCAACCTCGTACGAGGAAGACGACGAGAATCGCTCCGACTATCGCGGGCACCACCCACATCGAGAGGCTCGCTGCCTGTCGAAGCCACGCCTGCGTGCTCTCGGCTCGCTCGATCCGAAATGTCAGACGCACGCCTTCCGAACCGCCGGGACGAACGCCGATAAGGACGGCGTACGCGTCAGGCTCGGCCGTGTGCGGCACCTCGAGCCGCAGGCCGATCGCACGCGAGCGCCCGGCGTCGATCACGACTGCAGCGGGCACGAAACGCAGCCAGCGTCGCGGTGGACGCCTTTCCGCCTCCGTAGCGTCGGCGAAGGCGATGAGACGGTAGGCGGCGCGACCGCCGCGGTGATTCCGCACGGCGAATGACGGCAGGCGGTAGCTCTCGCCGGGACTCAGGTCGTCGACGATCCGTATCCGTCGGACGTCGAACGGATGTCCCTTGCCGGCAACGGCGACTTCAGCCCGCACCGCCCGGTCGACGGCGGCGGATGCGACATCCCCTGCGATCGCGGCGGCGGCGGTCGCCAGGACCGCCGCCGCCAGTCGCTTCACGGTCGCTCCGCCCTAGGTGCGCACGCACTCGTAGTAGCCAATGCGCGGGTTGAAGATGTAGAGCCCACCCGTCTGCGGACACGGCTGTCCGGCGTAGAGATCCGGACGGATCAGATGGACATGACCGTCGAACTCGCCGGCGGGCGTCCAGCGCATGACCATGTATGACGCACGACCGTCCTCTCCGAGCGGAGGGATCGGCGGCCGGCCCTGAGCCGGGTTGAAGCACACCACCCCGGACCCGGCGACAGGCGGGACGAAGCACGTCCAACCCTGCTCCGCGAGCTGCGCGGGCGATGGGCCCTCCTGCGCCAGACCCGGCGCGGCGGCGACGCCGAAGACGGCGAAGGCGCCGGTCAGACAGAGCAACCCGACCGCTCTCCGCAGGTTCCTGCTCGTACTCGTCATCCTTCCTCCTTTTGTCGTGTGCCGATGACGAGCGCCACGATGCGCGGCCGTCCTGAAGTCGAGCCAAAGAACCGCCAAAGCCCCGCCTAAACTTCGGCGATGAGCGCTCGCGGCCCAGCCCCGGCGGCCGTCACGGCCGTGCCGAAGCTGCAATACCGCATTCTGGGCCCGCTCGAGGTCTGGCGCGACGGCGCCGTCGTCGACCTCGGCGCGCGCAAGCAGCGCGCGCTCCTCGCGCTCCTGCTGGTGAACGCGAATCGCGTGGTGCCCACGCAGCGATTGATCGACGAGCTCTGGGGCGACACGCCGCCCGAGACCGCCCGGTCCGCGCTCCAGGTCTACGTCGCGGGATTGCGCAAGACGCTTGGCGGCGATGCGAGCGCGCTCCGCACGACCGCGCCCGGCTACGTGCTGAACGTCGAGCCGGGAGCGCTCGATCTCGACCGCTTCACCGCGCTGCGCGCCGAGGCGCAGGTTGCCGACGCCGACGAGCGGCGTGCGTCCCTGCTGCGCGAGGCGCTCGAGCTCTGGCGCGACACGCCGCTCGCCGACCTTTCCGACGAGCCGTTCGCGGCCACTGCGGTCGCGCGGCTCGAAGAGCAGCGCCTCGAGGCGCTCGAGCAGCGGATCGAGGCCGACCTTGCGCTCGGCCGCCACGCTTCGCTCGTCCCCGAGCTCGAGGCCCTCGTCGCCAAGCAGCCCTATCGCGAGCGGCTGCGCGCGCTGCTCATGCTCGCGCTCTATCGCTCCGGTCGACAGGCCGACGCGCTGCGCGTCTACCGGACGGCGCGTCGGACCCTCGGCGAAGACCTTGGGCTCGAGCCCAGCCCCGAGCTCCGCGAGCTCGAAGCCGCGATCCTGCGCCAGGACGAGCAACTGTCTCTCGCCGGCTCGGTCCCGTCGGCGCCCGCGGCGCGCGTAGAGCGCCCTGTGAGCCGCCGTGCGCTTGCGGCGGCGGGGATCGTCGTGGTGGCCGCAGCGAGCGCCTCGGTACTGCTGCTGCGCGACGACTCGGCGCCGCTGACCGTGCCGCCCGGCTCGGTGGCTGCGATCGATCCTCGAAAGAACGAGGTCGTCGCTGTGCTGCCCGTCGGACCGCGGCCCGGGCCGATCGTCGACGGCGCAGGATCGCTCTGGGTCGGCAATCTCGAGGACCGCACGCTGACGCGGGTCGAGCCGCGCGGTAGGCGGATCCTCAAGACGATCGCGCTGCCGGCGACGCCGACAGGACTCGACGTCGGCTTCGCCGCAGTCTGGGTAGCGCACGGAGGCAGCGGAGAGCTCTCCCGGGTCGATCCAGCCTTCGACCGGGTGACGAAGACCGTCGACCTCGTCGGCAGGGCGGTCTATCAGCCGACCGGCGGCGTCGCCGTCGGCGCGGGCTCCGTCTGGGTCGTGTTCGGGAAGTCCACGCTCGTCCGCGTCCAGCCGGCAGGTTC